>DASPXV010000019.1:0-78052 GCA_035637115.1 Vicinamibacterales bacterium
AACCGCAGAGCGCGCAAAGCACGCTGAGAAAAACTTTGACTCTGCGGTCTTTGCGTTCTCGGCGGTAAAACGTCGATGTTCTCAGTATCGTGCGGTGTCGCGTATGGCCTTCAGGATGTCTGACGACTGCGGGAGGATGGCTTCCTCGAGATCCGGACAGTAAGCGACCGGCACGTTCTTCGCACCGACGCGCCGGATGGGCGCGTCGAGGTGCTCGAACAGCTCGCCCGCGATTCGCGCGGCGATTTCCGCGCCGAAGCCACACATCACCTGATCCTCGTGCGCGATCACGACGCGGTTGACGCGTTTCACGTGCGCGGCGATCGCCTCCCAGTCGTACGGAACGATGGTGCGCAGATCGAGGACCGCGACGCTGAAGTGATCTTTCTCGGCCTGCTGCGCCGCCAGCAGCGATCGCTGCACGAGCGCGCCCCAGGTGACGACGACCACGTGATCTCCCTCGCGGCGCAGGCTCGCCTTGCCGAAGGGAATCATGAAGTCTTTGCCGGGATACTCGCCCTTGTTGTACGTCTGGCGATAGAGATGCTTGTGCTCGAGGAAGAGCACGGGATCGTCACAGCGGATCGACGTGCGCAGCAGACCCGCCGCATCGACCGCATTCGACGGGTACACGACCCGGATGCCGGGGCAGTGCGCGAAGATGCTCTCGCCCGATTGCGAGTGGTACGGCGCGCCGCCGCGCAGGTATCCGCCGATTGCGGTGCGGATCACCATCGGGCACGAGAATGCGTTGTTTGAGCGATAGCGCAGCATCGACATCTCGTCGCGGAGCTGCATCATGGCGGGCCAGATGTAATCGAAGAACTGTATCTCGACGACCGGCTTGATTCCGCGGACAGCCATTCCGACCGCCCGCCCGATAATGTTTGCCTCGGCCAGCGGCGAGTTGAAGACGCGCGTGCTGCCGTACGCGCGCTGCAATCCGTGCGTGACCTTGAAGACGCCCCCCTTGCCGGGCACCGACTCGAGCGCGGACTCGCGGCTGCAATCGGCGACATCCTCGCCGAACACGACGATGCGCGGATCGCGCGCCATTTCATCTTTCAGCGTGCGATTGATCGCGGCGACCATCGTGTCGGGCTTGCCTTGCGGATTGGGCTCCGTGCTGAACGCGGAGGACGTCGGATCGACGCTCGGCGAGTAGACGTACAGCGCCGCCGTGTCGCGCGACGGCTTCTCGGATTGCCTGGCCATGTCCGCAGCCGCATTGATCTCGAGCTCGACCTCGCGGACGAGATCCTTCAACTCGGCTTCCGTCGCGATCCCGTCCGAGACGATCAACGTCGCCAGGCGCGTGATGGGATCGCGCTTCGCTTCTGCGGCGCGTTCCTCCGCCGTCTTGTACAACTTCTCGTCGTCCGACAGAGAATGCGAGTACGGACGAATCACCTTCGCGTGCACGAGCGCGGGACCCTTGCGCTCGCGCGCATATTTCACCGCCGCGTCCATCGCTTTGTAGGAGCCGAGGAACTCCGTGCCATCGATGCTCTGCACGAACAGACCCGGAAAGGATGTCACGAGCTTCGAGATGTCCCCACCCGGCGTCTGGACTTCAACCGGCACGGAGATCGCGTAGCCGTTGTCCTCGACGACGAACACGACCGGAAGCTTCAGCGTGCACGCGGAGCTCAATGACTCCCAGAATTCTCCTTCGCTCGTCGAGCCTTCGCCGATCGACAGGTAAACGACTTCATCGGACTTGAAGCGCGACTCGCGATTCTCGATCTCCGTGACTTTTTCGTAGAGGCGCCCGGCTTCAGCCGTGCCGATGGCGTGCAGACACTGAGTGCCGGTGGGACTGGACTGCGACACGATATTGAGCCGCGTGTGGCCCCAGTGCGACGGCATCTGGCGGCCGCCGGAGTTCGGATCGTCCTTCGCGCCCACCGCGCTGAGGAGCATTTCGAGCGGCGTCATACCGAGCGTGAGGCACAGCGCGCGATCGCGATAATAAGGATGGAACCAGTCGTGACCCGGCTTCAGCACCATGCCGGCCGCCGTAAGGACCGCCTCGTGTCCCGCGCCGCTGATCTGGAAGAAGATCAGGCTCTGGTTTTTCAGCTGGATCTCCTTGTCATCCAGCTTGCGCGACAACACCATCGTCCTGTACGCGCGGAGTAAATCCTTCGCGGACAGGCCCTCGTACGTACGTGCCGGTGCGTCCTTCGTCGCGGTGGCTTTCATCGACGACATTATATAATCCCCCGGTGCCGCCCCCCGTCAGTCTCTATCGCTGGGACGAGCTCGCGCTCGAGAAGGTCACGGAGATGATCTCACGCAAGATCGTCACCGGTGAACGCGAAATGCTGGCCCAGATTTACCTCAAAAAGGGGGCGCTCGTGCCGATGCACAACCACGAGAGCGAGCAGATGACCTACGTGCTGCAGGGGGCGCTCAAGTTCCTGATCGGCGGCGAGGAGATCACCGTCCGCGAAGGGGAAGTCCTCCACATCCCCTCGTGGGTGGAGCACCAGGCGGAAGCGCTCGACGACACGTTCGAATTGGACGTCTTCGCACCCATCCGGCAGGACTGGCTGGATCACACCGATTCGTACTTCCATAGAGAATAGGATTTAGTGTCTCGCGCAGCGCTCGTGTGCGCGGCCAGCAAGGGGCTCGGTCGCGCGTCGGCGGAGGCGCTGGCGCGCGACGGCTTTCGCGTTGCCATCTGCGCGCGCGGCGCTGAGGCGCTGGCGCGGACGGCCGAAGAAATCAATGCTGCCGGCGGCGACGTTGTCGCCGTCCAGGCGGATCTGTCAAAGCGGGAAGAGATTGATCGCGTCATCGCGACCACCGTCGAGAAGCTTGCCGGTCTCGACGTGCTCGTGACGAACACTGGCGGACCGCCGTCGGGGCCCTTCATGTCGCTCGACGAGCGCGTATGGGCCGAGGCGATCGACTCGCTGTTGCTCAGTGTCGTGCGGCTCTGCCGGGCGGCGATTCCTCACATGCAGCGCCGCGGCGGCGGGCGCATCATCAACATCACATCGATCTCGGTGAAGCAGCCGATCGAAGGTCTGGTGCTGTCGAACGCGCTCAGGTCGGCGGTGACCTCACTCGCCAAAACGCTCTCAGTGGAGCTTGCGCCGCACAACATTCTCGTCAACTGCGTGGCGCCCGGTTATACGCGCACGGATCGCGTCGTCGAATTGTCGGAGCAGGCCGCGGCACGGGAAGGGACGACAGCCGACGTCATCGAACAGCGAACGATTGCGAGAATTCCGCTCGGACGCATGGGAGAGCCGAGGGAACTCGGCGAGGTGGTCGCGTTCCTTGCGTCGCCCGCCGCGTCATTCGTGACCGGCGTGACGATTCCCGTCGATGGAGGCTGGACGCGCGGACTGGTCTAGTGAACGTTGCGGTCCCAGCGCGCTTTTTCTGAGCGCCCGCCAGAATAGATATCAAACTTGCGGCGCATCCGGTTCATCTTCCACTTCAGGTAGCGGTATTTGATCTCCGCGCCGAAGCCGCCGCGTCCACCCTGCAGGTAGAGATAACCGACAACGAGGCCTGAAAGATGCGTCGTTGCGGCGACGGTCCCGCCTCCCTCGATCGACGTGAGGAACGCGATCGCGCCGAGGATCATGACGAAGTACTTCGCGGGTACCGGGAAGAACAGGAACATCAGGATCGGACGGTCGGGGAAGTACAGTGCGTACGCGAGCAGCAAGCCGTATAGCGCGCCAGACGCGCCGATGATCGTCACGTCGTACGTGGCGTGCGTCGCGCCGAATGGCAGCAACGCAATTACGACGGATAGGAGGGCCGCGCCGACGCCGGTGACGAAGTAGTACTTGACGAAGAAACGCGTCCGCCACATCCGCTCCAGCTCAACGCCGAACATCCAGAGGATGAGCATGTTGAACAGGATGTGGGTCGGGTTGCGCGCGTGCAAGAACATGTAGGTCACGGGCTGCCACAGCCAGCGCGCCTCGATGACCTGTTTGGGGACCAGCCCGAGCCAGTCGACGATGACGGGAAAAATGAGCGAAGCGACGTACATGCCGATGTTCGCCCAGAGCAACATCCGCACGGCGGGTGTTACGGGTCCGGGGCCGAAGGAATAGGCGACCGTCGACAGACGGGGACTGCGCGGCATTACGAAAGATCCATCAGCAATCGTACCACGCAAATCTCACGCCGATGGCTGCGCCCGCAGGTCAACCGGCGCCCGGGCAGGCAGCCAGGTCGATACCGCCGCCGCGAGCAGTGGAATGAACGCCAAACCAAACAGCGTACGTTCGATTCCATAACGGTCTGCGATCCAGCCCACAACAGGCACGCTGAAACCGCCCATTCCCCACGCGAAGCCCATCATCAGCGACGACACGGTCGCCGCGCTGACCGGCGCGAGCGCCTGGCCGAACACGACGTTCACCGGCAGCGTGGACTGCAGGAAGAAGCCGCCGATGCACAGCGCGACCACGAACGGCCAGCCCGACAGCACCGTCGATGCGACCAGGAATGGCATCGCAAGCACGAGCGACCATGCGATAACGCTGCGCGGCCCGAACCGATCCGCCGCCGGGCCACCCAGGAATCCTCCAGCGCCGCTCGCGAACAAATATGCCGCAATGATCGCGCCGGCTTCCGACAACGTCAGGCCCCTGCGCGTGAGCATCACCGGCACGTAGGTCGCGAAGGCGAGCGACGCGAGCGTACGGAGTACGACGATTGCGTAGAGCAGGCCGAGCGGCTTCGCGTACGGCCGCAGCGCTCGAAATCCTGCCGTGCCTTCGTGGTGGACCGGGATCGGTGGCACGCGTGTGAGAAAGAACGCAATCACGATCAGACCGGGGACCGCCAGGAACGGCGTCCACGCCAGACCGAGATGCTGCGCCGCCGGCGCGAACAGCAACGGCCCCATCGAGAACCCCAGCGTGCCTCCGGTGATGTGCACGGACATCGCGAGGCCGCGATGATTGCCGCCAAGCCGATGCGCCAGTGCGGCCGCCGGCGGATGAAAGGCGGCGGCCCC
This sequence comes from Vicinamibacterales bacterium, assembly GCA_035637115.1. GTDB lineage: Bacteria > Acidobacteriota > Vicinamibacteria > Vicinamibacterales > 2-12-FULL-66-21 > JAICSD01. The sequence goes on from DASPXV010000019.1 coordinate 5,000, forward strand.
GAGACCGCCGAAGATCAGCACCGCCGCGAGCAACGGAATTGTCGGCGCAACACCGACAAGGCTCAGCACGCTCACCGCAACGACGGGGCCGATCATCACGAGCAGGCGCGGCCGCCAGCGATCCGCGATGTGGCCGAATCCCACTTGCGCGACTGACGCCGCCATCTGATACAGCATCGTCAGTGTTCCCGCGGCCGCCAGCGAGAGATGTAACTTCGGGATTAACAGCGGGAGGAGGGGTGCGTAGATGTTGCCGTAGCCGTCTACCATGAAGTGTGCGCTGGCCATCAGCAGCACGGTGGGATGTATCCGCCTCAATATCGAGTGCTCACTTCCGGGCAGCGTACCACAGCGAACAGGGCGTCCCGGTGCCGGACGGTTTGTTAACTGTGTAAACGAAAAAGGCCCCCACCTTTCAGTGGAGGCCCCATGGAGGATGGATGAGAGGCTTGTGCGTTGCCTTTCAAAATGATTAGACGGAGCGCGCGCGAAAAAGTTTGTATTCAGCCGGCGAGTTTTTTCCTGACGATTTCGTTCACAGTTTTGCCATCCGCGGACTTGCCCGTCAGGGCGCTCATCACGGCTTTCATCACTCTGCCCATATCCTTCGCGCTGGTGGCGCCCGTCTCCTTGATTGTGGCGTCGACGGCCTGCTCGATCTCGGCTGTACTGGCAGCGGGCGGCGCGTACTTCTCGAGGATCGAGAGCTCCGCCGTTTCCTTCTCGACGAGATCGTTGCGGCCTCCCGCTTTGAACTGTTCGATCGAATCGCGGCGTTGTTTAATCAGCGAGGCGAGCACCTGCTGCGCCTCCGGTTCTTCGAGCGCGCGTCCTTTTGCGACTTCGCCATTCATCAGCGCCGCCTTGACCATGCGCAGCGCGGACAGCCGCGCGGCGTCGCGCGCTTTCATTGCCGCGGTGATGTCCTGCGCGATCTGTTCGGTGAGTTTCATCCCGCTATCCTACCAAGCCCTGTGCCGCCGGACCGACAAGCTTTACCCAAGCGCGTTCCACCAGTTGTGAAAGCCCGTCGAGATCGCGGCCGCGAGGAACACGGCTGCCGCGGCACGCCACATGGTGCGGTTCAGCGGCCAGGCCTCGTTCCATGCCCATGCCGCGCCGTATGCGGCGGCAATGGCGAGCACCGGAACCGCCGCGAGGTAGTAGCGCATATCGACCGGCGTCAGGACGCCGACCACGAGGAACAGGACGCACGACGCCGTCCATCCGCCAAGGACGATCGCGAGGCGATCCGGGCTCGCCCGCCGCATCATCTCCGTCGTTCCGAGGAAGGCAAATAACAGCACAGGGGCGCCGATGTAGATTCCCAGCGAATACGGGACGAGACGAAGCCGGTCGCCGACGGTGCGGCCCCCCGCATCCGACGCGGCCGTCGCCGTCTCGTGGCCGATTCGGGCGAACTCCGATCGGTAGGTTTCGATGAAGTGCGCGTAGTAGATTCCGACCGAGACGACAGCGGCGGCGACTGTCGCGACGAAGATCACCGCGGCCGCACGCCGTCCATCAGCACCTCCGCGAATTGCGAACAGCGCTGCAGATGCGATCGTCGCGACGAACAGGATCGCCAAGGTACCCGTGTGCGACAGATACGCGATGGTGAGAACGATGGCGAGTGCCGCGCAGACGCGCCAGCGGCGGCGCGCGACGGCAGCGGCAGTCATCAATCCGAGCGCACCAACCGCGACCGATTGCGCGAACGCGTTCGTCAGATTTCCCGTCGTCAGCACGCCGAGTTCCACCGGAATCAGATGGTAGATGGCGACCGAAATCGCCGCCGCCAGACGGTTACGCCACGCGGAGTCCACGATCCGATAGAGGAGAAGGCCCGCGACCGCATCAACGGAGGTGGTCAGCGTGCGCAGAAGCGTGACGTCGGCGGCGCCGCGGCGCACCATGCCGGCGAACGCCGCCGCAAACACGTAGAGTCCCGGGGGATACGGAAAGGCGTAACCGCCCGGCGCGATCGACGTGAAATACAGATTGCCGGCAAGCACGCCCTGGAAACGATGGGCCTGAAACATCGCATCGCCGATCGCCATGTTGGGGTGAAGCAGGACGAGCAACTTGAGCAAGAGGGCCGCCGCGGAAAACGCCGCTGCGAACCGCGCCGTGTTTCTCAGCGGCTTTCCTCGCCAGTACTGCAGCGTCAGCGATCCAACCGCGAGCGCGAGCGCGATCCCCACGCCGAGCCGAATCACGACGTCGGGGTAATTCGTGAATGGCCCAAAGCCACGCGCGATGACCGAGGCGGCACCAGCGCTGAGCAGAACGGCCCCGCCAATGGCCGATCCCGCGGTGACGCCGAGCAGCGCAATGGCGCCTCCCATTGCGGCTGCCGACACCGACGCGGCGACGAGCGCAGGGCGCGGCACGAGCACCGTCCGCTCGGGTGTCAGCGTCAGGCGATCGAGAACGACGCCAAGCGGTCGCGGGTCGCCGGGTCCGGGGACGAACGTCGTGGATGGACGGAGACCGAGCGTGAGACCGCGGCGATCCGCGCGCGATGGAATCACGACATGCACGTCGATCCAGTCCAGCGAGGACTGCGCCGTCGCGATGGCGATGCCGTCAGCCAGAATCGTGACGTCAGGATTGGCGGCGCCCGGGCGTCCGCCTCGCATTCGCAGATCGAGCGACCAAGTGGCGCCGCGATCGAGCCCCGGCAGCCGGATCACCGCGTCGGCTCCGGTCCATGCGAAGGTCAGTGCCGTAGCCGGGTCGCGCTCTGGCGGATAGATGCCGGCGACATTGCGCGGAAGATCGCGATCGAATTCGACGCGCAGTGCGGAGTGCCACGCGTAGAAAAGCGCGACCCAGGCAGCGCCGAGAAGGCCGGCGAGCAGCGCGGCCGCTGCAGCGCGGCCGACGGCATTCGTCATCGGACGATCACGTCCGCGTAGAGATCCCAGTACTGGCGCGCGACGGCCGGCGCGCGGAAGCGGGACTCGATGATCGCCTGCGTTGATGGCGCCGTACGCCGCTTGCGTGACAGCGCAGTGCGTATTGCGCTGGCGAGCGGTTGCGCCTGTTCCCGCGGCACCACCGCCACATCTTCTCCGAACACGCCATGGAGCTCGACGCCGCCCGGATTGTCCGCGGAGATTACCGGTGTCCCGGATGCGAGGGCCTCGACGGCGACCGTTGGTAAAGCCTCGAGGACGGAGGGCAGCAGGAACAGATCGGCCGCTGCGCAGTAGCGCGCCACGACGGCATTGTCCACCAGCCCGGCAAAAGTGACTTGCGTTTCCACTCCAGCGGATCGTGCCACAGCCTGCAGTTCCGGGAGAAGCGTGCCCGTGCCGCAGACGACGAGGTGGGTATGAGGGTGGTCACGCACGACGGCGGGCAGCGCTTCGAGGAGAAAACGCTGTCCCGCGAGCGGATGCAGGCGCTTGACATTGACGAGCAGGTTCGCCGCCCGGATGCCGAGCGAGCGTCGCGCGTCCAGCATCGCGCGGTCATCATGAAATCGAAACGATTCGGCAACAGGCGGGTAGATGGCAACGGCGCGGGCCCGGTCGAGACCCAGCTCCCGTGCGCGCTCGAGGAGGCGCTGGCTATAGAACGTGACCGCGTCCGCTGCTCTGTACGCACGCGTGAAGAGGTCGGGACCGAATTTCTTCCTGTAGTGCCAGATCTCCGTGCCATAGAGCGTGAGCACGACAGGCTTGCCAAGGCTCTTTGCGAACGCTGCGGATACCTCCGGGAGCAGCCCGTTGCTGTGAACGTGAATGACGTCCGCCGACGCGAAGATGTCCCGGGTCTCGCGACGGATTCGCCACGCGCCCGCCATCGAACCCGTGCGGAACACGCGCTGCATCAACGTTCGCCTGGCGCGTGGAATCCAGGTGACACCGGATGTTGGCGTGCCACCGGCGGCGGGTGGGTGCGCGACGAAGTGGACCGAATCGCCGCGCGCGCGCGCCCATTCGCCAAGCTGAAAAGGCAGCAGCGCATTCGCCGCCTGATCCGGCGGCAAGTGCGGCGTGACGTGGACGATCTTCACGTGGAGTACGCCGCGTGAAATTCCTTGAACGTTGCCGGACGCGCCTTCAACGTGCCGACGGCATACTCGAAGAAGCGCTCGAGACGATCGCAGAAGGCGGCGAGCTCCGCCTCGGTCCTGTTGTAGGGGCTCCCGCCGACAATGGCTTCGCTGGAGTGGAAGAGAAGATTGAGCACCGGCACGCGCGCTTCTGCAAGATCGTCCGCGAGGGCGATCATGTCCTCGAGCGATGAGTACGACGGCCGCAGCCAGCGAACGTGCGCGACACCGAGCTTCCGCAGCATGCGTTTGGTCGTATACGGCTGCGGCGCGCGCGCGTAGGCATACTGAATCGCAGACGGCAGATGCCGATTCAACCCGGCGGAAACCGGGATTTCGAGCAGCGAGCTTGTGCCGGGCTTCGTCGCGCTGTCGTACGCGAGATAGTACGGTGTCAGCGGCGCCTCGACGAAATCGGGCCCCTGCTTGTGCGCCTCGTAGAACAGCGGCGCGACGCTCGATTCAACGTGGTAGCCGAGTTTCTCGAGGCTCGAGACGTGGGCCGCCGAGAAACCAAATCGTCCCGATCGGTAGGAGACGGGGCGCGCGCCTAGCGCTTCTTCGATCGCGTCCGTCAGCGACGCGAGCTGCGCCTCGAATTGACGCAGGGGAAGGTTGGATGCATAGGGATGCCGGCGCACGTCCTCGTCAGTGCACGGCGGCGTCTCCCAGGCGTGATGATGTGCACCGATCTCACAATCCCCTCCCGCCTGCAGCGCGCGCAAGACGTCCGCAGACTTCCGGTCCTTCGCAACCGGATAGGTGATGACGTAAGTGGGCCTGACGCCGTGACGCGCGAAGAGCGCATGGAGCCGGGGCAGCGCGTACAGGTTTTCGAACTTCTGATTCGCCCGCGCCGCCGCGTCCCACTGGTTGTCCCCCTCGGTGTCAATCCCTACAAGAAGATGCATGCCGGATTACGACATTATCTATCCTGATCGCTGTCCCCCAGCGTGACGTGCCACCAGTCGGTTTTTTCGTAAAAGTCCGGCGGAATGTCGGCGTCATTGATCTTGATGACAAACTCCATCGTGGACTTGACGACGAAGTAGCCCGACTTGCGGAGGATCCTGCGGAAGCCTGCGTGCATCGCGAAGGTCCGGATCTTGTCCGAGTCGGCATTGCGCGCTTCGCGATCGACCCAGCGCAGGAGAGTTTCGATCCCCTGCTCGTCTTCGGGGTCCGCCAGGAAGTCGACGAGCAGCGTGACGCGCCCGCGCGGCTCGTGGAGGTGGCGGTAGACGGCGTATCCCGCCGTTTTGCTATCACGGACCAGGACCGCGATCGAATACCGGACATGCGGCGCCGTCGCGAACTTCCAGTTCAGGTACGCCGCGTCACGCCGTACGGCGACGTCGAACTTCGGCGCGAGCGATTCCCACAACCTGGTGAAGCTGTCGTCGAAGCGCTGAATGATGCGCACTTCGGCACTCAGCGGCCGCGAGCGCGAGATCAACAGCACGAGCGGCCACGTCATGAACGAGATGAAGCGATTGACGGCGACGGGCAGCCGCGGATGACGGAACGCGCGGCGCGAAAGCGGCTTCACGAGGCAGGGGACCGGTCCGACATCCGGCCATTTGAGTTTCTGAAACAGCCGATAGGACGCCTCGGACAGTCCCAGCCCGAGCGACGCGCCAACGTTGCGATCCCAGGTGCGGAATAGGACTTCGCCAAGGCCGCGGCGCTGACGTTCGGGCGCGACCATCACGTCCATGCCCCACGAGCCTTTGACCTCGTGTCCTTTCACGGCGAGCCGCACGGGCATCGTCGCGTATTGGCCGATGATCGCTGGTCCTTCCCGGGCGATCCAGATCTCCGGTTCGCCACCGGGATTGTTCGGATTACGGCGGTATTGCCACTCCCAGCGCAGGCGGCTGGCGTCCGCCGCGTCGATGCCGAAGACACGCCGGTACAACGCCTCGACGGCGCGCTTGTCGTCCGGACGGTAGCGGTCGACGTCGGGCAGCGGCATGGGCGCTACGCTCCAGAACCCGCGTGGGCGAGCACGTATTCCATGTTCGAGATGAAAATGTCGCGCGTCAGCGGATCTTCGCGGACCGCGTCACCCAGGAACTTCGGCAGCCGCCTCACCGTCCCGGTGACGTGCAGTTCCTCGCGTACGATGTCGAGACCCGCGGCGGCGATGTGCGCGCGAAGGCTGGAGACGGTCACCTTCTCGAGGAGATCGTCGTGCTTGATCTGCCCCTTGCGCGCGAGCTGAATGAACGAGTTCTCGTGCGCGGGTTCCTTCAGCGCCCAGGTCGCGTGCCGCGCGAGCCACGTAAAGGTAGCAAAGGCGATGCGCCTGCCAAAAATCAAGTGCAGCGGCAGCTGGACCTTCAGTCGCGGCAGATGCGCGCCCGCGAATGAGAGGTACGGCGCCGTGGAGAGATACACGCGCCCACGCCTGGCGAGGACGCGACGGCACTCACGCAGGTAGAGTGCCGCGTCCGCCACGTGCTCGATGACCGCGTGCGAAAGCACGAGATCGAACGCTTCATCGCCAAACGGCAGCGCCATGCCGTCAGCCAGCGCGAACCGCAGGTTATGTATCCCGCGCTCGCGCGCGAGCCTCATGCCGGCATCGCCGAATCTGTTGATGGGATCGATTCCCACGACTTCGCGCGCCTCTTCGGCCAGCGACAGCGGCATGCCGCCCCCTCCGCACCCCGCATCCAGCACCCGCCCGCGCACTGCAACGCCGGCGCGCTCGAGAAACGCAATCACTTTCGCGCTGCGGTAGTACTCGAACAGCGCGTAATCGTATTCGGAGCGGAAACGCAGGTCGGCGTGCGCCTTGATGGCGCGCTCGTCAATGGCGCGCACGCTTTTCGATCAAGGCGGCCTTGTCGTGTCCGGACGGCGTTTCCGCCACGTCGAAGGTCATGATGGTGCGCCAGGCCGGGTACGCGGCGAGCACATCAACGATCTGGTCGCCTTCATAGCCGAGTTCCGGGTCGGTATACGTCAAAATATACCGCACATCCCAGCGAGTCTTCCGGTCCGCATAGTTGCCGAACTGGTGTCCGATGAAGATCGGACGGATCCGGTTCTCCAGCGCGAGGCCATTCGCGAGCTTCCCCTGCACGAGCGTCTCCGCTGGCAGTACAGCGCCAAGCGCGCGCGACGCCTCGTAGTTCTTGTAGCTGCGATGCGACGCCCAGCCGCCGAACTCTACGATGTTCCACGTCACTGCGATCGTGGCGAGCACGGTAGCGCCGCGCACACTCCATATCGTCGAGGTCAGCGCCCGCGATATCGGCCGCCACTGCAACACCAGCGCTCCGCCGATCAGCAGGGCACCGCTCGCCGCGATGCGCACGGGCATTTTCAACGCGTGCGCGTAGACCTGCTCGAGATACGGCAACCGTGCGAGCGATCCGAGCAGAACATACGCACTGTAAAGAATCACAGGGAGAAGCAATAACAGCCGCGCGCGTGGAATGTCGCGCGCGTCCGCAGGCAGTACCGCGCCACGCGCGAGGACGATGCTCGCGAGAGCGATCAGCGCGGGTATGAGGAAGACGAACCGGCGTTCGTTCCCGACGTCGTGGATCAACAGCTCGAGCGAGCCCACCACGATCCAGAGCACAAGCAGCCGTTCGCCGTCACCGGACTTTCGCCAGCGTGCAGCGATTCCCCACGCGCCGAAGAGTCCGAGGCACAGGGCCAGCCACATGCGGCTGAACGTGTCGTGCAGGATCGGAAACCACGTCACGCGCATCACGATGGACGCGAGGTCATAGCTTGGCTTTCGCGTGACCGACATCTGCCAGTTGTAAAAGCGATAGTCGGTCCAGTGTGGCAGGACGAAAAACAGCGCGATCATGACGAAAGAGATGGCGAGTCCGCCGAGGGTCCAGAGTGCCTTCCGCAAATCCTTCCGCTCGAAGTCCTTCCGCCTGAAGGCGGAAGCCACGACACCCAGGACCAGGGCCCCGATGTAGAACGCGGCGGCCGCCTTGGTAAAGAACCCGAGCGTGGCGCAAGTCCCCGCCACCGCCCCCCAGGCCGGTTGCCGCTCCGCCCGCGTCGAGCAGTACCACGACGCCACGATGAAGGCAGCCATCAGCGCTTCCATGATCGCGGCGCGGTCGTACATCACGTACACGTAATTGGTCGCGAGGAGCGCTCCCGCGATCAGTCCGGCGACCGGTCCCGCGATGCGCCGGACGCCAAGCGCGAGGAGCAGGACGGACACGAATCCCGCAAACTCGCTCACCAGTCGCGCCTGCCGCACCCCGACGCCGAACGCTTTGAACGACCCGTATTCCAGCGCCGTGAACACCGGCGCGATGTACACCGGATTCCATTCGTCCTGCCGCCACGCGCCGAAGAGCGCCTTGTTGCGCGCGTTATGCGTCCATGCTCCCTCGTCATGCCACACGACACCGATAGTGGAACGCCACGGTGGATCCGCCGCCGGATAAATCGTCCTGAGGAACAGGCCGGCCGCGAGGATCAGGAACAGGGGCGCGGAAAACTGCGCGCGACTCATCATTCAGCGTCCGTTGCGCTCCCACGCCTGGAACCCGTCGATCGTCGGCACTTCGTGGTACTCCGCGCGCAGCCATCCAGCCAGCCGCGGCTGCGACAGGAAAAACGGACCGGAATCCTGCACGTCCGGCGACCAGTCGTGCATCTGGAGTATGACGAGCGCAGGGCGCGTGCGCGCCAGGTCCGCAGCCAGACCCGCGATGCCGTAGGACGGATCGTCGTGATTGAAGTCCAGGATGACCGGACGGCTCCAGAAGAAGCGCGACGCGCTCTGCCGTCCGCTATACACGTACGCACCGGGCGAGAAGCCGAAGAGAAAAACTCTGTCCCCCGGCGACGTCCTGGACGCGAAGAAGGCGGCCAGGTCCATGTTGTCGAGCGCCGAATACTTGTCCACGTCGCGCGCGCCGCCGTAGCGTGCGATGTGCGCCCGCCGATCGATCCGTCCGGCGACGTAGCGCGTGTCATGCCAGACGTTCCGCGCCAGCTTCGGGAAAGGATCGTCACCCGCGCGCCAGATGAAGACGGCGAGGACGATGGCGACGACCCAGCGCAGCACGCGCGGCAAAGGCGGAATCGCGATTGCCGCCGCGACACCGGCAGCCAGGGCCAGCGCCGGCGCCGCCTGCACGAAGTACTGCGGCAGATTACGGCTGCCGTTGATCGCAATCGATGCGCACGCCACCGCGACCCACGCGAGCGGAATCCAGGCGGCCCGCTTGCGGAAGCCTGCAATCAGCAGAACGATGCAGCCGAGTCCGCCGATGAACCAGAGCGCGTCGACGCGCGCGTGCTGGATCGGGAACATGACCAGGTACCGCGCCATGTCGAGCGGGCCTGCATACGTCTCTCCCGAATAGTGCAGGTTGTAGACGATGGTCGCCTGGTAGAGATCGTTGAGCGCGCCGCCGCGCCAGAACACCCAGAACAACGCGACAGGGATCACGAGCGACCCAAGCGCGAGACATACGAAGTCACGCACGCTGAGTCCTCTCGACATCGCGAGCGCCAGCACGACCACCAGCACGTAGAGACCGGCGTTGTATTTCAGCGCAAAGGCAGCGCCGAGCAGCAGCCCTGCCACGATCGAGATGAGGGCGCCTTTAATAGCTTTGACGCCCTTGCCACCATTACTACCGACCGCGAGCGCCAGCGCGCCGGCGACCGCGAGCGCAATGAAGGTTTCACCCTGTGCGCGCACGCGAACGCCGCCGTACCGTCCAAGCGCTGGATCCGAGAGCAGCAAGAAGAACGACGCCGATAAGCCACCTGCCAGTGGACCGGCGATCTTGGTCCCGAGCGCCCACAGAAGCGCCGCAACCATCGCCGCGGCCGCGAAATCGGCGGCCGGCACGACGACATCGCGGGGGGAGATCCTGCGCAGCGCGGCGTAGATGTAGTGAATACCCGGAGGCTTCTGGTCCCACGCGTCGCGGTACGCCAGCTCGCCGTGCAGAATCCGATCGCCGACGTATGCGTACAGCCCTTGGTCCGGCCCCATGGGCTGGACCAGCGACGGCAGCCGCACAATCAACAGTGCGGCGACGAGCGCCAGCAACAGGCGTGTGGACATTCGGGGGATAGGCGAGCCGAACCGCATGAATTATAGTGCTGGCGAGCCCTTTCCTTGTCAGCTCGCATTGCCACAGTCCCCGCGCTCGCGCTGGTGGTGCCCACTTACAACGAACGCGACCGCCTTCCCGAGCTCGTCCGCGCGATCTTCGCCGCGTACGATACAGGGGGCATCGATGGCGAGCTCGTGATTGTCGACGACAATTCCCCCGACGGCACGGGGGCGGTCGCCGACGAGGTCGCGAAGAGCTTTCCGATTCGCGTGCTGCATCGTCCCGGCAAACTGGGACTCGGCACAGCCGTCGTGGAGGGCTTCAACGCTGCGGAAGCGGAGATCGTCGGCGTCATTGACGCGGACCTGAGTCACCCGCCCGAGCTCGTCCCGAAAATGCTGTCGATATTGCACGCCGAGCACGCGGACATCGTCATTGGCAGCCGTTACGTACGCGGCGGCGGCACCGACGCGTGGGAAACATCGCGCGTGCTGATGTCGAAGTTTGCATGTGTGCTCGCCCGGGGCCTCACGCCCGTTCGGGACGCAACGTCGGGGTTCTTCCTGATGCATCGCGATCGCGCCCGCGGAGTGACCATCTCCGCCGGTGGCTTCAAGATCTGCCTCGAGTTGTTGATTCGGAGCGAGCCGCGCGTTGTCGTGGAGGTTCCGTACGTCTTCAGGGGACGCACGGCCGGCGAGAGCAAGATGAACTGGAAGGAAGCAGCCGGCTATCTGAAACAGCTGCGGGACCTATATGCCTACCGGCGCGTGCACCATCTCGCGCGGCCGCAGCACCGCGTCATCGCGCCGCGTTGACCTTCGATCCGAAGATCGTGCGTGTCGCGATCTGCCCGAAGATCGAGGGTTTCGTCGTGGCGAGCTTCACCATGTCGCCGAAGCGGCTCGCCAGGTAGGCGGGGCGCATGAAGAACCGGCGCTTCGCGCGATTGATCGCGTCCATCACCACGTGTTCGTCGAGTCCGTTCCCGCGCAGCAGGTAGTACGAGTACTCCATGCGCGTCCAGTCTTCCTCTACGAGCAATCCGTCCCGGACCACCTTGTTGTAAAGCTCGGTGCCCGGGTAGGGGACCGCCGGGTAGAAGTTCGCGAAATCCGGATTCAGCTCGATCGCGTATTCGATTGTCTGGTTGATCGTCGCCGGCGATTCGCCCGGATATCCGAAGATGAAAAACGCGAACGAGCGGATGCCCGCATCGCGCATGTTGTTGATCGCCGTTTGGATCTTCTGCCGCTCCAGGCGCTTGACCATCTCCTTGCGGATCTCTTCCGATTCGGTCTCGATGCCCATCGCGAGCATCCAGCAGCCCGCCTTACGCAGCCGGTGCACGAATGCCGGATCGGTGAGGTTGTCCGCGCGCGCGTTGCCGAACCATTGCACCGGCAGCTTCCTCGCGATCAGCTCGTCGCAGAACGCGGAGAACGACTTCACGTTCAGCGTGACCGTGTCGCCCCACAGGTAGAAAAAGTCGATGCCGAACTCGCGGTAGCCGCGCTCGATCTCGTCGACGAGCGCCTTCGGGCTGCGCTCGCGGAACTTGTGCCCCTGATGCACGGGAGCGACGCAGAAGTCGCACGCGTACGGGCAGCCGCGGCTCGTCTCCACGATCACATACGGCCGGTTGACGAGCGGAAGGCTGTAAGTGTGCAGCGGCACGAGGTCCCACGCGGGATACGGCATCTGCAGGAAGCCGGAATACGAGCCGTGCGCGGTGTGCTGGACGATCTGCTCGCCGCGCCGGAACGTGACGCTCGGCACCGTCGCCAGCGCGTCAATCGACTCGAGCCGGGCCAGGTTCAGCGCAGCTTCTTCCGGTTCGCCGACGAACATTCCATCCACGTCGCGCGCGCGCTGCATCGACGCCGCGGGTGTCGTCGAGGCGTGCGGCCCGAAGCAGAACATCGGCGCGCCGAAGTGGCGTTTGATCTTCGCAATGGCGGCGACGTCGGCGTCCAGCGTCGGCGTGGTGCTTGGAAACAGAATCAGCGTGGGCTTGAAGCCTTCGCGATCGAGCTGGGCGATCAAGGCGTCAGCGCTTCGGCGCTCGGCCGTCAGATCGACGAGCCGGACGTCGCACCCCTGATCCCGCAGCAACGATGCAAGCAGGGCGAGCGTGTAAGGAGGCTTTGTGGTGCCGAGAACTTCCTCGCGCTCCTGGCAGCGGCCCTGCCGCGTGAAGGCGATGCCATTCACCAGCGGCGGATTCACGAGCAGCGTTTTGCGTCCGATGCTCAATTGTGGACCACCGTCATCGGGATGGCGCGGCGCTTCGGAAGATTTGCGGTCGCGACTGCCGGCTCCGGTGCGAGCTCCACCTTGCAGCAGCGCCGGCAGACGGGGAAGATCCCGTGTTCGAGAAGCCGCCGCCGCATCTCGACGAACTGCTCGCCGTTCCAGATTTCTTCGAGGGAGGACTGCGTCAGATCGCCGACTTCGACGCGGATGAACGGACAGAAATACATCTTGCCCGAGAACGACACGCGCGCGTGCAGGAACGGGTAAAGACAGCGCCCGTTCAACTTCGTGCCCGGCGTGTAGTAGCTGTCGATCAACGGCTCGTGCACCTTGGGCCGGAAGTCGAACAGAATATTCCGCTCGTGGCACTTGGCGGCAAGCGCCGCAACCTTTTCGCGGACGCGCGCGACGTCGAGTCCGGGATCACGCGTGACGAACGTCGCGATGACGGACGCATCAGGCGCACCGATGATCTTCACCGTCTCGGCGACTTCTTCCGGCGTGCTGAACATCAGGTGATTCAGCCCGATCGCATCCACGCCGAGCTCCTCTGCCACGTCCACCATGCGATCGAGTGCGTCCAGGCTCTCGTGCGCGACCGTCGTGTTGATGCTGACGCGCAGTGGCGCGCCTTTCTTCCTGGCCGCTGCCTGCAGTCGCTGCAACCCCTGCGTCGTCCGCTCGAACGTCCCTTTCAGGCCGCGCGCGGCGTCGTGCAGATCCTTCGGACCGTCCACGGAGACGCTGATGTGCTTCAGAAAACCTTTGGCGGCGAGCTCCGCCAGCGCATCGGCGCGTTCGTCGGTGATGATGGTGCCGTTTGTCGTCAGATACCCGCACGCGTAGCCCTTCGTGCGGAAGAGATCGAGCACGGACATGATGTCCTTGCGCATGAAGATCTCGCCGCCGGTGAGGCTCACCTGGAAGCCATTCTGATCGGGGAACGCCTTGGCGAGCGCCTCGAGGCTGAGCTCCTGCCGCCATTCGCCTTCGAGATTCAGCAGATCGCCGACGTAGCAGAACTCGCAGTGCAGGTTGCACCGCATTGTCGCTTCGTAAACCGCGCCCATGGGCAGCCGATCCGCGCGCCCGTCCCCCGCGTCGAGGAAGCGCTGGATTCGGCCCTCATACTTGCGGCGGCGGAAGCGCGCCCACGCATGACGTGCGGCGGGCAGCGCGCGCGCGTGCGTCGCGAGTCGGTCGCGCAGTTTACGAACCAGGACCATCGATCTGCCAGATCTCCACGGTCGGACCGGGACGCTCGAGCGCCGCGACGATCCGGACATCGGTGTTGTGCAGGAAAGGCTCGGCCCGCGGGCCGTTGCCGGGCTCCGCGGCGTTCCGGTACGGTGAAAACACGGCTATTCGCCGGCCCTCCCGGGCCAGAGCCGCAAGAAACGGCAACGTTGCAGGGTCGCGACCATTGTACCGTTTCAGCACGACGAAAGCCACGTGTTCGCGCCTGAGCCGCTGCAGGGGGTCCGCACCGCCGAGCTGGTCGATCGGAAGGTAGAGCTTGTCTGCATCGAGACCATAGCCGAGATAAATGATGCGATAGGCCGGGGAAGGATATGGCGTTCGCTCGATCTGCAGGCGTGTCTTTGTCGGCATTTCCTTTCCGGAGCGCTCAACGGCTTCCCTCAACACCCCGGCCGTTGACTCCATCGGCACCGAATAGGGCTGCGTCAGGATGGTCGCGCCGGATGGCACGTGCGTGGTGATGAAGCGCAGCGCGAGCGTCCGCGTGTCAGTCTGGGTAATAAACCGATCGGCCTCGCAGCTCTCCAGCGCCGCCGGTACCACGCACGTCGTCAGCAGGATCGGCGCAAGCAGCGTGGGACCGACGCGAATGCTCCCGAACTCCGCGATAGCCTGCCCCGCGAAGAGCGCCATGAAGGGCACCACCGGTACGAGATATCGGCTCGCCGGAAACGTGCCCGCGATGAAAAGCAGGAACGGAGCTGCGAACGACAGCAGCCATGCTGTCCGGATCGGATCACGTCGCACGCCGATGACGATCCCGATGGCCGCGAGTACGGCACACGGCGCTCCGACAGTGTCCAGAAGCAGGAGCTTCCCGTAGCGCGCAGCACTTCGCACGTAACCCAGGTTCTCAACCGCGCGGTCGACCACGATCTGCCGGTTCGCCAGCACGTCGCGGATCGCGGTCGCGGGCTCAATCAGGATGAACGGTGACAGCGCGAAGAAGACGACGGCGCTCACGATCGCAGCAATCGCAACACGCTTGATTGCTTCCGCTCCCGTGGCTGCGCCTCGTGCGGCCGACCACGCCAGCGGGATCGCCAGAAAGATCGCGTAGTAGTGCGTCGAAAATGCGATGCCGGTAAGGGCCGCCGCGACGAGCAGACTCCTGTAGCTTCCGCCTTCAGGCGGAAGATCCTTTTTACGCGGAAGGGTCCAGAGACGCTCGTAGGCAAGATACGCAAGGATGACCAGCAGAGTCACCGGCACGTCGTGCTTCACGTAATGCGAGTTGAGGACGTGCAGCGGAGCGACCGCGAGAAGAAGCCCTGCGATGAGTCCGACAGCGCGTCCGCTGATGCGCGCCGTCAGCACGGCGGTCGCGGTCGCCGTCGCCGCTCCGATCAGCGCGGTCAGCAGCCGGCCGGCCACGAAGACGCGGGTTGGATCGAGAAAGAACTCACGCTGGAACGCGCCAACGGACTCCATCGCCCCCATCGCCACCGCGACGAGCGCCGTCAGCCCCTCCCACGCGAACAGTGCGTAAAAGTAGAACGACGGGTAAAGGAAGTTGTGGGGATTCAGATCCCCCTTCGCGAACGCCAGCGCCCGCGACATGATCGCCACTTCGTCCGGGTTGTACACCGCCGGCAGTCCGTATCGCATTCCGTACATCCGTAACGCCAGCGCGATCGCTGCGATCAGCAACAGACCACCCCGATAACCACGCCACAAACCAGAACGGACCAACACAGACTTGTTCATCGCGGTTACTCGGGCGTCCCGATGTCGGTCGCTACGATTTCCCCGGCCATCTCGGTGCTGTCGGGCGACGTGACGCCGGCCGGGATTGGCGTTCCGCGTGCGCGCAGCGCGCGCAGCGTTCGCAATTCGGCCGCGTGGAAGAACCCGGTCGCGGCAAGGAGTCCGGCGAACACCGCGATGACGGTCGCGCCTCGCGTGAAGACGTCCGGCAGGTGCGCCATCGTGGACCTCGGATCGACTGCGAGCCGCACGGAAGGCAACTGGCGCGCGATGATGCAGGCGATGACCGCCGCCGCGCAGGCTCGCACGATACGATTCCACTCGTAACGGATCGGATAAAACCGCTGCGACAGCCGATACCCGAGTACCGCCTGCACAGCGTACGCTGCGCCGTTGGCCCACGCGGCCCCGATGATTCCGTAGCGTGGAATCCACAGGAAGTTGAGGCCGACATTGATCGCGGCGGCGGCAATCGTCGCGACAGGGTAGAACTGCGTGTGCCTCGTGATGTTGAGGCCGATCGATGTCAGGAGATAGATCCCCTGCAGGAACACGCCGATCGACGTCCACGTGATGACGATCGCGACGTCCCTCCATCGCGGATCGTCCGGCGCGATCAGACGTCCGTGCAGCATGGCCGCGGCCGCGTCGCGCCCGACCGCGGAGAGGCCGGCTGTGAGCAGTGCAAGGGCCGCGACCGCATACGTCGTGACCTTCCGGAACACGCGTGGCGCATCCGCTTCGCGGATCGTCGCGTAATAGAACGGCGCCCACGCGGATTCGAACGCACTCAGGAACAGCTTCTGCGTCAGCCCGAACGACACCGACATGTTGTACACGCCGATGTTCTCGAGCGAGGTGAAGATCGGCAGAATGAACTTGTCGCCGACCGCGGTAATCTGCTGCGCGGCTGCGTGCGGCACCCGCGGCAATCCGAACGCGAGAGAGTCGCGCAGCACGGCCCGCGAAAACAGCGGCCGCAGCAGTGGCGCGAACCAGCGGCCGAGCACCGCGAGGATGCCAAGCGTCACCAGGAGATCGGCCAGATAGAGTCCCGTCACGCCCATGTCCGCCTTCGTCACGAGCAGCAGGCGCACGACGATGGTCGCCACCGAGCGCACCAGCGTCATCAGGCTGAACGTTTTCGCGCGTTGCTCCATGCGGAGCACGTGAAACGGGATGAACGTGAAGCCGATTGCGAACGTGTTGAGCAGCATCAACCGAAGCGCCGCGGTGTATGCCGGCGTGTCCAGCAGCGCTCGGGACAGTGCGGGCGCCGCCAGCAGCAGGATGGCGATGACGCCGCCATCGAGAGCGAGAAGGAAAAAGAAAATCGTGCTCGCCAGCTTCTGCCGGCCCGCTTCGTCATCCGCGTCGTAGAAGAAGCGCATGAACGAGCCGTCGAGCCCGAACCGGAAGACGATCTTCGCTACGACCTCGATGCCGCCGAGGATCCCGATGGCGCCGTAGTCGCCGGCGCTGAAGTACGTGACGTAGACGCTGAGGAGGAAGAAGTTGACGATCGAAACGGCCACGTCGCCGAGGCCGTAGACGGTGATGTTCTTCGAGAGCTCGCGGATCCTTCGAAACACAGCTGTCAGTGGCGACTGTCGTCGCCTAGGCCTTACGGAACGTAAGCAGGTTCAGGAAGCACCAGCCCGGCACCGGCAGCAGGCGCGTGAGCGCGCGGTGCAGCGGCGCGAGCGCGCGCGGGTTGCGGCGCACGAAATGCGTGACGATTGGAAGCGTCGGGAAGATTCCCTGCCGATTGACCAGCGTGAAGCCGGCGCGCCGCGCGAGCGTGATGTATTCCCCCGCCGGCCGATCGCCAGGATGCTTCAACTCCGAGGCGGTGCGAATCAGCCGGCCGCGCAGCAGGAACTGGATGCGCGACTGCAGGTGCGCCAGGTTGGGGACGGATACGAGCAGCTCGCCGCCGGGGCGCAGGACGCGGAAGAGTTCCGCGAGCGCACGCGGCTGGTCTTCGAACGCGAGATGTTCGAGCACGTCGAGGCACAGCGCACGCTCGAACGCAGCCTCTGGAAACGGCAGCGCCGTCAGCGATCCCTGCGTGACGCGATCAGACGCGTAGTTCGCGTCGACTCCTGTGATCGCGATTCTTCCCGCGTATTCATCCACGAGGACGCCTTCGCCACAGCCTGCGTCGAGCACGCGCGTCTGTGCCGGCAACGCGTCGAGATAGCGCCGGACTGCTTCAAGTTTCGCGAGATAGGTAGGGTAGTAGTCCCAGGAAGGGTCTGGCGTGCGGTGATAGTCCCCGCGCGCCGCGTATTCACCGCGGCGCAGCGTCTCGGGCCTGGACATTGTGGGAATTGTACAGGCCCGACCCCGAAAGCCTAAAGTCTAGTTTCCGCCGCCGCCCGGTCCACCCGGTCCACCCGGTCCGCCGGGGCCACCCGGCCGGATGATCTGTCCGGGCTGATACGGATTCGGCACACCCTGCGGCAGCGCCGGCTGCGGCAGCGCGCCCGGGCGCGGCGAGGTCAGAGGACCCGGCTGCGTCGCGGTGTTGGGCACGTTCTGCTGCGGCGGCATCCCCGGGAACTGGCTCGTCACCGGATTCGGCGGCATCTGCGGAGGCATCGACACGTTGATCGGCTCATCGTTGTCATCCATCGGTTGCGGCGGACGCTGGAACGTCGGCGGCGGCGCGGGCGACGCGCTCGCGCTCACGGATGGCGCGCGACTCGTCGGCATGATGGTGATGCGATCGTAGATTGCGGCGCCCGCGACTGCGACGGGGCGCGGCGCGGCGATATAGCCGGCGGCCGTGCGCAGCAGGATGTCGAGAACCTCGCGTTCCGGAAGATTCACGAGTTGGATCGTGACGGACGGACCGTTCAGCTTGTCCGCGTTGACGATGCGCGTCTGGCCGATACGCGCCCATTCCTGCAAGATCTGCCGGAGCGGAACATTGTCGGCAATGACCGTCACACGACCATCCTGCATCGTCAGCTTGAGATCGCCGGCGGAAACCGGCTGTGACAGTCCGACGGCCACGGCCGCGAGCAACGCGCAGCGCAGGATGGTTTTCTTCATGGAATTGACTCGCGTTCGAGTATACGCCCCTTAAGACGCTCCGGCGAGCACCACAGCCTTACGCGAGCTTGGTCACCCAGAGCGGAGAGTCTTTTCGCGGCAGATCGCAGGCGCGGCACACATCGGGTCCACCGCTTTCGAGGTGCTCGCGGCGGACGGCGCGATAGGGTTCCGAATTCCAGATCTCTTCGATCGACTGAGTATTGAGGTCGCCAAGCACTGTCCGCGCGTCGAAATCCGCGCAGCAGAGCGAGACCCTGCCGTCCCACAACACCGTGAACGTCAGCCACGGCCGGTAGCACGGATAGTTCACATCGGACTCGTGGTTCAGCGTTCCGCCCCAGTTGTGCAGTTCGGTAATGTGGATCTTGTCGGCGATGTGGCGCCAGTGTTCGATGAACGCCCGCTCGTCCACCGAGTTGTTCTGGCGGACGAATGACAGAATCAACTTCGGCCTCCGCTTTCCCAGCTCGGCGCGGATGCGCACGATCCGTTCGATGTTCGCGATCACCTTGTCGTAGTTCAGACCGATGCGCGTCTGTTCGAAGACGTCCTTGCCGCCGGCGTCCACGCTGATGTTGATCGCATCGAGTCCCGCCTCGATCATGCCGCGCGCGATCTTCTCGGTAATCAGCGACCCGTTGCTGATCATGCCGACTTCCCTGATGCCCTTCTCTTTCGCGTAGCGGACCTTCTCGGTCAGGTGCCGATCGAGGAACGGCTCGCCGTAGTTGTGAACGCGGACATGCGTGATCCCGAGCGCGGCGCACTCGTCGACGACCTTCTTGAACAGATCGAGGCTCATGACGCCCTGCCGCCGGTGCATCTCGTCGCGCGGACAGAAGACGCACTTCGCGTTGCAGATGTTGGTGCTTTCGATCTGGACGATCTCCGGCAGCACGGGCGACCGATCCCGCCCGGTGGCGAGCAGCAGCCGGCGAATCGGCTTCGCCTGGCGGCGGAGCATCGACTCGGCGGCGCGCCGGGCAGTAGCTTTGATTTTCATCAGGTTCGGAGCGACGCGATTACGCGCGTCAGGATCTCGTCGAGCTGTACTGTCGGCTCGTATCCGACCAGAGCGCGAATCTTGGAAATATCGGGCACACGACGCGGCATGTCTTCGAAGCCGGCCTCGTACGCCTGGTCGTACGGAATCGTGACGATCGACGAGCGGCTGCCGGTCAGTTCCTTAATCCGGGTGGCGAGATCCGCGATCGAGATCTCGACGCCGTTGCCGATATTGAAGACCTGCCCGACCGCGCGGGGCTCGTTGATCAAGGCTACCATAGCCCTCACGACGTCGCCGACGTAAGTGAAGCTGCGCGACTGCGTCCCGTCGCCGAACACGGTAATCGGCTCGCCGGCGAGCGCCTGCCGCACGAAGTTCGGCACCACCATTCCGTACTGACCCGTCTGGCGTGGCCCCACGGTGTTGAAGAGCCGGACGACGATCACCGGCAGCTTGCGTTCTTTCCAGTACGCGAGCGCGAGGAACTCGACGATCATCTTGCTGCAGGCGTACGCCCATCGGTGCTTGGATGTCGGGCCGAGCACCAGGTCGGCGTCTTCCCGGAAGGGCACTACTGCGCTCTTGCCGTACACCTCGGAGGTCGACGCGATCAGCACGAGCCTCTTTTTCTTGTTCGCGATCTTGAGCACCACCTCGGTGCCGTGCACGTTCGTCTCGATCGTCCGAACCGGCGCCTCCACGATCAGCTTCACGCCCACAGCGGCCGCGAGGTGGATCACCGTCTCGCACCGATCGATCATTTCCGCGAGCAGCGGTTCGTTCGTAACGCTGTCGATCTTGTAATGAAAGTTCGGATGCGACTTGAGATGCGCGATGTTGTCGATCGATCCGGTGGACAGGTCGTCGAGCACCGACACCTCATCGCCGCGTTCGAGTAACGCCTCCGCGAGGTGCGATCCTACGAAACCGGCGCCACCCGTAATCAACACACGCATCGTCTTAGTTCGCCTTCGCTAATCGGAGTATGGCCTCGGCGGAGCGCGCGGCGGAGCCGCCCATGGCGCCGGTGACCCGGTTACGCTGAAACTTGCTGAGGAACTCCTGATCATACAGGAGTCGCGCGAGGGCGGCCTGGATTTCCTCGGCCGAGGTGGCGCCGGCCATCACGCCCGCATCCACGAACGGCGTCAGATTGTTTGGCAGCCCGATCACCACGACGGGCAGTCCGAGCGCGATGGCATCGATCGCGACCGTGGAGTTCACCGTCACGACGGCGCGAGCCGCCGCCAGCAGCGGCGGAAGCGGAGCGGTCGCGGACAGGATCGTCACGTTGTTCGATCCCGACACGGCGTGGCGGTACACATCCGGCGTTTCGGCGGGATGCGGCTTTATCGCCAGCTGAACCCCGGCCATCGCACGCATCGCGGCAATCAGCGCAGGAAGCGCCCGCCGTGCCTCCTTCTCCTTCGCGGCAAACAGCACGAGCGGTCGATCCGGTGTCGCGCCGGCGGCCGCGAGCGCCTGCGCGATCGCAGATGCATCAAGGCGGTGGACGGCGGCGTTCAGTTCGTCCAGACGCGCGCTGCCGGTGATCTGCAGCGCGCCTGAGGGAAATCCGCCGGATGTTGTGAGATGGCGCGCCGCATAATCGTCGAACAGCAGCGTCGATGCCGGCAATGGAAATCCGGTGTCGCTCGAGTTGCGCGGATCGGCCAGCAATTCATCCGGCTCGTGCCGGTAATTGAGCCAGTGACGGTAGATGAAGCCGTGCTGCAGGCCCGCGAGCGGAACATTGCGGCGGCGGCATTCGAGCGCGAGCGCGCGTCCCCATCCACCCGCTTCGGCGTACGTGACGGCAACGTCGGGTTCGAGCGCCGCCAGGGCCGCCGCGGCCTCGTCCATCGCCCTCGCGGACCAGGGAAACTGCAGCAGCGCGATGCCCGCGAGCTGCGTGCGCACGAGCGGCCAGCAGTCGCATCCGCGGATCACGGCGTGTGCGCGAAGCTCCGCACTGTCCCACAACCGCTGCCGCACGCGGTGGCGTTCGCGAAAAACGGAACGGGAGGCGGCAAGCGCGAGTGCCGGCGCATAGCTTTCAATCGGGATGATGCCTTTCTCGTCGTGAGGACGGAGCGCATCCCACCACTTGCGCGCCCGAAAATTGCTGCGTGGCCCGATGCCAACGTATTGAAGGCTTTCGGGGGGCACTCGCGATTCGATGGCCTGCAACACCGGACCGATATACGACTCGGCGCTTCCGTCGCCGGCATCCGATCGCCAGAACGCTCGATGGACGAACGCGGCGACGCGTGCGTGCTGTCTCGATGCGCGCCGCGTCCTGAGACGCGATGCGCGGGCTGCGAGGGCGAGTCCCATCGCGCGCACGTCCATCCGGACGGCGTCCGCCGCAGGCGCGCTCCATCCGCGGCCTTCGTAGCGCACCTTGCGCGCGGCCGCCGCCTGGGCCACGACGCCCGGATACCCGCCAGATACGTGGCGTACGGCCAGCGGCCGGTCGCGCTCGACCAGCGTGTCGAACGCCGACAGCATCCGAAGCGCGGTGAGGATCGCCTGCTCCTTGTGGAGATACAGTTCCGCGAACCACCAGAGCGAGTCGCCGCGAAATGTGAAGCGGCTGCGGAAGGGCTCGCCATCCACGTGGAGGTGGCGAATGGCTTTGATCCACGCGTACTCGTCTTCGTGCGCGCGCTCCTCCTGCGCGGGCTCCAGGTAATCGAGCAGGTCCACGCGGCGCGGGCCCGATCCCGATTCGATGTCGAGCGCGATCATCGTCCGATACTCCGCAGCGTCTCGTCGATGGCCGCGAGCACGCGTGCCGTGTCGATTCCGGTAAGGCAGTCCGGCGTATGACCAGTGCAGCGGGCTGGAGGCAGCCTGATGCGGTTGCACGGACTGCACGGAAGATCGATTCGCACGATCGTGTCGCGAACGCCTCTCGGACCGTACCGTCGCGGATCCGATGGTCCGAAGACGGCGACAATCGGCGTTCCGACGGCGCGCGCCAGATGCATCGGGCCGGTGTCTCCGGTGACGAACAGATCGAGCTGCTGGATCACGGCCGCCGTCGCGAGCAAATCGGTGCCGGTCGACAAGTCGAGGACGCGATTCTCAGGAAGCGCCGAACGGACGGCATCGATCTGGGCGCGGTCGTCCGGTGTGCCCGTGAGGACGATCGCGGCTGAACGATCGCGAACGAGATGTGCTGCGACTTCACGGAAACGATCCTCTGGCCATTGCTTGACGGCGCGGCCGCCGCTCACGTGAATGCCGACTTTCACGCCTGATCCGAGCGGCGCCAGCTTGCGCGCCGCTTCGGCTCGCCGATCGTCTGGAATCGCGAGCGAGGCATCCCCCGGGGCAGCGGCGCGCGTGCCAAGCGCCGCGCGGACGAGCCGCAGCGCATTATCCGAGGTGTGCACGGATGGGTCGTAATCGAGAGCGGCGTCCAGCAGCGGCCCGCCGCCGCCGCTTGCGAAACCAGCGGTTCGCCGCGCACCCGCAACCGCGATCGCCATGTTCGTGCGGATGTCAGGTTCGAAGTTGATCGCGAGATCGTATCGTCTCGATCGCCAGCTTGCCGCACGCACGGTCAATCCGAGAGGTGTCAGTCCGTCGCTTCCACGCGCCAGCCAGGAGGCATCGGCGATCTCGACGCGGTTCACGGCGGGAATCGCTTCCGCGATCTCACGGTTCCAACTGCCGACGACGAGGTCGATTTCCGCCGCCGGCGCCAGCGCCCGAAGCTCCGCGAGCGCCGGCAGGGTCATCAGGAGGTCGCCGATGCGTTCGATACGCAGGCACAGAATGCGCCGGGGGGGATCCGAGGGCGCGCGGCGCAGCAGGCGCAGGAGAGCGGCCGGCAGAAGCAGCGCATCGGCCACCGTGACCAGTGCGCGTTCCCGCCGGTCGTAAATCGTCAGGCGCGCCATTGTGCGGTGCGGGTCATCTTATCGCCACGCGATCGACCATCACGCCGAGCTCGCGATCGTCCGTGGTGCCGAGCACGGTGAGCGGATTCCACGTCGGGGTCCGGAGCGCGATCCGCACCGGTTCGCCCGTGGCCGCCGCCGTCGCGGCAACATCGGCAGGAATCGCAAGATCGTATTCCTTGAATCCGCCCGTCACGCGAACGGTGCCGAGCGAGCGATCGCCGATCTGCACGGTGACATCGGCAGGCGGCGCTCCGGCCGGACGGCCACCGTCGTTCATCCAGAGCGCCAGCGTGCGATCGCCCGCGCCAATCCGGTTGACGATCAGGAAAGAACGCGCCTGCGACCAGCGGAACGTGCGCCCTTCGGACTGTTCCTTCGCGTGGAAGCGGACCACGTTGAGGTCGTCGTTGATGCCGACGTCGAGCGCGCCGCCCGTGGCATCAGCCGCCGGCGGCCCGAAGGCATACATGCTGTAGTCGAACTCTTTCCGCCGGACGAACCGCGGATACGCGTCGCGCGGCGAATCGTACTCGGGAATCTGGAAGCGATCGCTGACGACGGGCTGCACGCTCCATCGCGACGACAGCAGGTCCGTTCCTCCGCTTCCCAGGAACAGCACGCGGCCGTAGCGCGCATGCGATCGATCGAGAAATGCCGCGAACGTGGTCTTGTCGGGAATCGGCGTCGAGAGTACGAGCACGTTGCGTGCGTAGATATAGGCGAGCGGCAGCGCGAGCACGTGCACGTCCGAGCCCGCATCGCGGGACTCCACGACGAGCAGATCGTCGTCGTGCACCTGCGACGCCAGCTCCTCGAGACGCGCGACGATTCCCGCGTATTCGACGTGCTCGACGATCGGCTTTGCCGCGCGCGCGTATTGCACCGCGAGCAGCGCGATGAAAACGATTCCGATAGGCCCGCGGAGCGCGCGCGTGAAGAGAAGCCGTCCACGCACACCGGTCAGCGCGGCCCCCGCAACGAGCAGAAGGCCTCCCGGCAGGATCACAGGTACGAAGCGGCGCGCCATCCAGAAATGATCCGGCCAGATCCGGATCTTGTAGAAAAAGAACAGCGAGAACGCCGTGAGCGTGAATACGAACGCTGGATCGCGCCAGAACAGCGCGCGCGCCACAAGCGCATACCCGACCAGCGCGGCAATCAGCGCCGGAACCGTGAAGTAAAAGTTCGCGAACGTGCGCAGCGCGTGAGCGTCGTAGCTGGTGAGCCGGCCGCCGGGTTCACGAAGCAGAAACGCGTATGCGGCAAGCGCCACCACGCCGACAGCGAGCAGCGATGGCAGAAACGTCACGACCCGCGTCGAGATTGCCTGCGATCGTCTGCCGGCCAGTATGACCGCGACCACCACGAGCATGGCCACCGCCAGCGCTGCGATTTGCCACGGCGGAAGATTCGAGATGAACACGCGGGGGAGATGGAAGTACTCGCGCATCGGGCCGGTGTAGTACCAGCCCGCAAGGGCCGTAGCGGCCGCGAGCGGTGGCCAGAACGTCCAGCGCACGCGCTGTCCCGCCACAAATCCTAGCCCGATGCCGGCGACGACTGCGCCGACCGCAACGACCGTATCGAACCGGAGAAACAGCAATACGCCGAGCAGCACACCCGCAACCGGCGCGAAGAACGGATCGTCATCCACGTGCGCGCGCGCATTGGCCAGCAGCGCGGCGAAGAGCAGTCCCTGCATCACGATGTCGGCGTTCGGGTAGCGCGCGAACCAGACCTGGATGACGTTCAGGGCCAGGAGCAGCGCCGCCGCGGCCGCCGCGGCCCTGCCGAGGAGCCGCGCACCCAGAAAGTACACCGAGAGTACGCCCAGGACGCCCCAGAAGCAGACCGTCGCACGGGCGCCGGTCAGGCCATCGACGGCATATCCAATCGCGATCGACGCGGGATAGGCTTGGGGGAATTGTCCGACGACGGCGCCGCGATCGGGATCGAGGACGTAGAACCCCATGAATCGCGGCCCGACGAACCTGTCGCGATTCTTGTCGGACGGGAAAAACAGATCGCGAGCGAAGTCCGGGACTCCGGCGACCACCGGATCCCGCACGACCAGTGCGCCCCGCTGCGCGATCTGGACCCCCTCGTTGACGTAGACGCCTGGATCCTTGCCGCCGATCACGTACTCCGAAGGCGGCATGAAGCGCCACGCCGACAGCAGCGCGAGCGCGAGCGGCAGCACCGCGCCGAGACCGACCCGCTTTGCCGTCGTGCCAAAACGCAGATCGAACCGCGCGAGCAACGCGAGCACACCGGCAAAGGCCACCTCCGCGAGGAGCAGACGTTTGAAACTGTAGCGGTGCAGCGCCCCCATCGCGAGCACGAGAGCAATCGACGAGGCGACGGACAGAACGATCACCCAGTACGCGCGCTCCTCTGCGGGGAGCGCGGCTCGGCGCTCGCGATCGAGCACCGGCAGCCGGAACATCACGGCCCCGGGCAGCCAGGCCACGACGAGGAGCGCGAGAAGCATCAGCGCGGTCATCAGAACTGAAAGTAGATGAAGTCCGAGCCGCCGAAGTTGCCGAACAGCAGAATGAGATACAGCGTCGCAGCGTAGACCGCGTATCGCACGCCGATCCGAAGGCGTGGCACCACCAGCACGTCGTCCTCCCGCGCTTCGCGTAAGTGCACGGCGAGAAGTGGTGTCGTGTACAGGAGCAAGGGTACCAGCAGACCGGTGATGTCGATGCTGGACGGAGCCAGACGCGTGAACAGGCTCGTCGTCAGCTCACCAACCTTCGCGAGTGAGGGCGCCCGGAAGATTAGCCAGCCGAAGCATGTGAGGTGAAACATCACGAGCCAGGCGAATGTGCGCGCCGGGCGAGCGAGGACCGCAAACGCGGGTTCGAATGGGCGATAGAGCACGAGCAGGACGCTCTGGTAAAGACCCCAGATGACGAATGTCCATGCGGCGCCGTGCCACAGACCGCCGAGCAGCATCGTGATGAGCAGGTTGCGCCGCGTCTGCCACGCCGTCCCGCGGCTGCCGCCCAGCGGGATGTACAGGTAATCGCGCAACCATGTGGACAGGCTGATGTGCCAGTTGCGCCAGAAGGCCTGCGGCGTGAGCACCAGGTAAGGGAATCGGAAGTTCTCGATCAGCTCGATGCCCATCAGCTTCGACGTGCCGCGCGCGATATTTGAATAGCCGGCAAAATCGCCGTAGATCTGGAACGCGAACGCGTACGCGCCCAGCAGGACGTTGATCCCGGACGGATGCGCGTCGGCGGCGAACACGTGCGATGCGAGCGGCGCCAGGTTGTCGGCGACGAAGATCTTCTGGAAGAAGCCCCACGCGATGAGCCACGCACCGTGGCGGATTTGCTCGGACGTGACGTGCCTCGGCTTCGCGATCTGCGGAAGCAGCGCCGTCGCGCGCAGGATCGGGCCGGCGACCAGGTGTGGGAAGTACGCGACGAACACCGCGAAATCCACGAAGTTGCGCGTCGGCTCGATCTGTCGCCGGTACACGTCGATGACATAGCTCATCGTGACGAACGTGTAGAACGAGATTCCGATCGGAAGCAGCACGCGCAGCGTGACGTAATCAAAGTGCCAGCCGATGGCCGTGAAGAGCGCCTGCAGGTTGTCGGCGAAGAAATTGAAGTACTTGAAAAAGCCGAGGAGCGTGAGATTGAACGCGATGCTGAGCGACATCACGACGCGTCGCCGGCGCTGGTCGGTCATGACGCCCATGACGCGGCCGCAACTGTAGTCCACGATGGTAGACGCGGCCAGCAGCGTCAGGAAACGGTAATCCCACGCGGCGTAGAAGTAATAGCTCGCGACCAGCAGCAGCCAATTCTGGCCACGATGCGGCAGCACGCGATAGAGCGCGTAGACGACGACGAAGAACCACGCGAACTGCAGGGAGTTGAAGACCATCAGAGCCCGTTCCGCCTGATGAAGTCTTCGAGCGCGCGGGCGACGATCTCGTGCCCTCGCGGCGTGAGGTGGACCGTCTGCTGGAAGAACACCTCGGGCCCAGGCAGCGCGGCACGCAAGGCCGGCAGCGCGTCAAAACGCGGCACTGCGATCGTCGCGAGCGCCTCATCGAAGCGGGTGGTGGCGGCATCGCGGACGAGCCGGCCCCCCGCGCCCTCGACAGCCTCTTTCAAATGCCCGTAGTCGGCGTCATCCACCTGGAACCGCGCGGGCATGAGCATGATCATCGTACGCGCGCCCGCCGCCGCCGCTTCGTTGACGATCGCCTCGATGCATTCGCGCGAGATGCGAAGGCCGTCACCGATCCGGGACGCGGGCTTTTCCGCGTACGACTGCAGCGGCGGTTCCGGCGGCGAGATCCACTGCGACAGACGGTCGGTGACCGAGACGACGCGCAGACGGATGACCTGCAGGACCAGGCTGCGCCGGACGAGACGGCGGAGCCTGTTGGTCAGCGAATCCGAAAGCACCTCCGTGGCTCCCCTCGCGTTCCGCCGCAACTTCGGCGCGGACGCGACCGCCTCTTCGGCATCGTTTCCGACGAAGATCGTGGCAATCACAAGGTCCGGCTGAAATGTTTTCGCAATCGCGCGAAAGAAGAGCAGCTCTTCGACGGGGCCGTAGCCCTGCACGCCCGCATTGATGACGCGGTACCGCACCGGTCCGCCCGCCTGATTCAATCGTTCCTGCAGCAAACGGCAGAACGTCTGCTGGTTCTGCACCTGCACGGACAGCACGAGCGAGTCGCCGAGAATGACAATGCGGCGTTCGTTGGCTGGTTTTGGCCCGATGTGCTCGTCGTCGCGAACACCTTGATCGTTGATCGCAATCTGCGTGTCGAACTCGGCGGTGACAAAGCGGGTACGCGCGCCGGGACGGAGCCGGTATCCGATTGCCGGATCGGGTACGAAGAGCGCCTGAAACGACGGGGCTGCCTCGGAGTGTCCCCAGATGCGCAGCGCGGCTTCGAACAGGGCGAATTGCGCGGCAGCGATCGCGAGGAAGAGCAGGGCCTGGCGAACACGCATCACGCGGCGGCGTGGGCGTGGAGCGCGGCCGCAACCTGCTCGACGACGCGCGGCGTCATGCCCGGGTGCAAAGGCAGGGACAGGACCTCGTTGCACACGCGATCGGCAATCGGGCACTGCGCCGGGTCTTCGCCTGCGAGCGCCGATTGGCGCGGGATCGGAATCGGAAAGTGAATCAACGTTTCGATGCCGTGCGCCTTCAAGTGCGACTGCAGCGCCGCGCGGTCACGCGTCAGGATCGGGAACAGGTGATAGACGTGCCCCGCGTCGAACTCTCGCGGAACGGTGATCGACGAGCCCGCGAGCTGCCGGCGGTACTCCGCGGCGAGCGCCCGCCGTTCTTTCGTCCAGCCTGGAAGCCACGCCAGACGCGCGCGCAGGATGGCCGCCTGCATCTCGTCGAGGCGGGAATTCACGCCGAACTCTGCGTGGTGATATCGATCGGTCTGGCCGCCATTGCGCAGCCGGCGGAGCCGCGCGGCGACGTTGGGGTCAGCCGTCGTGATCGCCCCGCCATCGCCGAGCGCGCCAAGATTCTTGGTCGGGTAGAAGCTGTAGGCCGCGGCGTTGCCGAAGGACCCGACGGGTTGGCCCGCGCACGTCGCGAGGTGGGCCTGGCAGCAGTCTTCGACGACCAGCAGGCCGTGCCGCTGCGCGACCTGCATCAGCGCAGGCATGTCGGCCGGCTGCCCGTAAAGATGTACCGGCATGATCGCCTTCGTGCGCGACGTTACTGCCGCAGCCGTCGCGCGCGGATCGAGCGTCAGGCGATCGGCATCGATGTCGGCGAACACCGGACGCGCGCCCGCCATCATGATCGCGAGCGCGGAATACGCGGCCGACAGCGGCGTCGTGATGACTTCATCGCCGCGACCGACGCCGAGCGCCCGCAAGGAGAGCGCGAGGGCGTCGGTTCCGGTGTTGACACCGACCGCATGCGGCGCCTGGACGGCGCCGGCAAACTCCTTCTCGAATGCGTCGAGCTCCGGGCCGAGGACGAACCAGCCGCGCGCGAGCACGCGATCGATCGCCGCGCGCACGTCCGCGGCGTCCGGCCCTGGCACCAGGTTGAGAAACGGGATCACGCCGCCTCCACGTACTTCCGCAGGTTCGCGCGATAGAACGCGATGGTGCGTTCGAAACCCTCCCGCAGCTCGACGCGCGGCACCCAGCCTGACGTCGCCTTGAACTTCGATGAGTCTGAATAGAAACTGCCGATGTCGATCTGTTTCTTCTCGGCCGGCCACGGAACGTAGGTCACGCATCCCGAGCCCGCGACGTCGAGCAGCACGCGCACGAGATCGCGGTGCGCGATTGGTTGGGCGCCGCCGACGTTGAACACCTCGCCGTCGCACGCGTCGCACGCGCCGGCACGCAGGAACGCGTCGGCCGCGTCGTCGACGTACACGAAATCGCGCATCTGCGAACCGTCGCCGAAGATCTGTATCTCGCGTCCTTCGATCGCCAGACGGATGAACCAGCCGATGAAACCTTGCCGGTTGTGCTTGATCAGCTGGCGTGGCCCGTACACGTTCGTCAGGCGCAGAGAACACGCGCGCACGCCGAATGCGTTGTTGTAGAGCAGGTGGTAGTACTCTCCGGCGGCCTTGTTCACGCCGTTTACGTCGATCGGACGCACGAGATGCGTTTCGTCAACGGGCAGCCGATCGGGCTTGCCGTAGATCTGGCGAGTGCCCGCGAAGACGACTTTCACCGACGGATTGAATTTGCGGCAGGCCTCGAGCATCGACAGCTGCGCGCGGCAGTTGATCTCGAGATCCGTGTACGGATCGCGCATGCTGTCGATGTGACTGACCTGACCGGCGAGATTGAAAATGATCTCGCGGTCGCGCACAAGCACGTCCATCGTGCTCTCGTTGCGCACGTCGCCGATGTTCACCCGCAGCCGATCCTCGATGCCGGCGATGTTGAACAGGTTGCCGCCGTACTCGGGAATCATCGCGTCCACGACCAGGACGTCGGCTTCGAGATCCACGAGCTGTCGCGCGAGGTTGCTGCCGATGAAGCCAAGCCCACCCGTCACGAGCACGCGCCGGCCGCGGTAGAAGTCGCGGTAGTCAGCGCGCATCCGGCTCACCCACGGCGCTCGCTTCCTTCATGTGCTCGCGCCGGATCACCAGCGCGAACCAGAGCTTGAACACGTCGATCGCGGTCCTGAAGAGACGGCGGAAGTTGAAGAATTGCGACTTCCCGTAGGCACGGTGATAGTGATGAACGGGCACCTCCGCGATCCGAAAGCCCCCATCCGTAATCTTCTTCATCATCTCGAGGCAGATGACGCCGCTGTTCTTCTCGAGCGTCACCTTGTCGAAGATCGAGCGCCGCATCATGCGGAAGTCGCAATCGACGTCGCGGACGGTGAGCCCGAACAGGATCTTGACGGTGTGGTGATAGACGCGTCCGATGATGATGCGATGGATCGGATCGGAGCGGCTGATCTTGTAGCCGTTCACGAGATCGACCGTCTCATCGAAGGCGCGCCACAACAGTTCCATTTCCGCCGGATCGTACTGCGCGTCGCCGTCCGTGTAGAAGATCAGTTCTCGCGTCGCTGTTGCGAACCCGGTCCGCAGGGCGCCGCCATAACCGCGGTTCCGCTCGTGATGCACCACGCGCACCTGCGGGTACGTGCGCGCGAGCTCGTCGAGGATCTCCGCCGTGTTGTCGGCGCTGCCGTCGTTGACCACGATGACTTCGTGGTCCGGCGTCAGCTTCCGCGCGCTGCGGAGCGCCGTGATCACGAGGCTCGCGATCGTCCCGCTGTCGTTGTACGCGGGAAAAAAGACACTTAGACCCGTGGTGGGCCCTTCGGCTGGCATGGAATGACGCTAAATCTTATCGGGTGAGTGACTTGAAGGCAAGCGCGCGATCGTACGCGGCCTCGAACCGCGCCGCCGCGGCGTCCCACCCGAAACGCGCGTTCACGAGAGCGCGTCCCGCGGTTCCAAGGCGCGCGCGCCGCTCGGGATCGTGGAGCAAGTGGGCGAGGACGGAGCCCAGAGCCGTGGCGTCCCGCTCTGCGACGAGCATCCCGTTCTCCCCGTCGCGAATGACGCTGCCGATGCCCCCCGCAGACGTCGCCACGACCGCCGTTCCGGACGCGAGCGCCTCGAGCAGCGTGTTCGGCAGCCCGTCGACGTTTCCGCTGTCGTCGCGCACGGAAGGAATCGCGATGACGTCGGCGGCGGCAAACCAACGCGCGACATCTCCTTGCGTGATGTCGCCCAGGAAATCGACCCGCGCGGTCACGCCGGCCGCGGCGGCACGCGCGTGCAGCTCGTCGCCGAGGTCGCCGGCGCCGGCAATGACGAGCCGCGCCCCAGGAACCGACGCCATCGCATCGATCAGATACTCGAACCCCTTCTTGCGCACGAGTCGTCCCGCCGCGACAATCAGCGGCTGTTCCGGAGCGATCTGCGCAGCCGCGCGGATCGTTGCGCGCGTGTCCGCCGCCGGCTTGAAACGGGCGGCATCGACGCCGTAGGGGACGACTTCCATGCGCTCCGCGTTGGCGCCGAGCGCGATGCCCCGTCGCGCGAGATCCTCGCTGCACGCCGTGATCGCTCCGGCGCGCGCGAAAACGCGCCGCGCCGCCACGCGCGCCGGCGGCGTTCGCTCGGCCACGAACACGTCGGAACCGTGGAGGCTGACGACGAGGGGCAATGCCGGGCGCGCTGCCGCTGCGATTACCCCGCCGGGCACGACCCAGTGGCCGTGCATCACCGTCGCGCGGCGCTTCTGCGCGACGCGCTTCGCCTTGAACCAGCCGGCCGACATCGCCAGCGGCGCCGCCATCCAGGCGGCGCTTTTGAGCTTTACATCCGCCTCGAGGCCGGCCGCGTAGCCGAAGACATTCAGTGACGAAACAGGTGCGTAACGGAAGAAATGGAAGAAGACGCCGTCCTCGCTTTTTCCACGCGTGATGCGCGGATGCCAGGGCGCGACGATGTGCACTTCATGTCCGCGCGCGGCGACGCCTTTTGCGATCGGCTCCATGAAGGTACCGACGGAATCACCCGGAAACCGCGGATACGACGTCGTCACCATCACGACGACGAACCGCATGTCAGTGGCGCGACCGGAAGACGAGACGCCACGGCATGATGAGCGATTCCATCAGCACGTTCGAGGACAGCTTCGATTGTCCGACATGGCGCTCGATGAAGATGATCGGCACCTCGCCGATGCGCAGCCCACGCTGCCGTGCCTCGTAGAGCATCTCGACCAGGAACGAGTAGCCGTCCGACACCATGTTCGCGATCGGGATCCGCGCGAGCGCTTCGCGGCGCCAGCAGCGATAGCCGCTCGTGCAGTCGCTGGTTGAAAGCGACGTGATGAAGCGGATGTAGCGATTGGCGAACGCGCTGAGAAAGATGCGGTGCAGCGGCCAGTTCACGACGCTGACGCCGCACAGGTAGCGCGATCCGATCACGAGGTCGTTCGCGCCGGCTGCCTTGACGAGGTCCGGCAGATACTCCGGGTTGTGCGAGAGGTCCGCGTCCATCTGGCAGATGAACTCGGCGCGCCCTTCGTTGATCGCGTGCAGCAGGCCGTCCACGTACGAGCGGCCGAGGCCGCGCTGTCCAGTGCGGTGCATGACCTCGACACGCCCGGGATACTGCGCCGCGAGCTCGTCGGCGATCTGCCCCGTGCCATCGGGCGAGCCATCATCCACGACGAGCATCCGCGCCCCTTCGTGTTTCAGCACTCCCGCCGCGAGGACGGGCAGATTCTCGCGTTCGTTATACGTGGGAGTGACGATGAGTACGTTCATGATTGCGAAGGCCGAACGGCAGCGCCGCGGCGACGATGAGCGCCGGATCAATCACGGGAATTCTGAACCGTTCCTGTGGAAAAAATATCAGCCCGGCCACAATCGTGCCGGCGGCCATGAGCCAGAGCGGGGCGGGTGTGCCACCGTCGCGCCGGGTGCGCCGCCAGCTCAATGCGCCGGCGATCGCCGCCGGCAGCACGAGCAGGTACGACACGACGGAGGCCGCGAAGTACCTCGTGGAGTGTAGCGCATACGATGGTCCGAGGGGCACCACCGTGTAGAGCGCCTTGCGCGCGATGAGCACGAGCCATGCGCCAGGCTCCCGGCGGATCCAGGCGAGCGCGTCGCGATAATAGAGGGGCTCGAGCTGTTCGGGGGTCAGGCCCGGATGCGCGGCGCGGAACTCGAGCTCCGCGCGTTTGAGTTGCAGATTCGCGGCGAGATCGCCGTCCCCCACCGCGAGCGGATGATTGCCCGTCCAGAACGTCACGCCGCCTTCCGATGCGACGGCGATCCATCGGCCGTAGACGTGACGATTGCGAATCGTCCAGGGCAGGACGCAGAGACCCGCTGTCAGCAGTAGCGTGCCAGCCGCCAGGTACGCTCGTCGTCGCGCCATCCACAGCGTCAGAAATGGCAAAGAAAACAACATCGCCGGGCGCGTGAGGATCGCAATTCCTGCCAGGACACCCGCAAAAACGGGGACTGTCCCCGTTTCCAAAACGGGGACTGTCCCCGTTTTCGAAAATGGGAAACGGGGACTGTCCCCGTTTTTTTGCAGCGTCAGGGCGGTCGCCAGCGCGAGCGTGGAATACAGCGTTTCGCTGAGAACGTAGGCCGGCATCCAGACGAGCGGCGGATACACGGCCGCAATCGCCGCCGCGGCGACACCGGCGCGCTCTCCCGCCGCGCGCTGCGCGATCGACGCGATCAACCAGACACCAAGTGCGCCGACGAACGCCTGCGCGATCTGGACTCGGCGTGGCGCGTGATCGGACGGCTGCGTAATGTGAAGAGCTGCCAGAAACAGTGGGTAACCCGGCGCACGACCGAACTGCTGGCCCGTGCCGGGCGCGGGTTCGTCGGCCGGATACGTGAAGCCGTCACCGCGCGCGACGCTCCGGCCAAGCGCGAGGTACTCGCGCTCGTCATGCGTGAGCGGCTGGTCGACCCAGTAGACCAGCACGAACGCCAGCCGCAGCGCCAGGCCGCAGGCGACCCACGCGAGAATCCAGGCGCGCGAGCGTGTCACCGTCGGCCTTCGAAGCGCAGCGCGGAAATCTGCTCGGAAACGAGACCGACGAGGAAGACGACGACCGCGAAGAGGATCAGCAGCACCGAAGAATTCGTTACGTGCCGCTGCGTGGCGATCGTCCACCCGGCATATGCCGCGCCCAGCGCAAACGCGCTCGCGGCGATGGGAAGAAAAATTCGGAAAGGGCTGAAGATCGTGACGATTTTGAAGATGATCATCAGGAACTTCGCGCCGTCGCGCGCGAGCCGGATCTTTGAGTGGCCGCTGCGCTGGCGCGCGTGAATCGGTTCGAACGTGACGCTGTAGCCCCCCTTGATGAACGCCAGCGTCGTTGTCGTTGGCGTCGAGAATCCGTTCGGCAACAGATGCAGGTATTCGCGCAGGCCTGATGTCCTGGCGCCGCGGAATCCCGACGTCAGATCCGGAATGTCACGGCCGGTCAGGTAGCTGGCGAGCCGATTGAGCGCGCCATTGCCTGCGCTTCGCGTCTGCGTCGCCTGCGTTTCGCGCGAGCGAGCACCGATCACCATGTCATATTCGCCGAGGCGTGAAGCGAGGCGCAGTGCGTCTTCCGGCGGATGCTGCCCATCGGCATCGACGATCAACACGTATTCACCGGTCGCACGGCGAATCCCATTCTTGACCGCCGCGCCATTCCCCATGTTGTACGGGTGACGAACGACGGTCGCGCCGGCCGCGGCAGCCTTTCCACCCGTCCCGTCGTTCGAACCGTCGTCGACGACGATGATCTCGCGCCAGCTGGCGGCGCCGCGCAGCACTTCCACGACGGCGGCAACCGCGTCCGCCTCGTTGAAGGCGGGGATGACGATCGAAACAGTGGCCGGATCGGCCATCAGTGCTCCCACCGGTCGGGACGATCGCCCGTGTGCGTCAGCGGATGGCGCTCGCGGTCCTGCTCGCGCTGCGGCAGTTCGAGCGTCCTCACGCGATACAGGAGATCCTCGAGGAGCTTCCTGTTCCCGGAGATCACATCGGCGAGCAGACCGATGACGAGCACCTGGGAACCGACGATCAGCAGCACCGCGGCCGCGATCATCGATCCAAGGTGTCGCGACGCCTGGTACTGGAAGTAGTAGTAGACGAATCGCAGCGCAATGGCACAACCGGCGGCGAAAATCGTCAGGCCGAGATACGTGAACACCTTGAGCGGTTCGTACATCGCGTAGATGCGGACGATGGTTGCGCCCGAGCGCTTGATGTACGAGAAGACGCTGTCGAACAGCCGCGACTCGCGCGTGCGAGGGTTCACGGCGACGGGCACGTGCGCGATGGACATCCGCTTCTTGCCGGCCTGGATGATCGATTCGAGCGTGTAGGAGAACTCGGACACGATTGTCATGCGGAGCGCCGCTTCGCGCGTGTACGCGCGGAAGCCGCTCGTCGTATCCGGCACCGTCGTGTTCGACACCTGTCGCACGACCCAGCTGCCGAGCGCCTGGAGCTGGCGCTTGCGCCACGACATGTGGCGAAGCTCCGCGATGTTGCGATCGCCGATGCAGATGTCCGCTTCGCCGCGAAGCAGTGGGGCCAGGAGCTTTGGCATCTCGTGACCCGCGTACTGGTTGTCGGCGTCCGTGTTGACGATGAAGTCCGCGCCCGCCTTGAGACAGGCGTCGATGCCGGCCTGGAACGCGGCGGCGAGTCCCTTGTTGCGCCGCAGCCGGACGATGTGGTCCACGCCGCACGCACGCGCGACGTCAGACGTGCCATCGCGCGACCCGTCGTCGATGACGAGCACCTCGATGACGTCGACGCCCGGGATGCTCTTGGGGAGGTCCGCAAGCGTGCCCGGCAGTGTCTGCGCCTCATTGAGGCACGGGATCTGGATAATGAGTTTTTTCACGACAGCAGCTTCTCGATCACACCATCCCAGGTGACGAGGCGCGCACGCTCATAGCCGGCTTCGCCGAGCGACGCGGCGTGGCGCTGGTTCTTCGCCAGCCTGTTAATCGCATCGGCAAACGCCTCCGGCGCCGGCTCGCACACGAACCCGTTGACGCCGTCCACGACGAACTCGTTCGGCCCGCCGGAGTCTGTCGCGGTCACGACCGCCTTCCGCGAAAGGAAGGCCTCGAGCGTAACGTAGCCGAAGTCCTCGTCGAAAGGCGGATACAGCACCGCAAGCGCATCGCGATAGAGCGTCAGCAGCTGATCGTCCTCGACGGATCCGAGGAACGTAATCCGGTCGGCGACACCGCTTTCGCGCGCGACGCGCTCCACGTTCGCGCGCTGGGTACCGTCTCCGGCCACAACCAGCCTGATCGGCTTATCGACCCGAGCCATCGCGGACACCAGCAGGTCCACGCGTTTTACCGATTCGATCCGGCCGACAGACAGGACGAAGTCCCCGTAAGACGGCGGTGTCTGGGCCAGCCTGGCGGCCATCCGCGGCGGATGGTAGAGAGCCTCCGCCTCGAGCCCGTTGTACTTCCTGACGCGGTTCGCCGTGTTCTGCGCGTTCGCGTACACGTGCCGGCACTCGCCGAGCATTTCGGTATCCAGCCGGATCAA
Source organism: Vicinamibacterales bacterium (assembly GCA_035637115.1). Lineage (GTDB taxonomy): Bacteria > Acidobacteriota > Vicinamibacteria > Vicinamibacterales > 2-12-FULL-66-21 > JAICSD01. Next base: position 41,913 of record DASPXV010000019.1, read on the forward strand.
CGTGTCGCGGAGACCGAGGTCTCGTTCGTTGTGGCCGAAGTCACTGTAGGGAGTGCCACATAGCTCGTACGCCGCGCGGTATTGGTGAATGAGCCACGCGACCTTGTTCGGGTGACGCGCAAAGTACGTCGGAAATTTCGTTCCGATCATGAGGTCGATCGGACGTCCGTTGCTCTCACTGAGATCGAGCAGGCGCCATGCCGCGGCGTGAGGAAGAATTTCCTCTTTCGGATACCACTTGAACGGAACGCTCACGAGTTCGGCGTCGTACCCGCGCGCCTTCAGCTCGCGCAGCAGCTCGCGGACGTGCACCTCTGCGCCGCCGTGCACGAACGGCACCTGCGCCTCGCAGACAACAATTGTCTTCGGCTCGCTCATGTGGCGTGGCGGAAGTTGATGACATCGCCGTCCAGCACCACGTAATCCTTCCCTTCCAGGCGCAGCTCGCCGTGTTCGCGGCACGCCGCCAGCGATCCGCGCGCGAGAAGGTGCTCGTACCTGACGACTTCCGCACGGATGAACCCGCGCTGAATGTCTGTATGGATTTCGCCGCCGGCATTCTGCGCGTTCGTGCCGCGCGGAATGGACCAGGCGCGATTCTCATCTTCTCCGACCGTGAAGAATGAGATGTAACCGAGTAATTCGTAGCTCGCGCGAATGACGCGATCGAGACCGGACTCGCGCAACCCGAGATCGGCCATGAACGCAGCCGCATCTGCGGCGTCCAGCTGCGCGATCTCGAGCTCGATCTTCGCGCAGATGGGGACCGCTCGGGTGCTCCGGCCCTCCACGTAGTCCCGGATAGCCGCGAGCTCCACTGCGCGATCCGCCCGGGGCAGATCGGCTTCGTCCAGATTCAACACGATCAGCAGCGGTTTAGCGGACAGGAATTGGAATCCGCGCAGCCGCCGCGCGTCTTCGGCAGGAAGGTCGAGCGTGCGTAACGGCTTTCCCTCTTCGAGCAGCGCGCGGCACGTGACCAGGATTTCCTGCTCTTTGCGCAACTCCGCATTGGCCGGGGACTTCTTGAGATCGCGTTCGAGGCGTTCGAGACGCCGCTCGACGACGCCCAGGTCCGCGAGGATGATCTCGTCCTCCATCGTGCGCACGTCCCGCGCAGGATCCACGGAACCAGCCGCGTGGGGAACAGATGGATCGCGAAACATGCGGACGACGTGCAGCAGCGCGTCCGCGTTCCGGAATGGCGCGACGTCGAGCAGCGCTGCCGCGCCCGTCTTTGCGCCTGCCGTTCCGCCCATGTCCGCGAATTCAACCGTCGCGGGCGTGTGTTTTCGGGGCTTGAAGAGCTCGCTAAGCCTATTGAGCCGCTCGTCTGGCACGCGCGACACGCCGACGTTCGCTTCCTGCCGGCCTCCGGTCCTCGGAGCCTCGCGCGCGCTGGTCAGCAACTGGAACAGGGCGGTCTTCCCGGAAGACGGGAAGCCGATGAGGCCGGCTCTCAGCATGTCAGATCTGCACATGCTAGCACGTAAAAAGGGGCGAAAGTTAGGCGTAAGCCCAAGAGGCTCTACATTTTGCCGTTGACAGAAACAGGCCTCGCCTCTACTATCGCGGTGGATTTTTGTGGAACAAAGTGGAGTAAATAGCCGTGCTCCGGGGGAACTACGCCGCCAGAATCGATGACAAGGCGCGGCTCAAGATTCCGAACGCGTTCCGCGCCCTCGTCGAAAAGACGCACGGGTCGGAGCTCTTCGTGACGAGCCTCACGGGGGAGTCTGTACGGATCTATCCGATGCCCGTCTGGTTGGCCCTCGAAGAACGACTCGCGCGCGCGCCATCGACGCTCCCCGCACGAAACAGATTTCTCGACCGCGTCAATTACTTCGGCCAGGCCGCCGAGATCGACGGTCAGGGACGCGTGCTCATCCACCAGCGGCTGCGCGAGTCCGCTGGCATGGCCGGTGAAGTGGACGTGCTTGGCGCCGTCGATCGGCTCGACGTCTGGAATCACGATCGCCTCGTCGCCAGGATGCTGAGCGATCCCTACACGGACGACGACGCGAAGGCGCTGTCGGAATTCGGGATCTAAACGTCATGAGTGCCGCACACGAACCCGTCATGCTGTCCGAGGTTGTCGGCCTGCTCGGCCCGGCGCGTGGCGGTGTGTTCGTGGACTGCACCGTGGGACTCGGCGGCCACAGCCGCGCGCTGCTCGAAGCTGGCGCGGGGCGCATCCTGGGCCTCGACAGGGATCAATCGGCGATTGCGCTGGCGCGCGAAACGCTTGCAGCGTTCGGCGATCGCGTCGAGCTCGTGCACGCGGATTATCGCGAGCTTGGCCGCGTCCTCGACGAGCGCGGGATCGAGCGCGTGTCGGGTGCGCTTGCGGATCTCGGAGTGTCGTCCATGCAGCTCGACGCCGAGGGCCGCGGCTTCAGCTTCCGCCGCGACGAACCGCTCGACATGCGGATGGATCAGTCGCACGGACCGAGCGCCGCCGATCTACTGCGGGACGTCGACGAGCACGAGCTCGCCGACGTGATCTTCCAGTTTGGCGAGGAGCGCCATTCGCGCCGTGTCGCGCGCGCCATCGTGACGGCGCGCCGCGAAGCGGCGATTGACACGACGGCGCGGCTGGCGGCGATCGTTCGTCGCGCGGTCCCGCACCGCGGGCACCAGCGGATCGATCCCGCGACGCGCACGTTCCAGGCGCTCCGCATCTGGGTCAACCGGGAGCTCGACGGCCTGGACGGATTCCTGGCGGAAGCGACGACCCGTCTGCTGGCCGGCGCGCGCCTGGCGGTGATCACGTTTCACTCGCTCGAGGATCGGATCGTGAAGCACACGTTCCGCGCGCTGGAGAAGACGGGCGAGAGACTGCGAATTCTGACGAAGCGGCCGGTGCTGCCGGCAGACGAGGAAGTAGCGCGTAACCCGCGAGCGCGCAGCGCGAAGCTGCGCGCGATTGAGAGGTTCGCATGAGCGCGATGGACTTCGAATACGCGATCAAGAAGGACATTCGCAACAACCCCATCGTCCGGGAAGTGGACGAGGCGCGCCAGCGGCAACTGTGGCGCTCCGTGGGGATCGGCCTGTTCCTCGTGATCGTCCTGCTCTTCTCCGCCTGGCAGCACTTCGAGCTGCTGCGGCATGGCTATCAGATCGAGCGCATGCAGCAGGAGCGCGCGGCCGAGGAAGAGATCAACCGCCACCTCCGGCTCGAGGTCGAGACGCTGCGCGCGCCGCGGCGCATCGAAAAGATTGCGACCGAACAGCTGCACCTCGTGGCGCCCGCGCGCGGGCAGGCCATCGTCATCGAGCGTGTGACCCCGTCAGCGCCGCCCGAAAAGTCCATCGTCGCCGCACGGTAACGAGTTCGTAGATGGGCATCAGAGTGACCAGCATCAAGTCGCTGCTCGGATTCGTCCGGGGCGGACGGACCGTGCCCGCGAGGCGCGAGGCCGCGCCGATGGACTGGCGTGCGACGGTCCGCTCACGGCTGCTCGTCTGCGCGGCATTGCTCGCCGTGTGGACAGCGGGCATCGAGGCGCGGCTGATTTACCTGCAGGTCATCGATCACGCCGACCTGACCGCGCGCGCGGATCGGCAGCAGATGCGGACGTTCAGTCCGTCTGCCAAGCGCGGAGAGATCTTCGATCGGAAGGGACGTGTGCTCGCCTACAGCGTCGACGCCGACACCATCGCGGCGGTGCCTTCGGAAATTGACGATCCAGCCGACGTCGGCGCGCAGGTCTGCCGCGCGCTGGACTCGTGCAATGCCGAGCGCCGGCAGCAGATCGTCAAGACGCTTTCGCGCCGCGGCCAGTTCCAGTACGTCGCGCGGCAGGTGACGCCCGAGGAAGCCAAACGCGTGCGAGCGCTGGCGCTCCCGGGCATCACGCTGCTGAAGGAGAGCCGCCGGTATTACCCGAACAGCGAGCTCGCCGCCCACGTCGTCGGCTACGTCGGACTCGACAACGTGGGCCTTGGCGGTATCGAGTCGGCCTACGACTCGCAGATTCGCGGTTCCGCGGGCAAGGTCCTGATCCAGACGGACAACAAGAAGCGCGCGGTGTTCAGCCGTGTCGAGCGGCCCGCCACGGCCGGCGCGGGCATCGAACTGACGATCGACCAGTACCTGCAGTTCATCGCCGAGCGCGAGCTGCGAGCGGGCGTCGAGGCGAACCATGCCGTCGGCGGCAGCGCAATTATCATGGATCCGCAGACGGGCGAGATCCTTGCGCTTGCCAACTGGCCGACCTTCAATCCCAACGTCTTCACCAGGGCGGAGGACGAATCGCGCCGCAACCGCGCGATCCAGACGCTCTACGAGCCCGGCTCAACGTTCAAGATCGTCACCGCATCGGCGGCGATCGAGCAGAAGGTAATTACACCGGAGTCGATGATCGACACCAACCCTGGGTCGATCACGTTTCCGGGGCGAAAGCCGATCTTCGATACGCATAAGTACGGCGTCATCGCCTTCACGGATGTGATCGTGAAGTCGAGCAACGTCGGCGCGATCAAGGTCGGCCTCAAAGTAGGACCGCAGATCCTGACGCAGTACGTCAGCAGGTTTGGCTTCGGCCAGACGCTCGCGCCCGATTTCAAGGGGGAAACGGCAGGCATCGTGTGGAGCGCGGATCGCCTGGATCAGAGCGCGCTCGCGTCGGTCTCGATGGGCTATCAGGTCGGCGTGACGCCGCTGCAGATGGCGACGGCGGTCAGCTCGATCGCCAACGGCGGCCATCTGCTGCAGCCCCGCGTCGTGCGGGCGTTCATCAAGGACGGACGACGGATCGAAGTGCCGCACAAGGAAATGCGCCGCACCATCGAGCCCGACACCGCCGCGACGATGACGACGATCATGGAGCAGGTCGTCGAGCGCGGCACCGCGCGCGCGGCGCAGATCGAGGGTTATACAATCGCCGGGAAAACCGGAACAGCCGCGAAGCTGGTCAATGGCCACTATCAGAAGTCCGATTACAATGCGTCGTTCGTCGGCTTCATTCCCTCACGCAATCCGGAGTTGACGATCCTCGTCGTGATCGATTCTCCGCACGGGAATGGGTACACCGGCGGCGCCGTTTCGGCACCGGTATTCAAGCGGATTGCCGAAGCCGCGCTCACGTACCTCGGCGTCGGCCCGAATCTGAACGCACCGCCGCCCGTTCTCGTGACGCGCCACGATCCCGCAAGCGATGGCACACCGACGCCGCAGCCGGCAAAGGCCGCGAGCGTGCTGTCGGCGACGCTGGAGCCCGCGCGCAATGGCCTGATGCCGGATCTGCGTGGCCTGAGCGCGCGCGAGGCGCTGCGACTGCTCTCGCGCATCGGCATGACTGCGCGCCTGTCGGGCGATGGCTTCGTGGTCGACCAGAATCCAATGCCCGGCTCGGCGCTCGTGCGCGGAGACGCCTGCATGTTGACGCTTGGCCGTCGTGCGGCGACCGCGATCGCGGGAGGACCGCAGTGAGCCTCACCGAGCTCGCAACGCGTCCGGACGTGACCGGCATTGCCTACGACTCTCGAAAGGTGAAGCCGGGGGCGGTGTTCGTCGCGCTGCGCGGTGTCAATGCTGACGGCACGCGGTTCGCATCGCAGGCAATCGCGAATGGCGCAATCGCTGTCGTCGCCGAAACCGACGCCCCGGCGAACGTAACGGTGCCCTGGATCCGCGTACAGAGCGCGCGAAGCGCACTCGCAGAATTGTCGGCTGCGTTCTACCGCAATCCGAGCGCGGAGCTTGCGCTCGTCGGCATCACGGGCACGAACGGCAAGACAACCACGTCGTACGTGCTGGCATCAATCTTCGAGTCCGCCGGCATGAAGTGCGGACGCATCGGGACCATCGGCTACCACACCGGTGCGCGCGAAGTGGACGCCTCGCGTACCACGCCGGAAGCGCCCGAGCTGCAGCAGATGCTGCGCGAAATGCTCTCGGAAGGATGCGCGGCGTGCGTCATGGAAGTTTCGTCGCACGCGCTTGCGCTCCGCCGCGCCGACAGCCTGCGTTTCGCCGCGGCCGTGTTCACGAATCTGACGCGCGATCACCTGGATTTCCACGGTGACATGGAGGCGTACTTCACCGCGAAGCGCCGGCTGTTCGAGATCCTCCCTGAAGGGACTGTCGGTATCATCAACATCGATGACCGCCGCGGCGCGGATCTCGTTGCCGCCGCGCGCCGTCCCGTCACGTACGCAATCGATGCGGCCGCCGACGTGCGTCCCGGTCCGCTGACCTTCACGCTCGATGGGCTTTCGTTCGACGTGCGCACGCCGAGGGGAACGCTGCACGTCAAGTCGCCGCTCGTCGGCCGGCCCAACGCGTACAACATCCTCGCGGCTGCCGGGACCGCGATGGCGCTCGACCTGCCGTTCTCCGCGATCGAAGCGGGAATCAGCCGGCTCGAGAACGTGCCGGGACGATTCCAGGTCGTCTCCGATCCTGCAGACGACGTGCGCGTGATCGTCGATTACGCCCACACGGACGACGCGCTGAAGAACCTGCTCGAAACAGCGCGGCCGCTCGCCGGCGGACGGGTCATCACTGTGTTTGGCTGCGGCGGCGATCGCGATCGCACGAAGCGCCCGCTCATGGGCGCCGTCGCGGCGCGGCTCAGCGATCTCGTGATCGTCACGTCCGACAACCCGCGCAGCGAAGACCCCGAACGAATCATCGATGAAATCCGGCGCGGGATCGTGATGCCCGCGGACCGCATCGCGCCGAAGGGTCAGAAGGGGACGCCGTCACTCGCGATCGTCGACCGCCGTGAAGCGATCGAGAAGGCGATCAAGGAGGCGAGGCGCGGCGATCTTTTGCTCATCGCGGGCAAGGGGCACGAGAAGTACCAGGTTATTGGCGATAAGACGGTGCCGTTCGACGACGTGGAGGTCGCGCGCTCGGCGCTCGCGCGCCGCCGCAGCGGCTCGCGAGTGACGTAACCGGGTGGACACGGTCTCGCTCAGCGCCGCCGAAATTGCCGCCGTCACGGGCGGACGGGTGAACTCGGGCGATCCGGCGCATCGGATAGAGCGGTGGTCGATCGACACGCGATCGCTCCACCCGGGGGATCTATTCGTCGCGATCCGCGGCGAACGGTTCGAGGGACATGAGTTCGTTGCCGCCGCTCTCGCCGCCGGCGCGGTGGGCGCGGTGGTGACGGCGACGCCGGCCCTGCCCGAGGCAGGAAAGGCCGGGCTGGCGCCGCTCCTGATCCAGGTGGCGGACACGACGCGGGCGCTGCAGCAGGCCGCCCGCGAAGTCCGTCGCCGATCCGGCGCGAAGGTCGTCGCCATTACGGGAAGCGCGGGCAAGACGACGACGAAAGAACTGACGGCGGAGTTTCTGTCGGCGAAGTACACGGTGTTCCGGAACAGGGGCAATTTGAACAATCACATCGGCCTGCCGCTCTCGCTGCTCGAGCTGCGTTCGCGGCCGGATGTCGCCGTCGTCGAACTGGGCATGAACCACCCGGGGGAAATCCGTACGCTCGTTGGCGTCGCAGAACCCGAGGTGCGCGTGTGGACGAACGTCGGCGACGCGCACGTGGGGTTCTTCGAGTCGTCGGACGCGATCGCCGATGCGAAGGGGGAAATCCTCGAACAAGCGCGCCCCGGCGATCTGCTGGTCGCCAACGCGGACGACGAGCGGATTCGTGCGCGCGCCCGGTCGTTTGCGGGCAGGACCCTGACTTTCGGTTTATCGGACGCAGCAGACGTGCGCGCCAGTGCTGTCGAGCATCGCGGTCTCGGAGGTATGGCCGCCACGGTGACGGCGCCCGTCGGACAGTTTCGTGTCGAGACATTGCTGCTCGGCAGCGGCAATCTGCTCAACCTTCTCGCAGCCGCCGCCGTGGCGATGGAGATGGGTATCGCGCCAGACGACATCGCGCAGCGTGCGGCGAAGCTGCAGCCGGCGTCGCACCGCGGCGAGCTGTTGCGCCTTCCCGGCGGCATCACGCTCATCGATGATTCGTACAACTCGAGTCCCGCGGCACTGAAGCGATCGCTCGAGACCGTTGCGGCGGCCACCGGCAGCGCGCGCAAGATTGCAGTCCTCGGCGAGATGCTGGAGCTCGGCGGGCACGCGATGCAGCTTCACGAGCAGTGCGGAGAAGCGGCCGCGCGCGCTGGCCTGGGCCTGCTCATCGCGGTTGGCGGCGATCCGGCGCAGCGGCTGGCACACGCCGCGGTGCGCGCGGGTCTCGATCCCGGCGCGGTCCTGTACGCGAAGACGAGCGACGAGGCGGCGGAGCTTGCGCTCGGCCGCGTGCGCCCCGGCGATCTCGTGCTCGTGAAAGGTTCGCGCGGGATTCACACAGACCTGGTGGTCGATCGGCTGAAGGCGGAGTTCGCCTGATGTTGTACCACCTGCTCTACGGCCAGCTGCACACCGCGATTCCGGTGCTGAACGTATTCCGCTACATCACATTCCGCACGGCGGGCGCAAGCGTGACGGCGTTGATGCTCAGCCTGGTGCTCGGGCCGATCCTGATCAAGCGCCTGCGTGAGTTCCAGATCGGACAGGTGATCCGGCAGGAAGGACCGCAAACACACCGCGCGAAGGCCGGGACGCCGACGATGGGCGGACTGCTCATCATGTCGAGCTCGCTGATTCCGACGCTGATGTGGGCCAACCTCACGAACGCGTACGTGTGGATCGCGGTGATCGCGACGGCGGCGTTCGGCGGCGTTGGCTTCGCAGACGACTACCTGAAGATCGTCCGGCGATCGCATCACGGTCTGCGACCGCGCTACAAGATGATCTGGCAGATCCTGATTTCCCTGGGCGTCGGCTTCGCGCTGCTGTCGCTCGTGCGGCTCGATCTGTACAACACGCGCCTGCTGCTGCCGTTTTTCAAGCGCATCATTCCGGATCTCGGATGGGCCTACGTGCTGTTCGCGATGTTCGTGTGCGTCAGCTGGACGAACGCGGTGAACCTGACGGACGGCCTCGATGGACTCGCGATCAGCGTGTTCGCGGTCGCGGCCACTGCGCTCACCGCGCTGACGTATGTGAGCGGGCATCGCGTGTTCGCCGAGTACCTGCAGCTGCCCACCGTGTCTCCACTCATCGCGGAGCTGACGATCTTCTGCGGCGCGCTGGTCGGCGCCAGCCTCGGGTTCCTCTGGTACAACTCGTATCCCGCCGAAATCTTCATGGGCGATGTCGGCTCGCTGGCGCTCGGCGGAGCGCTCGGCACCATTGCGCTCCTCATCAAGCAGGAGTTCGTCCTGGTGATCGTCGGCGGCGTGTTCGTGATGGAAGCCGCGTCGGTCGTCATCCAGGTCGCGTCGTTCAAGCTCACCGGCAAGCGCGTCTTCCGGATGGCCCCGTTGCACCACCACTTCGAACTCATCGGCTGGAGTGAGCCGAAGGTCATCGCGCGGTTCGTGATTCTCGCGATCATCTTCGCGCTCTTCAGCCTCACCACGTTGAAGCTGCGATGACGGCACAGGCATTCTCCGTCGCGGGCAAGAAGGTCGTAGTCGTCGGCGCCGCGCGCAGCGGCGTGGCGGCCGCGGAGCTGCTCGTGCGCCGCGGCGCGGATGTCACGCTCACCGACATGCGCGACAGCATTCAGGAGGACGCGCAGTTGCGAAGCGCCGGCGTTCAGCTCGAGCTCGGTGGCCACCACGCGGAAACATTGCTCGGCGCCGACCTGATCGTTCTCAGTCCCGGTGTTCCGCCCGCGCAGCCTGCCGTGGCCGGAGCGCGCGCGGCCGGCGTGCCCGTCATGGGAGAGCTGGAGCTCGCCTCACGGTGGCTCCGCGGCCGCATCGTTGCGATCACGGGTACGAAGGGCAAGTCAACGACGACGACGTTGACCGGGCGAATGCTCGAAGCCGGCGGACACCGTGTGCTCGTGGGCGGCAACATCGGTCATGCATTGAGCGCGCAAGTGGAGGAATCCACCGAGGACACGATCCACGTTGTCGAAACCAGCAGCTTCCAGTTGGAAAGTTCAGACACGTTTCATCCGTGGATCGCGGTGCTGTTGAACTTCTCACCGGACCACCTCGATCGTCACGCCGACATCGCCGAGTACGCCGCAGCGAAAGCGCGGATCTTCGCGAACCAGACGCCGGCCGACTGGGCGCTGCTCAACGCAGACGACGAGCCCTCGCAGGTGCTTGCGCAGGAGGCGCGATCGCGGCGGCTGCACTTCGCGACGGAGCGCAATCTGCCCGAGGGAGTCCTTGTCGCGGGTGACGCGATCGTGCGGCGTTCGCGTGGCAGCGACCAGGTCCTCGTCCCGCTCTCCGCGGTCAAGCTCCTTGGACGTCACCTCCTCGCAGATGTCGCGGCGGCCGCGGCCGTTGCGTCGATCGCCGGCGTCGACCCCGCGGCGATGACGCACGCCGTCGAGACCTTCATGGGCCTCGAGCACGCCCTCGAGCCGGTGATGGAAATTGCCGGCGTGCGCTTCGTCAACGACTCGAAGGCCACCAACATCGAGTCTGCGCTGCGCGCGATCGAAAGCTTCGGGCCAGGTCTCGTCGTCATCCTGGGGGGCCGTTTCAAGGGCGGAGACTTCGGCGATCTGCGCGCCGCTCTGACGGAACGCGGCGCCGCCGTTGTCGCGATAGGCGAAGCCGCGCCCCTCGTGCACGAGGCGCTCGCACCCGCTGTTGCCGTGCACGATGCGCCAGACATGGCTTCGGCGGTGCGCACCGCGTTCGCGCTCGCCTCGCCTGGCGACACGGTCGTCCTCGCGCCGGCGTGCGCGAGCTTCGACATGTTCAAGGACTACGCGGAGCGCGGGCGGATCTTCAAACAGGCGGTCGCGAAGCTGGAAGACGAGTGGAGTGCGACGAGAGAGCAATAGCGCGAACGGAATGGAGCGAGCGACGAAGCGCGAGCGCAATGGAGAGAGCGGGAGCGGGGCGGGGAACCCCCGCGACGAAGACGACATGAAAAGCGCGAACGGAATGGAGCGAGCGACGAAGCGCGAGCGCAATGGAGAGAGCGGGAGCGGGGCGGGGAACCCCCGCGACTAAGACGAAATGAAAAGCGCGAACGGAATGGAGCGAGCGACGAAGCGCGAGCGCAATGGAGAGAGCGGGAGCGGGGCGGGGGGCCCCCGCGACTGATAAATGAGCCGTGAGTAGTCATCAGTCCGGTCGGGACGGAGAAGAGCTGGCCGCTGGGAACGCAGGCTGCCCCGGTCTGCGAGGTCGGTGTCTTCCCTCAGGACCGGCTGATGACTACTGACGGCTCGTTAGCCACCCGGATTGTCGGGCTGGCAAGGGCGGAACTTTAGATCGTTATGGCGCGCAAACTCAAATCGGACAAGCTGCTCTTCATCGCCACGCTGGCACTCGTGTGTGCCAGCCTGGTGATGGTCTACAGCTCCTCGGCAGTCATCGGACTGGAACAGTACCGCCAGCGCCCATCGTACTTTCTGTGGAAGCAGGCAACGTTCGCGCTGCTCGGGCTCGCGTTGATGCCCGTCCTCATGCAGATCGACTACCGGCGTTATCGCCAGCCGGCGGTGATCTGGACCGCGCTCGGCATGGTGACCTTCGCGCTCGTCGCGGTTCTGTTCGGGCCGCGCCTCAACGGCGCGCGCCGCTGGTTCGGCGTCGCGGGCATCGGCGGGCAGCCGTCCGAGTTCGCAAAGATCGTCATCATCTTCTTCGTGGCCGCCATCCTCGAGCGGCGAATGGATCGTATCGACGATCTCCGCTATTCGCTGCTTCCGGTGGGCGTCGTCCTCGGCTGCATTGTCGCGCTGATCATGCTGCAGCCCGATCTCGGCACGGCGCTGTCAATCATCGTGATTGTCAGCGTGATGGTGTTCGCGGCGGGCATCAATTACCGCTACATCGTCGGTCTGCTGCTCGTCTCGCTGCCCGCGGCCTACGTCGTGCTGATGAGCGCGGATTACCGCCGGCGCCGGATGACGGTGTTCCTCGACCCATGGAGCGATCCGCTCGGCGATGGCTTCCAGGTGATCCAGTCGCTGATCGCCGTCGGCACGGGCGGCGTGTTCGGTCGCGGCCTGATGGCGGGCGTGCAGAAGCTTTACTATCTGCCGTACCCGCATACCGATTTCATCTACGCGGTGATCGGAGAGGAGCTCGGTCTGCTGGGTACGACATTGGTGCTCGTCGCGTTCTGCGTGATCGCGTGGCGCGGACTTCGCACCTCGATGCGCGCTCCCGATCGCTTCGGCGCCTTTCTCGCGCTCGGGCTGACGGCGATGGTGATCGTGCAGGCGTTCTTCAACATCAGCGTCGTCCTCGGCCTGCTGCCCACGAAAGGGATTCCGCTGCCGTTCGTCAGTTTCGGCGGATCGTCGCTGCTCATGAGCATGCTGGGCATGGGGATCCTGCTGAACGTCTCGCAGCATGCCTCGGCGACGCACGTGATCACGACGGACATGACGGCGGATGCATGAAGCCGTTGCGCGTGGTGATCGGCGGCGGCGGAACCGGCGGGCACCTGTACCCGGGCATCGCGATCGCGCGGGAGATTGTCGCCCGGCGTCCCGATGCGACGGTGACGTTCGCCGGCACGGCGCGTGGCATCGAGACGAAAGTCGTCCCGCGCGAAGGCTTCCAGCTCGATCTGCTGCGGAGCGCCGGTCTGAAGGGACGGTCTCTGCTCGCGGCACTGCGCGGCGTCGCGCTGCTACCGGCGAGCGCGTGGGACGCATGGCGCATCTTGTCGCGCCGACGCCCGGACGTCGTGATTGGCGTGGGCGGTTACAGCTCGGGCCCCGTGGTGATGCTGGCGGCGCTGCGCCGCATTCCCACGCTGCTCGCGGAACAGAACGCGGTGCCGGGACTGACCAACCGGCTCCTCTCGCACGTGGTCAGCGCGGCGGCGGTCACATTCGATTCGACGGTGTCCTTCTTTGGCAGGAGGGGATTTGTCGCAGGCAATCCGGTTCGTCCCGAGTTTCTCGAGAATGCGGGAGATCTTCCGCCCGACAGCGGAAGCCGCTCTGACCGCACGAGGGTACTGATCTTTGGCGGCTCCCAGGGCGCGCACGCAATCAACGTGGCCATGGTGGCGGCGGCGCCGCGGCTGGCAGCCGCTGGCGGCGTGGACGTCACGCATCAGACAGGAGAGCGCGATGTGGAACTGGTCCGGCGCGGCTACGGGGACGCGGGCCTTCAGGCCCGGGTCGAACCGTTCATCTACGCCATGGACCGGGAAATGAAACGCGCGGACGTCGTCGTCAGCCGCGCCGGCGCGACGACGATCGCGGAGCTGACGGCGGCAGGACGCGCATCGATCCTGGTGCCGCTGCCGACGGCCGCTGACGATCATCAGAAGAAGAACGCCGAGGTGCTCGCACGCGCGGGCGCGGCGGACTTGATCGAGCAGAAGGATTTGACGGGAGCCGTCCTCTCCCAACGAGTGCTGTTGCTCGCCGCAGACGCGGAGCGACGGCAGCGGATGGCTGAAGCCGCGCGGAAACTGGCGCGGCCCGACGCGGCGAAGGTAATCGTCGATCGCGTGCTGGAGCTGGCCGCCGCGAGGGAGCGGCGCGGGGCTTGGGGCCCCCGCAAGCGACCGAGCCGGGGTTCGGGGCGGAGCCCCGACTAGAAATGCTAGGGCGCACGCGCCGCATCCACTTCGTCGGGATCGGCGGCATCGGGATGAGCGGGATCGCGGAGCTGCTCGCGAATCTCGGCTACGAGGTGAGCGGCTCGGATGCGAAGGCGTCGGAGATCACGCAGCGGCTCGCCGGGCTCGGCGTGCGGATCGCATCGGGTCACGACGCGGCGAACGTCGGCAACGTCGATGTCGTGGTGACCTCTTCGGCGATACAGCCGGGGAACCCGGAGGTCGACGAGGCGCGGCGGCGGCTGATTCCCGTGATCCCGCGGGCCGAGATGCTCGCGGAGCTGATGCGGCTCCGCTACGGCATCGCGATCGCGGGCGCGCACGGCAAAACGACGATCACGTCGATGGTGGCGCTGGTCCTGGAGCGCGCGGGGCTCGATCCGACCGCGGTCATCGGCGGGCGGTTGAGCGCGTTCGGCAGCAACGCGCGGCTTGGACGCGGGGACTACATGGTGGTCGAGGCGGATGAAAGCGACAGGTCGTTCCTGAAGCTGTCGCCGGCGATCGCGGTGATTACGAACATCGATTACGAGCACATGGAAAGTTACGGCAGCTGGGACGCCCTGCAGCAGGCGTTCGTCGACTTCGCCAACAAGGTGCCGTTCTACGGCACCGTCGTGGCGTGTCTCGACGACGAGCCCGTGCGCGCGCTCGTGCCGCGGATGACACGTCGCGTGATCACGTACGGGTTCGAAGGCAGCGGCGCCACGATATCGGGCCACGGCATGACGCTCGAGGCGTTCGGCTCGCGCTGTCGCGTGATGCACACGGTTACCGGCGGGGCGCCCAATCCGCTCGGAACATTGCATTTGCGAGTGCCGGGACGCCACAACCTGTTGAACGCGTTGGCCGCGGTCGCCGTCGGACTCGAAGTCGGGATTCCCTTCAACCGCATCGCGAGCGGCTTCGAGCAGTTCAGCGGCGCCGAGCGCCGGTTTCAACTTCGCGGCGAAGCGCGCGGTGTGATGGTCGTCGACGACTACGGCCATCACCCGACCGAGATCGCCGCGGTAATCGCAGCCGCCCGTGCGGGACTCGATCGCCGCGTCGTCGTTGTGTTCCAACCGCATCGATACACGAGGACGCGCGATCTGCTGCCGCAATTCGGTACAGCGCTGGGAGCAGCGGACGAGATCGTTCTGACCGACATCTATTCGGCCGGCGAGCCGCCGATCTCCGGCGCAACCGCGGAAGCTGTCGAAGCGGAGGTTCGCAAGACGGGCAAACCCGTGAGGCTGGTGAAGTCGCTCGGCGATATTCCTGCTGCCGTGAAACGGATCGCACGCGCGAACGATCTCGTCATCACGCTCGGCGCCGGATCCATCGGGACGATGCCGGATCGCATCCTCGAGGCGCTCAATGAGCGTTAAGGCGCCGTCCGAAAAGAACTTTCGCCGCGCGAAAGTGCGCCCCGGCGGCAAGAAGGGGGCCGCGGCAGCCGGATGGCGCGCGTTTGCGTGGCGCATCGGTCGATGGATTATCGCGCTGCTCGTGGTCGCTTACGCGGGGTACCGCGCGACGACGCTCGTGGTCCACGCGTCGGGGTTGCAGGTCCGCAAGATCGCCGTACACGGCAATGTCCGGATCTCGAGCGGCGAGGTGCAGGCCATCGTTGACGGCCTGCGGGGATCGAGCATTTTGACCGCGGATCTCGTCAGCTATCGCCGCCGGTTGATGGAATCTCCCTGGGTTGCGGACGTAGCGCTCCGCCGCGTCCTGCCGTCGACGGTGGAAGTGTTCGTGTCCGAGCGCAGCCCGATCGGACTGTGCCGGCTGGGCAGCACGTTGTACCTGATCGACGCCGGCGGCACTTTGATCGACGAGTTCGGTCCGCAGTACGTGGAGTTCGACTTGCCGATCATCGACGGCCTCGTCCGATCGCCAGGCTCCGGGCAGCCGTCGATCGACGAAGGGCGCGCGGAACTCGCGGCACGCGTGATCGAATCGCTCGCGCCGCGGAAGGACATCGCCCAGAAGGTCTCGCAGATCGACGTGCGCGACTCGCACGACGCCGTCGTCATGCTGCAGGACGACGCGGCACTGCTGCACCTGGGGGAAGAGAAGTTCCTGGAGCGCCTGCAGTCGTACGTGGATCTCGCGCCGGCGCTGCGCGACCAGGTCCGCGAGATCGATTACGTGGACCTGCGGTTCGGCGAACGCGTATACGTGCGACCCGCGGCGAAACGATGAAGGACGTGGAAGGGAGAACCTGTGGCTCGTAAGGAACGATACCTGGTCGGACTCGACGTCGGGACATCGAAGATCGCCGCGATCGTCGGCGAGATGACGGACAACGGCGGGCTCGACATCATCGGGCTGGGGCTTGCCGACTCGAAGGGCATTCGCCGCGGCGTCGTCGTCAATCTCGAGGCGGCGGTCGAATCGATCAAGAAAGCCATCGACGAGGCCGAACTCACGGCCGGCGTGGAGATCGACTCAGTGCACCTGGGACTGTCGGGCGCGCACGTCAAGGCGTTCAACAGCCGCGGGGTCGTGGCGGTCGCAGGCAAGAACCGCGAGATCACGCGGGAAGACGTGCGGCGCGCGATCGACGCAGCGAAAGCTGTTGCGCTGCCGAGCGGCCGCGAGATCCTCCACGTACTGCCGCAGGATTTCGTCGTCGACGAGCAAGACGGCATCGGTGCCCCCGTCGGAATGACCGGTACGCGCCTTGAAGTGAACGTCCACGTGGTGACGGGAAGCGCATCGTCCACGCAAAACATCGTGGCGTGCGTGAATCGCGCGGGCGTGGCGGTGCTCGACACGGTGCTGGAACAACTGGCCGCGAGCGAGGCCGTGCTGACCGACGACGAGAAGCAGCTCGGCGTCGCGATCGTAGACATCGGCGGTGGAACGACGGACTTCGCGATCTTCGAGCGCGGCAGCATCTGGCACACGGGGGTCGTCGCGGTCGGCGGCGATCACTTTACCAACGACATCGCCGTCGGTCTTCGCACGCCGATTCCAGACGCCGAGAAGATCAAGCGCCGCTGCGGCTGCGCGCTGTCGGCCATGGTCGCGGAAGACGAGACGATGGACGTGCCGAGCGTGGGGGGGCGCAAGTCGCGCGTGATGGCGCGGCGGATCCTTTCGGAAATCCTGCAGCCGCGCGCCGAAGAAATCTTTCACCTGCTGTGGGACGAGATCCGCAAGGCGGGTTTCGAGAAGTCGCTCAATTCCGGAATCGTGCTGACCGGCGGGGGCGCGATGCTCGAAGGGATGGCGGAGATCGCGGAACAGATCTTCGATCTGCCGATTCGCCGCGGGATGCCAGCCGGCGTCGGCGGCCTCGCCGATCACGTTAACAATCCCGCGTTCGCCACGGCCGTGGGGCTGGTGATGTACGCGCACAGGAATCATGTCGGAGAAGTCGCGCGCCCCGTCGGCGCCGGCGCTTTCGGGCGCGTGGCCGGACGGCTGCGCGGCTTGTTCAAGGAGTTTTTCTGATGGAGGGCCGAATGGCTGATCAGGACGCGTCCACGCTGCGGTTGAAGCTCGACGAGGAGAGCAGGACGGGCGCCCGCATCAAGGTCGTGGGCGTCGGCGGCGGCGGCAGCAACGCCGTGAACCGCATGGTGCAGGCAGGGCTCGACGGCGTCGAGTTCATCGTCGCTAATACCGACCTACAGGCGATCAAGCTAAACGCCGCGCCGCACAAGATCCAGATAGGCGCGAAGCTGACGAAGGGTCTCGGCGCCGGCGCCGATCCGAACGTCGGCCGCCAGGCAGCGCTGGAAGATACGGACAAGCTGATCGAGGCGCTCGATGGCGCAGACATGGTGTTCGTGACGACGGGACTCGGCGGCGGCACCGGCACAGGGGCCGCACCCGTCATCGCCAGCCTGGCGAGCGAGCTCGGCGCGCTGACGATCGCGGTCGTCACGAAACCGTTCAAGTTCGAGGGGAAAAAGCGGCAGACGCAGGCGGAGCGCGGACTCGAAGAGCTGCGCGACTGCGTCGACACGGTGATCACGATTCCGAACGAACGCCTGCTCTCGACGATTGCGAGGACGACGTCGCTGACCGAAGCCTTCACGACGGCAGATGACGTGCTCCGGCAAGCGATCCAGGGCATCTCGGACCTTATCCTCGTGCCCGGCCTGATCAATCTGGACTTCGCCGACGTGAAAACGATCATGGCGGGAATGGGGATCGCGATCATGGGCACCGGCATCGGCGAAGGAGAAAACCGCGCGATGGAAGCGGCGAGCAGCGCGATCTCCAGCCCCCTGCTGGAGGACGCGTCCGTCAAGGGAGCTCGCGGTGTCATCATCAACGTGACCGGCGGCGGCGACCTGTCGCTGATCGAAGTTAGCGAGGCGTCGGCAATCATCCAGCAGGCGGCGCACGAAGACGCCAACATCATCTTCGGCGCGGTCGTCGATCCGAAGATGCAGGGCAAGGTGAAGATCACCGTGATCGCGACCGGCTTCGATCGGGTCGCTGCCGTGAAGCAGGCGACGGCGTCGTCCGCGGTGACGCCGGTGGACCTGCAGTCGTATGCCTCCTACCAGGTGCCCGAGAAGGTGGCCGCGTCAGGCGGCAGCAGCACCCGCCTGACGGTCTCGCGCCGGCCCGTGCTGGAGATGCCGATTGCGGCGGCGGCAGCGGATCCCGCCACCGACACGTTCAGCCCCGGCGCCGAATTCGAGCCGGTCTCTCAGCTGGATGTGCCCGCGTTCCTGCGCCGGCAGAATGAGGGCTAAACGTCGGCGGCTGAGCCGCTTCGGCGAACCAGGTCGCGCGTGCCTGATACACTAGGTATATCCAAGGCACGCGCGATCGCCGTCTCTTCAGCAGGGCGTCGCGCACGATCATTCTCACGTAACACCTGAACCATATGCCGCCACGCCAGGAGCGCGGAGGCGCGAGCGACCCTCTCGACGTTCTCTCCCGGGAAGTCGGCTACATCCGCAAACCGCACGGCGGCCGGCTTCGCGTAGCGCTCGCGTTTCCGAATACGTACTTCGTCGGGATGTCCAATCTGGGCTTCCAGACGCTCTATCGGCTCTTCAACGAGCTGGAGGACGTCGTATGCGAACGCGTGTGCCTGCCGCCGAAGCAGGAGCTTCACGCTGCACTCGCGTCCGGGCAGCCGCTGCGCACGATCGAATCCAACACACCGGTTCGCGATTTCGACGTTCTCGCCTTTTCCGTCTCCTTCGAGTGGGACTACACGAACGTCGTCTCCATGCTTCGCCTGGCCGGGATCCCCGTGCGCGCCGAGGCGCGGACGAAGCACGACCCGCTGGTCGTCATCGGCGGTGCGGTGACGTTCGTCAATCCGGAACCGCTCGCACTATTCGCGGACGTCATCGCCGCCGGCGAAGGAGAGATGCTCGTCCCCACGCTGATGTCGGCGCTACGCTCGTCGGATGGGCGCGACGACCTCCTCACGCGGCTCGCGGCGGAGCGCGGGTTCTACATCCCCTCGTTCTACGAAGTGCGCTACAACGCGGACCGCACGATCGCGGCGTTCGAGCCGAAGCCAGGCACGGGCGCGCCCGCTGTCGTGAAGAAAGCCGCTGTCAAGAGCACCGAGAGGCTCGATCCGCCCTCGACGCGCATCTTCACACCGGACACCGAGTTCGGATCGCGCTTCCTTATCGAGGTCGTGCGTGGCTGCGCGAACCTGTGCCGCTTCTGCTGGGCCGGCTACAACTACCTGCCCGTTCGCGCGTTTCCCGCCGACAGGATCCTCGAGCTCGCCCGCGAGGCCAAGGCCTATGCCAACCGCGCCGGTCTCGTCTCCATCGCGCTCTGCGATCATCCGGAGATCGAACGCATCCTCTCGGGGCTGATCGCGATGGGCTACTCCATTTCACCGGCATCGCTCCGACTGGACGACCTGACCGACGAGATCGTCGGAATGCTGCACCAGAGCGGCGAACGATCGATCACCATCGCTCCCGAAACCGGATCCGACCGGCTGCGGCGCGTGATCAACAAAACGGTGACCAACGCCGAGATCCTCGACAAGGCGGATCTCATCTTCAGATCCGGCATGGACAATCTGAAGCTGTACTACATGATCGGCCTCCCTACGGAAGATGACGCGGACATCGAGAGCATTCGCGATCTGACCGCGCAGCTGCGCGACATCATGTTGAGCCACGCGCGCCCCAAGGGCCGTATCGGGCGCATTGTGGCCAGCGTGAACCCGTTGATTCCGAAGCCGGGGACCGCGTACCAGTGGCTGCCGATGGAAGATCCCGCGGTTACGGATCGCAAGGGCAAGCGGCTGCGCACGCTGGTGGCGGATCTCGACAACGTCTACTTCAACATCAAGTCCGAGCGGCACTCGTACTACCAGGCGTTGATGTCGCTCGGCGATCGCCGCGTCGCACCCGCCATTGAAGCGGCCGAACGGAACGGCGGCAACTGGCGCGCGGCCGTAGCGGAAACCGGCGTTGACGCCGACTTCTATATCTTCCGCGACCGCTCCGCCGACGCCGTGCTCCCCTGGGACATCATCGACGGCGGCATGAAGTCCTCCTTCTTCCGTGCCGAGTTCGACAAGGGGCTCAAGGAAGAGTGGACGCTTCCTCCCAAGCGCTCCGCGGAAAACAAGAAATTCCTTCCAGTTCTCTAGGCCGTCGCTTCGATCGGCGCGCCGACGTGTTCCGCGTACGCCTCGAGGATCAGGTCCCGGATGCGGTTCTGGGCTGTGCTGTCGACCGCCGGCCGCAACAGCGAAAACGAGCGGCGCTCGCCGTTCACCGAGTACTGCCGGGCGGGAAAGGTGACGTTGCGGCCCGTCCCGGTTTTCCGCTCCCACACCGCGAAGCCAATCAGTTTCAATCCCTCGAGCGGACCGTCGGTGAAATGCAGCTCCGCGTCGGCGAGCTTCCCGGGCGGGTTTCCCTTTTCATACGACACGATCTTGATCGTCATGGGCGAGCCTCCATCGCGTGCAGGGCAAGCGGCGCACCAGCCGTTCGCGCGCCGAATGGTTTCCGGAAGTGAGGCAGAGAAAGGGATTGCGGAACGGCGCCCGCGGCGTCTGCTTTCGCGCCGCGCGCTGACGACAACCGCCGTTACCCGGGCAGGTCGTCCAGGAGGAGCACCTGGGCCAACGCGAGCGCGTCGGAATGGGTGATGGTCAGGAGAGACCGGCGGGCCTTCATCGCGTCGAAACGGCGCAGGGCGCCCCCTGTCAACCGCAGTTGCGGGGGGCCGCCATGACGGCGCACCTCGATGTCCTTCCACAGCACGCCGCGCGAATGACCGGTGCCCAGCGCCTTCATCGCCGCTTCTTTGGAGGCGAAGCGCCCGGCGAGGCTCGGGACCGGATCCCGCTGCCGCATACAATAGGCAATCTCCGCGTCAGTGAATATGCGGCGCAGGAACCGATCGCCGTACCGCGCGAACACGTCGCGCACGCGCGGGATGTCGGTAGCGTCGAACCCGAGCCCGATGATCGCCATGGCCGATCCCAAGCCTAACGACGCCTTCCAGTGGACGCAAGAGCCCTGGGGACGCGCGCTGCGTTGTACGCGCCTGCCGGCGCCGCATCTCTTCACCTCGCGCGACCTCGTGCTGCGCGACGATCAGGCGGAATGGGACGCAGTGTCGGCGTCACTCGGCGTGACGCGCGATCGGCTCCTGCTGGTCAAACAGGTCCACGGTATTCACGCCGTCATCGCACGGAAGGGAACGACGGGATGGGCAAAGCCGCAGGCGGACATCATCATCAGCGATGACCCGGCCGTCGCGATCGGCGTCCGGACCGCCGACTGCGCGCCTATCCTTGTATACGACCAGACGCGAAACGTCGTCGGCGCGGCCCACGCCGGCTGGAGAGGCGCCGCTTCGCATGTGGCGCTTGCCGCGGTGCGCGCGATGCACAACGAATTCGGTACCAATGCGGCGGATCTGATCGCCGCGATCGGTCCGTGTTTGGGGCAGTGCTGCGGGGAGGTCGGGCCGGAAGTCGTCGAAGCGTTTCGCGCCGGAGGCGCGGACGCGGCATCAATCGACGTGTGGTTCAGGCCCGGTAAAGGGGATCGATCGTTTCTGGATCTGGAACGCGCGAACCGCGATCAGCTGGAAGACGCGGGGATGAATCCCGACACGATCTTCACGTCAGGTCTCTGCACGAAGAGCAACGCGGAGCGCCTGCATTCCTATCGCGCGGCGCGTGAAGGCGCGGGACGGTTGCTTGGCGCGATCCGCTGCCTGGCCTGACCGATCGGTACTCTCGCTTCGCCGCTCAGCAGCGTCATTGGACCGAATACGGGCTGGCCGAGGCGTCCCGCGTCGACGCCAATCGTTCCGTGGAGGCGATAACCTATCGGCTGCCGCGCGAGCACGCGCCGCCCGACACCGCCGAGCCCCGGAAGATCGCTGAAGCTGATCGAGATGTCGATCGGGATGACAATGTCGCTGCCGCCGCCGAGCGGCAGGCCGAGAGGAAAGTCGGCATCGGCCGCGCGCGACTCGTCGAGATAGAGCGTGCCTTTCAACGTGCCGAGCCGCAGCCCGAACGCGTTTGGATTCGTGACTCTCGTCCACAGGCGCACGCCCGCGCCCGTCATACCCATCAGCCGGATTTCCGCGGGCTGATCGCGGACCTGCTCGAAACGCGGCGGCTGCACGAGGGTGCCGAGCTGATCGAGTCCGGCGCATGCCTGTAGCAGCAACAGCGAAACCCCAACCGTCGCGAGACGTGTTCGCACGAGCCGATCTCGTGCAAAACACTGGCCTCTATCAGCTGGACTTGAGCATCTGTTCCGCTTCGTCCATGCCGAGATTCGACAGACGATCCGCGTCCTTGTTGAACTCGCGACGGACGTGCTCGAAAGAGACGTCGCCGACGCGGCGGATCAGCGCGCAGGCCTGGAGGAAGAGCGGCTTCAGTCCCTCGTGCTTCACCTTGTACTCCCCGCGCATCTGCTTGACGAGGAGCTCGGAGTCAGCGCGGATATGCACCTTGGTGTGCCCGCGCGTCGCGGCCCATTGCAGCGCCGCGAGCAGGCCGTTGTACTCGGCGACGTTGTTGGTGGCGATGCCGAGCCCGCCGTGCAGCTCGTCGAGCACGGTGCCGTCTGGACCCTGGATGTAGACGCCGTAACCGGCGGGACCGGGATTGCCCCGCGCGCCGCCGTCTATGTACGCCGTGATCACGACGCCTGGGAAGCGGGAGCGGACACGAAGTAGAGAATCCGCTGGCAGCTTTCACACTGGACGATGCCATCGTTGCGGCGGACGGTATTGAACACCTGTGGGCGCAAACGCACGTGGCAGATCGTGCAGATGCCGTGCTTCGCTTCCGCGACAGCGATCCCCTGCCGCCGCGCCGCCGCGAGTTCGTACGTCGCGAGCACCTGCTTGTCGATCGCGGCCACGATGGCCGCGCGCTCGGCGACGAGCCTGTCGAGAGATTTCTGCAGCTCGGCGTCTTCCGCCTGCAACTTCTTGCGGTCCGCTTCGATGGTTTTCTGCTGCGTGGCGAGGTCCGTTTCGGCCGCCTTGATCGCGGCCGCGAGGTCGTCGGCCTCGACCATCCGCTCGAGGATCGCGTCCTCGTGTGTCTTGACTTCTCCCTGGGCGTGCGCGATCTCGTGCTGGATCGCGTGATATTCCTGGTTGGTCTTCACCGCCATCGCCTGATCGCGGTACTTCGAGAGGCGCCCCTGGTGCAGCGCGACCTCTTTCTCGATCGCGCGCCGCGCCTCCTGGTTCGCCGCGAGGCTCGCTTTCGCCTCGGCCAGACGCTGCTTCGCGGCTTCGAGCCGCGCCTCGAACGCCTTTTCGCGTTCGGGTTCTTCTGCCAGTTGTTTGCGTGCCGCGGTCGCGGCGGTGTCGAGTTGCTGGAGAGCGATGACTCGCTCTAAATCCGCGTGCATGGATGGCCCATTGTACATGGGGTGTGCGGGCTGGAGGTCCACCTTCACCTTCGCGGCTGCGCCGCTTCGGTGGACAGGTCGCTCCTTTGCCTAAGAGGGCTTGCCTTGCTTAGCACTAGCGAAGGCTCGCCAGCCGTCCACCTTCGCAGCTTCGGCGGACACCTTCGCGTGGGCCTGCCCATCGTAGCTGACGCGTACGTGGGCACGCGTGAGCGGAAGGTGGGCCCACCAGGATTCGAACCTGGAACGGGCCGGTTATGAGCCGGCGGCTCTAACCGTTGAGCTATGGGCCCGATCGATGCTAAACCAAGACGGAAGACGAAAGAAGGAAGAAAGAAGTACGTCTCCCGTGTTACGTTCTGCCTTCCAGGAACGCCTTCAGCTTGCGCGAGCGCGACGGGTGGCGCAGCTTGCGCAGTGCCTTCGCCTCGATCTGGCGGATCCGCTCGCGCGTGACGGCGAAGTTCTGGCCCACTTCCTCGAGCGTGTGCTCGCTGCCGTCTCCCACGCCGAAGCGCATCTTGATCACCTTCTCCTCGCGCGGCGTCAGCGTCTTGAGGACCTGGTCCGTCTGCTCCTTGAGATTCAGGTTGATCACCGCGTCGGACGGCGAGACGACCTGGCGATCCTCGATGAAGTCGCCAAGATGCGAATCTTCCTCTTCGCCGATCGGCGTCTCGAGGGAGATCGGCTCCTGCGCGATCTTGAGGACCTTGCGCACCTTGCTGACCGGGATGTCCATCCGCTGCGCGATCTCTTCGGAAGTCGGTTCGCGCCCGAGCTCCTGCACCAGCGCGCGCGACGTGCGAATCAGCTTGTTGATCGTTTCGATCATGTGGACCGGGATGCGGATCGTCCGCGCCTGGTCGGCGATCGCGCGGGTGATCGCCTGGCGGATCCACCACGTCGCGTAGGTCGAGAACTTGTAGCCGCGGCGGTACTCGAACTTGTCGACCGCCTTCATCAGGCCGATGTTGCCTTCCTGAATCAGGTCGAGGAACTGCAGCCCGCGGTTCGTGTACTTCTTGGCGATCGAGACGACGAGGCGGAGGTTGGCCTCGACCAGCTCCTTCTTCGCCTGCTCGGCCTGCGCTTCACCCTTCGAGATCGTCTCGAGGGTCCGCATCAACTGCTCCGGCGTCTCCTCGAGATCGTCGGCCATCGACTTGACCTGGACCTTGAGCTCCTTCTGCTGCTTGAGGAAGTTCTTGCGCTCTTCCTCCTTCAGCTTCGGCCGCCGGTTCTTCGCCGTCAGCTGCCGCTCGATGTAGGCGATCTGGCGCTGGAAGCGCATGACCGCTTCGACCTTGTCCTTGATCTGGTCGATCATGCGGCGCTTGATCGTCTCGGTGAACTCGATCTTGCGAATCAGCTGCGAGACTTCGACCTGCGCGCGCATGCTTTCCCAGCGCACCTTGCGGTACTTGCGCTTGTCCTTCGTCGTCGCGCCCTTGGCGGTGTTATCGAGTTTTTCCTTGCACTTCTCGCGGACCGCCCACGCTTTGCGTACCGCGTCGATCTGCCGGAGGACCTGCTTCTTGCGGTCCTCGATCTTCTCGTCGGTGAGCTCCTCGTCGACGAAGGTCACGAGCTCGCGGATGCTGCGCTCGTCGTTCTTGAGCGCGTCTCCCATCTGCATGATCAGCCGCGCGATCGTCGGCGTGCGCGAGATCGATTTGATCACGGCGAGCTTGCCCCGCTCGATGCGCTTCGCAATCTCGACTTCCCCCTCGCGCGTGAGCAGGGGAACCGTCCCCATCTCGCGGAGGTACATGCGGACGGGATCGTTGGTCTTGTCCAGCGCGCCCGGCGTCAGATCGAGCTCGAGCTCCTCTGCGCCTTCTCCCGTCCGATCCAGGAGCTTTTCTTCGCGGTAGGTCTTTTCGGAGTCAACGACCTCGATGCCGGCGCTCCCGAACGTGCTGAACAGGTCGTCCAGCTCGTCCGACGAGGTGATGTCTGCAGGCAGCAGTTCATTGACTTCGTCGTACAGCAGGTATCCCTTCTCCTTGCCGATGGAGATGAGCTGCCTTACCTCGTCGTATTTTTCTTCGATCGACAACGCCGTCCTCCTAAACCCCAAAACGAAAAACCTAAAGCCAAAAACCTAAAGCCTATGAATGCGCGAGTGTTTCAATCCGGTGAGCCAGATCCAGTTTGCGTTCGAGCAGCGCCGTGATTTCACGTTCGTACTGGGCCCCGCCCGCCTCCTGCAGCCGGTCGATTTCCCGCTGCACCTGGGCCCGTTCCCGATCGTACCGCTGCTTTTTCAGCGTCTTGGCGCAGTCGGCGGGCTCCGCCGGCGCGCCTCCCTGGCGGGCAATTTCCTGGACTAACGCGGCTTCTGCTGTACTTAGACGCTCGATCAGGGCATCCGGTAAAGACCCTGCCGGCCATCCCTGCAGGGATTGCGCCTGCTGGAGGATCGCCCGGGTGGCCAGCCCCTCCAAATCGACGGGTTCTACGTCGCAAAGTGCCGCCAGACCTGATTCCGGCTGGTGCATAAGGGCCCAGATCAGGCCCCTCTCGGCCACCTTCACTTGTCCGAGCGCGGGGACGCGCCTGTCCACTTCCGCGAGGCTGGTCTGGCGCTGCACGGCCGCCTTTCGAATTTCCGCCCGCACTACCTCTTCCGTAATGCGCGCTTTGTGCGACAGCCTGTCGGCAAACTGGTCACGCTGGGCGGCGTCCGGAATGCGCGCCGCAACCGTCAGCATCTTCCCCAGGAACGACCGCCGTCCTTCATCCGTCGACAGGTCCTCGTCGGCCGCCGACCGCTCGAGCAGATATTCCAGGTATTGCCGCGAATTGCGCAGCAATTCCTGGTAGGCGCCTGCGCCATGCCGACGGATGTAATTATCGGGATCATCGCCCGCCGGCAGCATGGCGACGTTCACCTGGAACCCTTCCGTCACCAGCAGTTCCGACGAGCGAGCCGCGGCCCCCTGGCCGGCCGCGTCCGGATCGAAGCTCAAGACGACCTTGCGGGCAAATCGACGCAACAGTCGCGCCTGCGCCGGCGTCAGTGCAGTACCAGACGAGGCAACGACGTTGGTGATCCCGCCTTGGTACGCCTGCGCCCAATCGAAGTAACCCTCGACGAGCACGGCATGTTTCTGCCGGCCGATGGACGCCTTCGCCAGGTTCAGTCCATAGAGCGTTCGTCCCTTGACGTAAATCGCCGTTTCGGGGGAATTCAAATACTTCGGCTGCTGATCGGCGGCCATCGCCCGTCCGCCGAACGCGATGATCGCGCCGTTATCGCGGCAGATCGGGATCATCAGGCGATTGCGGAAGCGATCTCGCGCCGGACCTTCGTCGCGCTGGACGAGCAAACCACTCTTCAGCAGCAGCGATTCGGTGAACCCGTCCTTCAACAAGCGTGCGCGCAATCCACCAGACGCAGGCGCGAATCCCATCCCGAGCAGCTCGATCGTCTCAGCGGCCATCCCGCGATCGGCGAGCAGCCGGCGGCCGGGCGCTCCCGCAGGCGCGGCAAGCTGTTCGCGGAACCACGACGCCGCGACTTCGTGCGCCTTGAGCAACGCTTCGCGCTCGCGTGAGTTCTCACGGTCTTCCTTCGCGTCCTCCGCCTCCGGTACCGGAAGCCCCGCCCGCGCGGCGAGCTGACGGACCGCATCGGGGAAGCTGACCTTGTCGTGGAGCTCCACGAACTTGAACACGTCCCCCCCGACGCCGCAGCCGAAGCAGTGGAAGAAGCCCTTGTCACCGTTCACGTGGAACGATGGCGTCTTCTCGCCGTGAAACGGGCAGAGCCCTTTCCACGTCGCGCCGGACTTCCGCAGCTGCACGCGCTCCTGCACGACCTGCACGATGTCCACGTGCGACTTCAGGTCATCGACGAACGATGCGGGGAATAAAGGCATCGTGTTATTGGCGACTGCCGATTGCAGAATGCCGATTGACGAATTGAAGATTGACGACTGCCGATCGACGTATTGACGATTGGCGAGTTGCGGCTGCGCACACACCAATCGCCAATTGCCAATCGCCAATCCGTTTAATCTGCAATCTGCACTCGCCAATCTGCAATGTGCGAGTCACTCCTTCAGCTCCACGACTGTGACACCGCCACCGCCCTGGTTATCAGGCGCCGGTCCGAAGTTGGAGACGAACGGGTGCGTGCGGAGAAACTCCGCGATTGATCGCCGGAGCTGGCCGGTGCCGTAGCCGTGGATGATGCGCAGCGTCCGCAGATCGTTGCCCGACGCGTCGTCGAGAAAACGTTCGACGCGCCCGACGGCTTCTTCGGAGTTGGCGCCGATCACGTTGATCTCGGTGAGATTCCCTGCGGGCCGCGGCGCCAGATCAACGTTGACGCGGACGCGCGACGGCGATGCCGCGACGGCGGCCGCCGACGTCACGACCCGGAGATCGGCGACGCGCGTGCGCATACGTTTGCCGCGGACATCCACTTCCGCCTGATCTCCGTGAATCGACTGGACGGTCCCTTCCAGGCCCAGCGGGCCGACGCTGACCTTGTCACCTAGGCCCGCTGGTCTCGCCGAAGCCCCCGAAGGGGGCGGAGCCGGAGCAGGAGGACTGTCAGTAGCGTCACGGATCTTCGAACCAATAGCCTCGAGCGCGTTCCGCGCGTCGGAACGCGCGGACCCGATGTCACCCGTCGGCACGAGCCTGGCCGCGCGACGCTCGGCGTCTGCGGCGATGTTCGACGTGCGCGCCTTCAGCGAATCGACGACGGAGTCGATCTCGCGCTTCGCCTCGCGCAGACGCTCCTCGATTTTCTGATCCAGCCGCTTGCGGAACGTCTCTTCGCGCTCGCGCAGCTCATGGTCGCGCGCCGCGAGCTTCGCCTGCGTCTCCTCGACCATCTGCCGCTCGCGCGCGACGAGCCGGCGCTCGTGGTCGAGTCCCTGCATCTCGCGCTCGACCTTGGAGAGATGCTCGGCGAGCTGCGCCTCGCGCGCCGTGCGCTGCGCGCGCGCCTGCTGGATGATCCCGGCAGGCAATCCGAGCCGCGTGGCGATCTCCAGCGCCAGGCTGCTTCCCGGCGAGCCGTAGTGCAGCCGATAGGTTGGCGCGAACGTCTCCGGATTGAAGCCGAAGCCCGCGGACGTCACCCCTTCCGTCGTCGAGGCGTACGTCTTCAGCGCATCGAAGTGCGTGGTCGCCACGACCATCGCGCCGCGCTTGCGGAAGTGATCGATGATCGCCGTTGCGAGCGCGCCACCTTCGTTGGGATCCGTGCCGCCCCCCGCTTCGTCGAGCAGAACCAGGGCGGGTGGCGCCAGCGCCTTGTCCATCGCGACGACGTTCGCGATGTGTGCCGAGAACGTGCTGAGGCTTTCCGCGATCGACTGCTCGTCGCCGATGTCCGCGAACACGCTGTGGAAGACGGGGACCTGCGATCCATCGGCGACGGGAATCAGCAGGCCGGCTTGCGCCATCATCGGCAGCAGTCCCGCCGTCTTGAGCGCGACGGTCTTGCCGCCCGTGTTCGGACCGGTGATCACGAGGACGTGCGTCGGCGGGATCAGCAGGACGTCCACAGGCGTGACGTCGGTGTTGGATCCGGGGGGCTTCGCCCCGCCGGACCCCCCTGCACGCTCGCTCGCGCCCTTCGACTCGTGCTCAGGGCGCCCCGAGCTCTGCCGAGGGGCGGGGACCCCGACCCCGCTCCGCTCGCGTGGCTCAATCGCTGTTCGCTCGTTCGCGCCCCGCGCGATCAGCAGCGGGTGACGTGCGGCGCGCAGCTCAAGCCGTCCGTCGCCTGCAAGCGCCGGCTCGACGCCGCCAATCTCGAGCGAGTAGCGCGCCTTCGCCTGCAGCACGTCCAGCGTTGACGCCGTGTCAAGCGTGCGCTGCAGATCCTCCGCGCGCTTCCGGAATGCGTCCGTCAGCGCGAGCAGGATCCGGCGGACTTCCTCCTGCTCCTGCTGCTCGAGCGCGACGATATCGTTGTTGATTTCGACCGTGCTCAGCGGCTCGAGAAACAGACTCGCACCGCTGGCGGAACTGCCGTGCACGATCCCGGGAATCGCGGTGCGGTTCTCGGCGCGCACGACGAGGACGTAGCGCCCGTTGCGATCCGTGACGATCTGCTGCTGGAGATACTTCGCCGTGTCCTTGCCGCGCAGGTACGACTCCAGCGTGCCGCGCAACCGGGCGCGCTGCTTCCGCAGGCGATCGCGAATGCTCTTCAGCTCCGGGCTTGCATCGTCCACGACTTCGCCGCCCGGATCGATCTTGCGCCGCGCGTCCGCGATCTCTCTTTCGAACGACGCCGCAGGTTCTACGACAGCGGCAAGGCCGGGGAATGATGCGCGGACGCGGCGCACACCTGCGGCCGTCGCTTCGACGGATCCGAGGAACGTCGCAAGGCCGAGCAGATGGAGCGATTCGAGCGCGCGACCTTCGACGGTCAGCGACTCGAGGATCGCGTCGAGCTCCGCGGGTGCGCGCAGGCCAATCTCACCCGTCCCGGAAAGAAACTTGGCGGTCTCCGCAGTTATCGCCAGCGCCGCGGACACCGCCGCCGCGTCGTGGAGAGGCTGGAGCTTCGCCAGCCGCTCGGCGCCGGGCGGCGTCTGCGCCAGCCGTCCGACGGCCGCGACGATGCGATCGAATTCGAGGGCCTTGAGGGCTCCGGGATGCATGGATTGCGGTGCGCTCGCTGGACGCCAAGCGCAATCTTTGAGTATACCACTTCCAATTACCCGATTTCGAAACTTCCAAATCAGGCTAAGTGATTGATCGAGCTGGCAATAGCCGCCGCGCCGAAGCCGTTATCGATGTTCACGACCGAGATCCCGGTCGCGCAGCTGTTCAACATCGCCAGAAGCGCGGTGATGCCGCCGAAACTGGCGCCATAGCCGACACTGGTCGGGACGGCGATGACCGGCACGTCCACCAGGCCGCCGATGACGGACGGGAGCGCCCCCTCCATCCCCGCGACCACGACGATGACACGCGCCGCATCGAGGCGAACGTGCTCTTTCAGCAGGCGATGCAGCCCGGCGACGCCGACGTCGTAGAGCCGATCGACGGTATTGCCCATGATGCAGGCGGTAATGGCCGCTTCTTCGGCTACAGGGATATCCGCAGTGCCGGCAGCCGCGATGAGAATCGTGCCGCGGCCGGGGACCGCCGGCTGTACTTCGAAGGTGATGCAGCGCGCCACCTCGTGGAACTTCGCACCCGCGATCTCCGCGCTGACGGCATCGAAGGCTTCCCCCGTGGTGCGCGTGACCAGCAGATTGTCCCCCGCACCGACTACTTTCGACGCGATCGACGCGATTTGGGACGGCGTTTTACCCTCGCCGAAGATGACCTCGGGAAAACCCTGCCGCGTCTTCCGATGGTGATCGACCCGCGCGAATCCCAGGTCTTCGTACGGCTTCTGGCGTAGAACTTGAAGGAGGCGTTCCTGCGCCGCCTCAGGAGTAAGCGAACCGGCGCCCACGGCCTCGAGAAGGGCCTGCAACTGCTGACGGTTCATCGGGTTGACTTTAGGCCGAGCTGAACCGTAACATGACCGATTGGACCGCGTGACCGTTTCATCTCTTTATGACGTCGCTGCCTGAGACACTCATCCTCGTTTGTTACTTCTTCGTCCTGAGTATCCTGGCCATTTACGGCTGGCACCGCTATTACCTCGTTTATCTTTACATGAAAAATCGGGACAAGGTCCCGGACAAGGCGCTTCCGCCGCCGACGTACGCGGAGATGCAGCGCGTCACGATCCAGCTCCCGATTTACAACGAAATGTACGTGGCGGACCGCCTGATCGACGCGGTCTGCGAAATGGATTACCCGCGGGAGCTGCTCGAAATCCAGGTCCTTGACGACTCGACCGACGAAACGCGCGAAATCGCCGAGCTGGCCGTTCGCCGGCATGCCGCGCGCGGCTTCGATATCACCTACCTGCACCGCGTCGACCGCACCGGCTACAAGGCGGGCGCGCTCGAAGCGGGGCTGCGCGTCGCCAAGGCGGATTTCATCGCGATCTTCGACGCGGATTTCATTCCCCCGAAGGATTTCCTGCTCAAGACGCTGCCGCACTTCAGCGAGCCGAACATCGGGATGGTCCAGGCGCGCTGGGGGCACATCAACCAGGATTATTCCCTGCTGACGAAGATCCAGTCGATCCTGCTCGATGCCCACTTCGTGCTCGAGCACGGCGGCCGCAATCGCTCGGGCTGTTTTTTCAATTTCAACGGCACCGCGGGGGTGTGGCGGCGCGAGGCAATCGATACGGCCGGTGGCTGGCAGCATGACACCCTGACCGAGGATCTCGACCTCAGCTACCGCGCGCAGCTCATCGGGTGGAAGTTCAAGTTCCTGTCGCACGTCGTGTCGCCGGCGGAAGTGCCCGTCGAAATGAGCTCGTTCAAGTCGCAGCAGCATCGCTGGGCGAAGGGCTCGATCCAGACGTGCATGAAGCTTCTCCCGCGGATCCTGCGCTCGAACGCGCCGATCGGTGTGAAGGCGGAAGCGTTCTTCCACCTGTCCGCGAACTTCAACTACTTGCTGATGTCGCTCCTGTCGGTCCTGATGTTCCCGGCCATGTGGGTCCGGTACAACATGGGCTGGACCGAGATGCTGCTCATCGACATCCCGCTGTTCGCGGCGGCGACCCTTTCGGTCTGTAACTTCTACATCGTCTCGCAGCGCGAGCTGTATCCCGACTGGCGCACGCGACTGAAGTACCTGCCGTTCCTGATGTCGATCGGGATCGGTTTGTCGGTGAACAACACGCGCGCGGTCCTCGAAGCGCTGTTCCGGAAGGAAAGCGAGTTCGCGCGCACGCCGAAGTACGGCATCGAGCGCGACAGCGACGAGTGGGCCGGCAAGAAGTACCACCAGACGGTGGGCGTCCAGTCGATCATCGAGGTGGCGCTCGGCCTGTACTTCACCGGCACCGTGTTTTACGCGCTCATCAATCAGATTTACGGCACGCTGCCGTTCCTGATGCTCTTCCAGATCGGTTTCCTCTACACCGGCCTGCTCTCGATCCTGCAGCAGTTCACGGGTGACGAGGAGATGGCGCCCGAGATCGCAAAGTAGACGCACTGCCTCGCCCGCGCGCCGAGGGATCACCCGTAGGCGGCGGGGCATGGTCGGTCGCGGCCGGCGGACCCAGAATCTCCGTGAAGATCGGCTTCAGCGCATCGGCCCAGATCTGATACGCGCGGATCGTGGGATGCAGCCGATCCGCGTTCATCATTCCGTCGAACAGCCGGCCGTCCTCGCCCGCCAGCTTGCGGTTCACGTCCACGTAGCGGATCCCGCGGCCATCCGCCATGCGTGCGAGATTCGCATTGACCCGATCGATCTCCGGCATGACGGCGATGTTGTCGTTGCGCGGAAAGATCGCCGTCAGCACGATCGTCGCGACCGGAGCCTTGCGGCGGCACGTCTCGACGAGCGCCTTCAGGCCATGCGTGATCTCCTCGATCCTCGCCTCGCCGCCCGGCTCTGATCCGATGTTGTTCGTGCCGGCGAGGACGACAATGATCTTCGGGTTTACGCCATCGAGCTCGCCATGCTCGAGACGCCAGAGGACGTGCTGGATCCGGTCAGCGCCCCAGCCGAAGTTGGCCGCGTTCCACCCGAAGAAGTTGGCCTTCCAGTTTGCGAGTAGTTCCGGATAGTCAGTGGCGCCCCATCGGCGCGTAATCGAATCGCCAATGAAGTACACATCGATGCGACCAGTGCGCGCCTTCTCCAGAAGCTGCGCGTGCGCAGTCTTCGAGTTCGCATCGTCGCGCGGCGCCGGCCGATCGGCGGTCCCCTGCGACGAGGCCCGGCGCGGGGCGTGGGCGAGGAAGCGATCGGCCCAGGGAATGAAGTATTTCCAGTTCGGACCGTCCGTATGTCCGCCGTCGTGCTGCCGCCAGGCGAGTTGGCCGTCGAGGCGCCCGGT
The DNA here is from genome assembly GCA_035637115.1 of Vicinamibacterales bacterium. GTDB lineage: Bacteria > Acidobacteriota > Vicinamibacteria > Vicinamibacterales > 2-12-FULL-66-21 > JAICSD01. The sequence continues at coordinate 75,214 of DASPXV010000019.1, forward strand.
GTTCACGCGCGGCATCTTCTCGGTTCGATAGTCGTCGGACGTGCCAAGGTCTTTCGCACCGAGCAGCCGGAACACGGGGCCGGCCGCAACGGCGGCCATGTAGCTGCCCTGATGATCGAGCCAGCGAGCGTCCCCTTTTTCCGGCACGCCATAGCTGATGAACGTCGGCCTCGGCGCGCATAGCGCGATCAACTCGTGGGCGTCCACCGGAAGGTCGCCGGCATTCCTGCTGCCGAACGTCGCATCGGCCGCGCCGTACTTCAGGAAGTTTCCCGCCATCCAGTGATATTCGCCGGTCCCGGTGAGATTTTCGACCGCTTCGCCCCAGTTGCGCCGGTGCAGTTTGGCGCCTCCTTCACCCGAGGAACCGACGAGCGCCACGGCGAAACGTGTGTCGAACGCCATCGTAACGAGGGCCGCCTTCCCGTATCGCGATACTCCTTCGATCCCGACGCGCCGGGCGTCAACGGCGCGATCGCGGCGCAGGTGATCGAGCAGCCGTTCGGCACTCCAGGCCCACGCGCGCAGCGCGCCCCAGTCATCCGGTTTTCTCGGCTGCCCCTTGTTGAGGAGGCCGATGATTCCGCTTCTGAGGCCGGCACCGTTGTCCGCCTGGACGCTCGCGGGGTTGAGCAGAGCGTAGCCCCAGCCGTCGGCGATGAGCTGTTCGGTCGCCGGCGGATCACTCCCGGGAGGCAGCGATGGCAGTCCCGCGCCGCGAAACATGATCATCACCGGTGCCCGCGTCTGCAGGTCAGCCGGGATGACGAGCGACACCTGGATATCGACCGCAATCGCCGGATACGCGGAGTTGTCCACGTGTCCGACCAGCTGTTTCGAGACGACGGGTTGGCCACCGATGCGATCGGCCATGGCGTGGACGACCGTCCATGTCACCCGTGGCACACGCTTCGGAACGCGACCGAGCACTTCACGCTCGAACGCTTCCACGATCTCGCGCCGACGGACGCTCCACATCCGAGGCGTTGTGACTTTCGTGCCGTCATCCAGCGTCAGGGGGTCAGGCAGATTCTGAAAAGGATTGGCGGCTGCCTCGTCGTAGTTCGCGTGATTGGGCGCCGCCTCGTTGCCGCTCGGACCCGGGCGCAGTACCCTGATCCCGAGCTGGTCCATCATGTTCTGATGATCCTCGGCGGCCGTCCACTGCCTGGAGTCAGGCGCTGCGACAGGCTGCTGCGTCAGAAAGCCAGCAAGTGACATCGCGAGCAGCATTCTCATGACGCCGCCTATTCTGCGCCTGATCGAGATATGATTCGAGCGTGGCTGTAGACGAAGCGAAGCCCAAGGCCGGCCTCGAAGACGTAGTCGCCGCGACGTCGTCCATCTGCTATCTGGACGGGGACCGCGGCGTTCTTGCGTACTACGGGTACGACATCCACGACCTCGCCAAGGGCGCGACGTTCGAGGAAGTCTGCTATCTGCTCTGGCATGGACGCCTGCCCAATCGCGCGGAGCTCGGCGACCTGCAGTCGGAGCTCGCCGCCGCACGGCCAGTCTCGGAATCGATCCTGCGGCTGATGAAACAGCTCCCGGCGTCCGATGGCATGGACATGCTGCGAACGCTGACGTCTGCGCTCGGGCAGTACGATCCCGAGGCGAGCGACAACTCCCCGCAGGCGCAGTACCGCAAGGCCGTTCGGCTCACCGCACAGATGGGCAGCATCGTCGCTACCTACGGCCGATTGCAGGCGGGAGGCGGACCTATCCAGCCGGATCCCGCGCTCGGTCACGCGGCGAACTTTCTCTACATGTTGAAAGGGGAGCGCCCGAACGCGCTCTCGACGCGTGCGTTCGATATGGCGCTGATCCTCCATGCGGATCACGAGCTCAACGCCTCGACCTTCGCGGCGCGGGTCGCCGCCGCAACGCTGACGGACATCTACTCTGCGACCGTCGGCGCGATCGGTGCGCTGAAGGGACCGCTCCATGGCGGCGCGAACGCGGATGTGATGCGGCTGCTGATAGAAATCGGTCCCGAGGCGGCGCCGGAGCGCGTCGACGAAGCGATTCGCGGCAAGCTCGCGCGCAAGGTGAAGATTCCCGGCTTCGGTCACCGCGTCTACCGCACCGAGGATCCGCGCGCAACGCACCTGCGGCGGATGTCGAAGGACCTCGGCGAGCGCGCCGGCAACACGCGCTGGTTCGACATGTCACAGCGCATCGAGGCGCTGGTGACGGGCGAGAAGAAGCTCTATCCGAACGTGGACTTCTACTCGGCGTCCACGTACTACACCCTCGGCATCGCCATCGATCTGTTCACACCGATCTTCGCGGTCAGCCGCGTCTCGGGCTGGACCGCGCACTGCCTCGAACAATACAAAAACAACCGGCTGATTCGTCCGCGCACGGATTACATCGGGCCGACGTACCCGCAGCAGTTCCTGCCGCTGGACCAACGATGACCGATGACCGATAAACACATCGACCATCGGGCATCGAACATCGAAGGGCCGGCGGAATTGCCCGTCCAAAACCCGGTAGCGACGTACAATGCGGCGCCGGTATCCTCGGGCTCATGATGACGCTGCCTTCCACCGCCGAGATGTACCGCGCGCTCGTGGAGCGCGACCAATCGTTCGAGGGACTCTTCTTTGCCTGCGTGCGGACGACCGGAATCTTTTGCCGGCCGACGTGCCATGCGCGGAAGCCGAAGCCGGAAAACGTCGAGTTCGCGCCGACGATCCAGGAGGCACTGCACCGCGGGTATCGCCCGTGCCAGCTCTGCGAGCCGATGTCGGCCGGCGCGGCCGCGCCGAACTGGCTCGCGCCGCTGCTGGACGAGATCAAGGCGCAGCCGGATCTGCGGCTGCGCGACCAC
>DASPXV010000020.1:0-5425 GCA_035637115.1 Vicinamibacterales bacterium
CGGCGCTGAAATGGGCGGCGGCGGCAAGATCCTGGTCGCGCGCGCGAGTCCCGATGGATCACGGATCGCGACGCTCTCCGACACGGGCATGCTCGCGCTGTGGGACGAAAACGGCGGCCCCATCGGACGGTACGACGTCCCCATCGGCACCGATCAGAACCGCCCGATCTTCCTCGACTTCAGCCGCGACGCCCGGCTGCTCGCGGTGCCCGGCGCCGTGGCCGACGCCTACAAGTCCGCCTCCGGGTTCGTCCGCGTGTGGGATCTGTCCAAGACCGGATCGGCGCCGCGGGAATTTGCGGTGCCGGTGCCGCTCGTCTTCGCGGCGTTCAGTCCGGATGCGAAATGGCTGCTCGCGTTCGGCACAACGGACACGGCCTACGTGTTCGCCGTCGACGAGAGCGGCGCCGGCCCGTCTCTGCTCCAGCACGACGCCACCATCGGGTCGGCAGCCTTCACCGTGAACGGCACCTCACCGGCGATCGTCACCGCGTCGGCGGATCAGACGGCAAAGATATGGAAGCAGCCCTGGCGGGCGTGGACGCCGTTCGTGCTCAAGCACAATGCGTCGGTGAACGCGACGACGTTCAGTCCGGACGACGATCGCGTGATCACGGCGTCCACTGACGGCTATGCGCGCGTCTGGGACGCCGAGACCGCCGAGTTGCTGGCGAAGTTCCGGCACCCCTCGTCTGTCGCGGCAGCCCGGTTCAGCCCCGACGGGGATCGCGTCGTCACCGCAGCGGCTGATGGACGCGCCCGCGTGTGGGATCTGCCGGCCGGCGCTCGCAGCGATGTCAAGGACCTTGCGGCACTCGCGGAGGCGGTCGCCGGATATCGTGTCGTTGGAAACGCGCAGCTCGTGCGTATAGAGGATCCTGTGCGGGAGCTGAGCGCCGAACGGCAGGCGGTCCCGCGGCTGCAGAACTCGTCGACGCTCGCGGCGCAGGTCGTGAGGTGGTTCCTCGCCGATCGATGGGAACGAACAACCTCTCCGTTCTCGGGCACGACGATCGCGCGCTTCATCCAGGATCGACTGGCCACCGGCATGGACGACAGCCGGCGCGAAGCGCTGCGGCTGTACCCGGGGCATCCCGCGTTGAGAGAAAAATAGAAGTTAGCAGTTGGAAGAGACAGGTCAGGAGATAGGAGATGTTGACTAGCATATGGCGGCGATCCGCCGCACTTGGGTTCGTGCTCGCGATGCTGGGCGTAATATCCGCGCGAGCCGCGAGAGCGCCGGAAGCGTCGCAGGCCACGACCGCGCAAATGCCGCAGCGCAGCGCGCCCGGCGTCCTCGTCTCATTCGAATTCGATCAAACGACGCCGACGACCGATCAAATCACGATCCTCTTCTCGAATGCCGCAGTCGATTTGCGCCACCCGCCGAAGGACCCGCTCAGCGACGGCGTCGTCGAGAAGGTCTCGTTCTCGGGGCGCGGCTTTCCCAAACCGAACAGCCGCGTGTCGTTCAGCCAGCGCGTGAAAAGTCGATCGTTTCTCGATTGCCGCTACATCCGCGTCGTCAATCCCGGGTCGAGCCCGTGGTTGCCGACGAACATCTCGCTGAGGGTCGATGGACAGAAGGTGCTCGACAAAGTGTCGATGTATCCCCTCAAGGCAGTGAGCTCGAGGGACTCGCCGAAAGGGATCGTACGATGGAATCGCGCCGACTGGCCTCCGGTGTTCTGGGAGGCGGAACTGTTCCGGTACACCCACTCCGTGAAGGTGTACTGATGGATCCGTTCGAACACGCGCTGGACAGTGAGCTCGAGCGCCGTCTCGCTGCGGGGGCCGGGCTGCCCGACGCCGAGCGCCTCGGCGTGTCCGTCGACCAACTGCGGCACGGTACATCGGCCAACGAGACGTCGTCGCTCGGCGCGTGCCTGCTGCATCAATTCAAGCGTCCGACGATTCCGTTCGACGGCGACGCGCTGGGCGCCGCCGCGAGCCGCGTGTGGAACCGGCGACTCGCGGTCGCGGCGCGGCATCTCGAGCGCGCGGGCCGCGCGGTCGGACGAATCGCGCTCGAAGGCTATCCTGGACTTGAATGGGCGGGCACGTGCAGCCTCATCTCCGCACGCGCCGCCGTGACCACACGGAGCGTCGCTGCGCTGTTCTCGAGCGTGGCGCCGGGGCGCAATCCGATCCGGCAGTACACCGGGGCGCCGCCCGTCAGCGCGCGCGCGATCTTCGGAGGGTCGATCTCCACGATCATCGAGACGCTCGTCGCCGGCGACGAGCAAGATGACATCGTCTTTTTAATGCTCGACCCCGAACCAGCGGGCATCGATCCCATCCCGATGGATGGTGGCGGCGCCCAGCCCGCATGGCTTGCCGCCATCGGATTTGCGGCCGCCGATTCGCGGACGGGTCGTCCTGTGCTCGATCTGGTGTACCAGCTGGCCGCCAACCGGAAATGTCTCAGTCCCGGGCGGCTGGTGTCCGAGCCCGACGCAATGCTCCTCAGACATGACTGCGCGATTCCCGGGATGGGCGCCGGCGCGGTGCTCGTCGATCTCGCGAGCGATCGCGGCGTCGGGCTGCACCTGGCGGGCGCGGCGGATGGCCCCGGGATCGCCGCGCCGGCCAAAGCGATCGTGCGCGCGATGCAGGCGGTCGGCATCGCGATCCCGGCACGCGCGCAGGCGGCGCCCGCGGACGGAGATTTTCTGGAGCGGGCGCGGCGGACAGCCGCGTTCTACCAGAGTCGCCGCGGGTACGACCCGGGGTTCATCGGCCGTGACGTGCCGCCGCCGCGCGCCGGATCGGCGCTGAGCGCGCACGTGCTACGGACCGACACGCTGACCGGCGATCCGCCGCTGCTCCATTATGCGAACTTCTCCGTGTGCATGCACACGGAGCGTCGCATGTGCATCTTCACGGCGTGCAACGTCAGTGGCGGCGAGCTGCAGGATCTGAGCCGCGCGGGCATCCGCTGGCAGTTCGACGCGCGTTTCGACGAGGCGTTGCAGGCCGGTGACGATCTCTACGTCGACAACGACCTCGACCGGGGCCACATGGTCCGGAGGCTCGACCCGGTCTGGGGCGACGACGCCGAGACGGCGAACGAGGACACGTTCCACTTCACGAACTCGTGCCCGCAGCACAAGAATCTCAATCAGAAGACGTGGAACGATCTCGAGGACTACGTGCTCGACAACGCGGGCAAGTACCGCATGAAGATCGACGTCTTCACCGGCCCGGTCTTCAGCGATCAGGATCCGGAATACCGGGGGTTCCGCATCCCGCTCGAGTTCTGGAAGGTCGTCGTGATGCTGAAGGATGACGGGAACCTGTCGGCGACGGCGTACAAGCTGAGTCAGGTGGATCTCGTGACGGGCCTCGAGTTCGCCTTCGGCGAGTTCAGAACGTACCAAGTGCCGCTCAAGGATGTCGAGGAGTGGACCGGCCTCGACTTCGGCGAGCTGCGCAACTTCGATCCGAAAGGGCTGCTCGAAGGCGCGGAGCGGTACGTGCCGATCGCGGGGCCGGCGGACATTCAGCTCTGAGGCGACGCGATGCCGTGGGAGGACGTGGCGGCGGAACGCGAGCTGCGCACGGCGCTGGCGCTCTTCGAGTGGAGCCGCGCCGACGAGATTACGCGCGCGCTCGTGAAGCGGATCCGCCGCGAGGACACCGTCCTTGCGCCTGCGCGCGCGCTCGCGATCCTGAAGCTGCTTCGCGGCGCGAATCGCTTCGACGCGCTCGCGCTGGCGGCCGATGCGATCCTCCAGTCGGGCCTGCGCGCCGGCGGCGTGATCGTCCTATACGCGCAGGCGCTCATCGAATGCGGCTACCTCGAAGCTGCGGAACGCCTGCTCGACGCGCCGTCAACGGATCCAGACGAGGCCGAGGTGCAGGGCCTGAAGGGGCGCATCCTGAAGGACCGCTACGTCAAGGCCGGGCCCGGCGCGTCGGCGCGCTACCGCGAATATCTTTCACAATCGATCGAAGCCTATCTGCGGGCGTATCGCGTCAACCCGTCGGAGAACTCCTGGCATGGCATCAACGTGGTGGCGCTCCTGTGCCGCGGGGAACGTGACGGCGTCCGTCGCCCGGCCTTGCCGAACGCGCGCGCGATCGCGCGCGACGTCCTCGCCAGCGTGAACAACGCCAATCCGGATCCATGGCAGGTGGCCACTGCGCTCGAGGCGTCGCTGGCGTTGGACGATGCAGAGGGGGCGGTGCGTCTCGCGCGCGAGTACGCGGCGCACGCCGACGCGACAGCGTTCCATCTCAGCGGAACGTTGAGGCAGCTCACCGAAGTGTGGCAGTTGACGGAGCAGGCTCCCCCCGGTTCCAGCGTCCTCCCGATCCTGCAGGCGGCGCTGCTCCGACGTCCTTGCGGCGGCCTGCGTCTGCGCACGGAGCCGGACGGGAGCCTGCGCGTGATCGCCGAGCCTGCAGCTCGAGGCCTCGAGAAGAACTTCGGGACGGAGACCTTCGCGACGTTCGAGTGGTATCAGAAGGGACTGGACCGCTGCCGGGCGGTCGCGAGGATCGAGAACGTCGGCTCGGGTGCCGCCTCAGGCACCGGATGGCTTGTCATTGAGGACGCCCTGATGGCGAACGGATCCAGTGCGCCCGTCCTGGTCACCAACGCGCACGTGATCAACCTGCATGGGTCGGCGGGTGCCCTGCAACCCAAACAGGCGCGCGCCAATTTCCAGGTCACGCAGACCCGGTGTCCTGTCGGAGAACTGATCTGGTCATCGCCGTTTTCCGAGTTCGACGTGACTATCGCGAGGCTTCCCGCGCCCCCGGCCGGCGTCGCGCCGCTGCCAATCTCCGACGAGCCCCTGGTACTACCGGAGCCGCCGCAGCGGGCGCCGCGGCTGTACATCATCGGCTATCCCGCGAGCGGCGATCTCCAGCTCTCGCTGCGCGACAACGAGATGCTTGCCTCGGACGAGCGTTACGTGCACTATCGCACGCCGACCGCGCCCGGCAGCTCCGGAAGCCCGGTGTTCGACGAGAACGGCTGGTCGGTCGTGGCGCTCCACCACGCGGGCCGGGAGAACATGAATCGGCTTGACGGCAAGCCGGGTGTGTACGACGCGAACGAGGGGATCGCGATCCGCGCGATCCGGCGGGCGATCGCCGCCAACCCGGCGTCGCCGCGCTGACGCGCGCAGAACGCTGTGAAACGTCCTCGAGAACTCAGCCACAGCCCTGACTCATTTCCGTCCGCTGTGCCCGAACTGTGCCTGCCGCGGGCCCCAGTGCACGTTTGGCTGTCCTTCGCCAAAAATCGTTACGTGCTGCGCGGGTTCACCGTTGCCCCTCGCCAAGGAGGTAACGTGACGAACAGGTTCCAGGAAACAACGAGCGCGCACCGCTTTGCGGTCTTCGCCAGCAGCGGCCGACACATCCAACGCCATCCGTTCGGTCGGAAGAACACGTCACGCTGCGTATCGCTCGT
>DASPXV010000021.1:0-7368 GCA_035637115.1 Vicinamibacterales bacterium
AGGAACGGCTCCGGAGGGGACCGGGCGGGGGCGATTCAACCTGACGTTTCGCCAGTGGTGAATTCGCGGTGTCTAACCTCGCGTGACGCGAGCCCTCGTTCTTTCTGCTCTCCTGCTGACAACCCCTCAACGCGCCGGCACTCTGGTCGGCGAGGCGCGAGACCTGGAACGATCCAGTCCGAGCGGCTCGCAGGCGGAGACGACCGTGTTTGTGACGCCGCGAATGGAGAGCGTGCGCCTTACCGTTTCGAAATGATTGCGGCCGCACGCTCGACCTGCGCCGTCAGCGTGTCGATCGCCTTGGCGACGATCGGCACGAACGCGCGCGCTTCGTCCCATTGCTTCTGTTCAATTCCCTCGCGAATGCCGGGCAGCGTTTTCACGCCATAACCGGTGTAAAAACCAGGCGCGTAGGCGAGGTGCTTGAACCACGGGCGGCGCGGCAGGCCGGCGTCGTGGCGGAAGGCGCGTTCGGAGGTGTACAGCAGACGATTCAGCTCCGCGAGTTTGTCTGCGGGCAAAGACGTCGCGCGGTCGCCGTTCGCCGCCTTGTTGTACGCGGCACCGGCGCGGTCGAGACGATCGATCGCGGCGCGGATCGGTCCAAGATCGAGCGGGGGCGCATCCGCGATGTCCTTCCGCGCCTTCTCGATGTCGTCGACGTAACCGCGCAGCGTGCGAGCGGTCGCGGTGAACTCGAACGGGAGGACGTCGGCGTCGGCCAGGCGCAGGATGACCGTACCGATCGTGCGCGACAGCGCGGCGCCGTACGCGAAGTCCTTGTCGGAGAAGTGGGTGAACCAGTAGAACGAGTCGTAGACGGAGTGGTACACCCCGCCACCCCCTTCGCCGCCGAAGCCGAAGTCCAGCGACGCAATCTGCAGGTTATCGATGAACGCCGTGTAGTCCGAACCTGACCCAAGCGCAGCGATCGGCTTGTCACCACGCTTGCGCAGCAGCGCGCGGCCAAGCTCGGTCTTCTCCTGCTCGATCTCGTGATCCAGGCTGGACGTGAAGAGCGTCTTGCCGGCGCGCTTCGGATCATCGATCTCGCGCATCACCTCGTTGACCAACGCCTGCAGCGAGTGCGAGCCGGACGCATTCAGCCAACCGGTGCCAGTGGCATCGCTGTTGATATACGCGACAGCGTTCTTCGACAGCTCCGCGGCGTGCTTCTCGGCCCATTCAGTTGAGCCGAGTAGTCCCCACTCCTCGCCGTCCCACGACGCGAGGACGATCGTCCGCCTGGGCCTCCAGCCGGACTTCAGCAGCTCGCCGAGTCCGCGCGCCGTTTCCATCAGTGACACATTGCCGCTGGTCGGATCGGATGCGCCGTTCACCCATGCGTCGTGGTGGTTGCCGTGCATGACCCACTCGTCAGGATTCGTCGATCCGGGAATGCGCGCGATCACGTCATAAAGCGGACGGACCTTCCACTCGAACGTCAGTTTCAGGTGCACCTTCGCAGGACCCGCGCCTACGTGATACGTGATCGGCAGCGAGCCGCGCCAGTCGGCGGGCGCAACCGGGCCGGCAAGGTTTCGCAAGAACGGGAGCGCGTCGCCATAGGAAATCGGTAGGACGGGAATCTTGAGAATGACGTCGGACGACGAGCGATCGGCCGCATTTACGGTGCCGGGATCCGCCGCTCGACCGGGGGTGAGCGGATCTCCTGGATGGATTGGCATGTCCATCACGCTTCCACGCTGCACCCCCTGCATCGGCCGGTAGGCGCCCTTCGGGTACGTGTCCCCTGGATAAAACCCGTCGTCACGTGGATCTGAATAAATGATGCAACCGACCGCACCGTGCTCGTACGCCACCTTCGGCTTGATTCCGCGCCAGCTCTTGCCATAACGCGCGATGACGATCTTTCCCTTGACGTCGACGCCGAGCTTCGCCAGCTGCTCGTAGTCTTCGGGGGTGCCGTAGTTGACGTATACGAGATCGCCCGTGACGTCACCGTCCGCGGAGTACGCATTGAACGTCGGCAGCTGCCCCTCGTCCCCGGAGTCAGGATCCTCTGCGACGATCGGTTCCTTCAATTGTGCGACGTAGCGTTCCGGCGCGGTGAGCTCGAGAGCTCGCTCGGTGGGATACGGCATCAGCGCCTCGAACTCCTCCAGACGCGCATCCAGCCCGAACGACTTGTACTGCGAAAGCACGTAGTCCGCGACCTTGCGGCTGCCAGGGCTTCCCGCATGATGCGGATCCGCCGTGATGACGCGCATGTACTCGCGGAGGTTCTCCGGCTTCGGGATCGCGCGAAAGCGCTGCTCGATCTCGCGCTGCTGCACGGCGTGTGGCGCGGAGAAGCCGTGCAGCCCCGGCGCCGGCTGCGAGTCCGCTGCGGGCACGAGAAGGAGCGCGAGAAGAGGAACGATCGAGCCCGCGATCTGAACTTGACGCATCAGGATTTGTCCTGCGAAGCGGCCTTTGCCAGGGCCTGAACGGCCTGGACCATGGACATGAGCCCTATGCCCTTGCCCATGGAGATGTTCTGCCGGAAAAGTTTTTCGACGATGTCCGCGTTGATGGTGGCGATTTCGGAGGCGGGGAGTCCGGACAATGTCTTGTCGAGGATCGCCGCAAGCGCTTTGGCGGAAATGCCGGAAGGATTCTCAACCGCGAAGTACAGCTTCAGCGTCCCGTCCCGGTGCCTTTGCGCCCACGCATACGCGTCAGACTCGCACTGCGGGATCTGGTGCGACTTGGGAAAGGGCCGGGTCGCGATCGACGCCGGCACTTCCTTGAACTGATCCGCGTACGACAGCAGCATGCTCGTCCGATCGGCCGGATCGAACATCTGGAATGTATCTATTAACTGCTGCAGCTTGTCGGGCACCAGATTTCCAGATTTCCCGATTTCCCGATTTCCAAATTACCGAATTACTTCTCGATCGGAACGTTCACCATGTTGCCCCATTCAGTCCAGCTGCCGTCGTAGTTGCGCACGTTCTCGAAGCCGAGCAGGTATTTCAGCGCGAACCACGTGTGGCTGCTGCGTTCGCCGATGCGGCAGTACGCGACCGTTTCCTTCGAAGGCGAGAGCTTGTTGTCTTCGCAATAGAGTTTCTTCAACTCGTCCGCCGGCTTGAACGTGCCGTCGTCCGGATTGATCGCCTTGGCCCAGGGAATGCTCTTCGCGCCGGGAATGTGACCGCCGCGCAGCGCCCCTTCGTTCGGGTAGTCCGGCATGTGCATCCGCGTGCCGGCGTACTCCTCCGGGCTGCGCACGTCGACGAGCTGTCCCTGCTTCTTCAGGTGCGCGAACACGTCGTCACGATACGCGCGGTGCGGCAGGTCGTGCCGCTCGGGCGCCTTGTATTGCGTTTTCGCGTACGACGGCACGTCGCGCGAGAGGGCGCGATTCTCTTTCAGCCACTTCACGCGTCCGCCATCCATGACCTTCGCGTTGGTGTGGCCGAACAGCTGGAACACCCAGAAGGCGTAGCAGGCCCACCAGTTGTTCTTGTCGCCGTAGAACACGACCGTCGTGTCCTTCGTCGCGCCGATCCTGGACATCAGTGCTTCGAACCCTTCGCGCGTGATGTAGTCGCGGCGCAGCTGGTCGTTCAAATCCGACGTCCAGTCCACGTGGACGGCGCCGGGCACGTGTCCGGATGAATAGAGGAGCGTGTCCTCGTTGGACTCGACGAGGCGCACGTTCGGATCGTTGCGATGCTGCTCGACCCAGTCGGTCGAGACGAGGGCTTCGGGGTGCGCGTAGCCGCGCTGCTCGATTGGAGTTGCCATGTGCGTCTGCTCCTGCCTGGCCCGCGTCATCCTGGGAGCGGGGCGGCCGGGATGACGCTGGGCGTCGTTAGTTGAGGGAGTTACCGTGCGAACACGCGCAGTGTCCGCCCTGGGATTTACACGCCGGGATCGCTTCGCGTTCCTTGCGGCCGCCCACACCGACCATGCCCGGGGACGACAGCAGCTTCTGCAGATCGGTGCCCTCGCAGGCGGGGCAGATCGCGGCACGACTCGTCGTGACGAAGGCCTCAAAATGCCGGCCGCACCCGCGGCACGCATACTCGAACATGGGCATAACAGTAGAGATTCTATCAGGTACCGCGCTTGCTGCGGATAGCGGCCATGGCGAAACAGACTTCGAACAAGGCGGGCCTCCGATCGCTCGGCAAGAAGCTCGACAACAGCCGGCACGGGTTCGACTCGCAGCCGGCCGCGGGCCCGGTCCCCGGTGCAAGCGGCGGAGAGCCGCGCCGCCGGCGGCCGGAGCCAGGCACCGCGACCGCGCGCGCCGGGAAGGGCGCCGCGCTCCGCGCGCAGCGACGCGGCTGAGGCTACTATGAGCGGATGAAGCGCGTCGCTGCCGTCCTTCTGCTGTCACTTGCGATTTTATCCAGTGCATCGGCTCAGCCCGGCGCCGCGCGCCTGGTGGTCCTGAACAAGGAGGACGCGACGCTCGTGACGGTCGACGCGGCGACCGGAAAAGTGACTGGGCGCGTTGCGACCGGCGAAGCACCGCACGAAGTCGCGGTGTCGGTCGACGGCCGTCTCGCGTTCGTTGGCAACTACGGCGCGCAGACTCCCGGCAGCACGATCTCAGTGATCGATCTCACCGCGATGAAAGAGCTTCGCCGCGTGGACGTCAGTCCGCTGCGGCGGCCGCACGGGATGTTCGTCGCGGACGGCAAGCTGTATTACACGGCCGAGGCGAATCGCATCGTTGCGCGGCTCGAGCCCGCGACATACCAGACCGACTGGCTGTTCGGCACAGGGCAAGCCGGCACGCATATGGTATGGGTCAGTCCCGATGCGAGCCGGATGTACACGTGCAACATCGGCGGCGACAGCATCAGCATCATCGAGCGCGGCCAGAATCCGGTCGCGTGGAACGCAACGGTGATTCCCGTGGGCAAAGGTCCCGAGGGTTTCGACGTCACGCCCGACGGACGCGAGTTGTGGGCGGCGCACTCGCGTGACGGAGGAGTGTCGATCATCGATCTCGCGCTGAAGAAGGTGACGGCGACGATCGATCTCCAGACGAAGCGATCGAACCGCCTGAAGTTCACACCCGACGGCAGGCTCGCGCTCGTGTCGGATCTCGATGCCGGGCAAGTGCTCGTCGTCGACGTCCCCTCGCGGAAGACGACGAAGAAGATCCCGCTCGGCAGAATGGTCGAGGGAATCCTGATCGAGCCCGGCGGCGCCCGCGCTTACGTGGCGGTGAACGGCGAGAACTACATCGCCGTTCTCGATCTAAAAACGCTCGCGGTGACCGGAAAAATCGAAACCGGCCGCGGTCCCGATGGGATGGCGTGGATTAAGTAATCAGCGCCGGAATACCGACTCCGACGACGACCTGGAGTTCCTTCACCGTCTCTCCTTCGCCCTGGATGAATCGTCCATTCGCGCCAAAGCGCAGGCCGACCTTCCGTGTCACATCCCAGTCCACGCCGGCGCCCGGCTGCCAGGCGAAGTCGGTATCCGATGCGCTCTGACCCGCGAATGACACGCTTCCACGGCCGGCGCCAAAGAGCACCTGCGCGAACGGATGCGCCTTGCCGCTGTGCCCCACGATCCTCGGACCCGCGCCGAAGAAGTGGACGTTGACCTTGACGTCCGCTCCCTCGATATCCGCGAGCGTCTTGTAGTTGCCCGCGACCTCGCCGGCGATCGCCAGCCAGCGATTGACGCCCCCCGCGACGGACGCAAACCAGCCGGCAGGGAAGTTCTCCTCCAGCTCGTGATCGCGCAGGAATGAGTACCCGGCGGCGAAGTCGACGCTGCCGCTTTGCGCAGCGGCAGGGCGCGGCGTGGGTATCCCGGTCACAATCAGGAGTGCTGTAACCGCACACACGTACTTCAAAACGCTTCGGATCATGCGCCCTCCTCGGGACTGACGGTGACTTGGACGTCACCGCTGTCGATCTGGTTGCGAATTACACGAGAAGGCGAGAAGTGACGGCGCGAAGGCTCACTGGCGCTGCGCAACAGCCACGAGCGCGGCGCGCAACACGTCGTCGCCGATGCGATATCCGTGGGCGATCACGCCGACGATACGACCGTCCGCCGCGGGATCGTCGGTCGAGACCGTCGTCACGGCTTCGTGGAGCGCCGGATCGAACGCCGCTCCTTCGCTCGCGATGCGCTTCACGCCGAAGCCATCGAGCTTGGAGAGGAACTGCTGGCGGACCATCTCGACCCCCTGCAGCAGCGGATCGTTCGCATCCTTGTCCGCCCGCGCCGCGGCATCGATGGCGCGATCGAGGTTGTCGACGACTTCGAGAAGGCTGACGAGTACCTCGCGCCGGCTGCGCTCTGCGTCTTTCGCCAGCTCCTTACGCATCCGGGCGCGGGCGTCCTCGAACTCCTGCGAGGCCTGCCGGTACTTCCCGAGATATTCCTGCGCCTGCTTCTCCGCGTCGGCGACCTTGCGTTCGAGCTCCTCCACGTACGACGGCTTGAGCGAACCGGCCGCGGCCGCGCCGGGCGCATCTTCCCCCCGCGCCCACCATCGACGATCGACGACTTTTATGGGGATGTCGTATTCGTCCGACATCATGCGGCGGCGAACGTGAATGTCAGATCGGTGCCGTCATGGCCGATCGTGGCGGTGCCGCCGTTTTCGAGCTTGCCGAACAGGATTTCGTCCGTCAGCCGATCGCGGACCTCTGACTGAATGATGCGCGCGAGCGGACGCGCGCCGAACACGGGGTCGTAGCCCTTCTTCGCGAGGTACTTCCGCGCGTCGGGCAGAAGCGTGATCGCGATGCGACGCTCCGCGAGCTGCTCCTCGAGCTGGATGATGAACTTGTCGACGATCGTCTCCATGACGTCGGCCGACAA
Organism: Vicinamibacterales bacterium; assembly: GCA_035637115.1. Lineage (GTDB taxonomy): Bacteria > Acidobacteriota > Vicinamibacteria > Vicinamibacterales > 2-12-FULL-66-21 > JAICSD01. The sequence goes on from DASPXV010000021.1 coordinate 6,817, forward strand.
TGACTGGAAATTGACGATCGCGTCGAGGCGATTGCGGAACTCCGGACTGAACACGCGTTCGATCGCCGACTTCGAACGTGCCTGCGCGGCGCGCTGCCGGTTGTCGAGGCCCCCCGCGGCCGGGACGTTCGCAAAGCCCATGGTGCCGGCGCTCATCTCGCGCGATCCGGCGTTCGAGGTCATGATCAGCACGACCTGACGGAAATCGGCCTTGCGTCCGTTGTTGTCGGTCAGCGTCGCGTGATCCATGACCTGCAGCAGGATGTTGAAGATATCCGGATGCGCCTTTTCGATCTCGTCAAACAACAGCACTGAGTAAGGCGAGCGCTTGATGCGTTCAGTTAATTGTCCGCCTTCTTCGTGGCCTACGTATCCCGGCGGCGATCCGATCAGTTTCGAAACCGCGTGCTTCTCCATGAACTCAGACATGTCAAAGCGAATCATCGAGCGCTGGCTGCCGAACAAAAATTCTGCAAGGCAGCGCGCGACTTCGGTCTTGCCGACGCCCGTTGGACCAAGAAACAGAAACGAACCAACGGGACGATGCGGATT
>DASPXV010000022.1:0-63326 GCA_035637115.1 Vicinamibacterales bacterium
CGCGATTGCCGACGCTGCCCGTCGCGCGCGCGGTGATCACGGAGATTCTCACGGCGCATTTCTTTGTGACGCGACCGCACTATTTAAGAACCATGCAGAAACTCGCGGAAATCAATCTGCGAATCTGACAAAGTCGTACTAAACCGCTGCAGCTGGCTGCATTCTGCAACTATGCGACACCGGAGCACGGGTGCAAAAGTTTGTCCGCGGCCGCTAGATCCGCTGGGGTTACGATCGACGGCGCACGCCGTCTAACACCGGTGAAGTGTCGACGATGGGCGAGATCGTAGCGCTGGTTGAGCACTATCTTCGTGAATGGGACTCGAGTGGATGGGCAAGTGCGTATCACAGTCTCGTAGAGCTCGGACCAGAGGTGCTTCCGGAGCTGGAGAAGCGACTTGCTGCGTCGCGCGACTCCACGTTTCGCGCCGCGCTCGTGGAATTGACGCGGCAGTTCCATTCCGAAGATGCCCTGCCGCTCTTCGAGGCTGCGCTTCGTGATCCGTCGCCAGACGTCTGGAAGGCGGCGCTTGACGGGCTCGTGGACCTGGCTTCAGCTGCTTCGCTCGTCCTTCTCGAGCAAGCGGCCCAGCGCGAGCCGCCCGGTCGTACGCACGTTGCCGAGTGGGAAGCGTGGGTCCAGGAAGCGCTGCAACAAGCGCGAGCCGAGTTCGAAGCTCGCGGTGGGGCTGCTTGAGCGTAGACGTATGACAGATAACCGGCGGGTCGAGCGGTGGTTCTCATTACTCTGTGGAACGCCGCCCATCGTGATCGCTTGCCTGCTGTCGATCGTATTCGTCTGTGGCTGTTCCGGAGCTGCCGATCTCTCGAACACGAACGTCACCGCCGCGAACATCCGGCGCGTGAACCCAGGCATGAGTGAGGCGGAGGTCCACAGCATTCTCGGTAGGCCATTCGCGGTTGTTGCCGATAGCATCGACATCCAGCATCGCCGAATGGACTACACGCGTCCTCCGAAACACGCGGCGCGATGGTACCCAATGTTGTGGATTCATCTGAAGGATGGCAAGGTCTCAGAGGTCTACGCGAAGAGATACGTGCTCTGGGGTGTGGACGATGAGCGAGTCTACGGTGCCGACGCAGAATGACGTTGGGAGTCCGCACAGTTCGAGCAAATCTTTCCAAGATGACGCTACGCTCATTCACGTCGCGCCTAAGGTGACCAATGATTGTGAAAACGACCGACGACATTCGGGGCACAAAAGGCGAGGTGAAAACGGCCTCCTGGTCGAGCTACCGTCTTTTGCACAGAGAAGACGGCATGGGCGTGACTCTGACCGATGCCATCCTTGAAGCCGGATTGGACCAGGCGTGGTGGTACAGGAATCATCTCGAAGCCGTTTACTGTCTCGAGGGCGAAGGGACGCTCGAGGATCTTGAGACCGGTGGGGTCTACGTGATCAAGCCTGGTACGCTATACGCGCTCGACAAACATGACCGCCACCGGCTGACGGTGAAATCGAGGATGCGTGTCGTGTGTACGTTTGTTCCACCGCTTGTGGGAGGCGAGATGCACGATGCGGATGGCTCGTACGCCGGCGGCTGATCGCAGTCCCCACCCGGTCTAACAGTGATTAGAGTCGACGGCGTAAGGTCGATCACAATCGTTCTGCTGCTGACGCTGGTCACAAGTAGTGGCATCGCGCGGCACACGCAGGTACCTCCTCAAACTGCGAACATCCCTGACGGCTTCGCTGAGCTCACCGACGCGTTCTGGGCACCGCCGTGGGTCTAGAAAGCGGTACAGTCTGCCGGCTTGACCAGCAGCAAACCGAGCGCCACGCCACGTTGAAGCGTGGGCAGGTGCTTCGATTCGAGCGCGGAAGATACCGGCCTGATTGACGTCGAACGACTTTACGGGAAATCGAATCGTGGATCTCTCCTCGGCCGAGGCGCGTCGACTCGCGCTCAGCTCGCTCGGGTTCGGCGCGAAGAAGCCGTGCCGTGCCGGTGCGGCGCACGTACGCGCCACGGCCGAACGGCTGGGGGCGATCCAGATCGATTCGGTGAACGTCCTCGCGCGCGCACACTACCTGCCGACGTTCTCGCGCTACGGGCCATATCCGATGTCCGCCCTCGACAAACTCGTTCATGACAAGCGTGAGCTGTTCGAATACTGGGGTCACGCCGCGTGCTTTCTGCCGCTCGATCTCTATCCGTTGTTGCGCTGGCGCATGGAGAACCAGAGTGAGGCGTGGGCCGGCGTCAGCAGGAAACAGAAAGATTTCATGAAGGCGGTCTACGCCGAATTGGCCGAACGCGGGCCGCTATCCGCCGGGCAGCTCTCGAACGGCGGCAAGAGCAAGGGTCCGTGGTGGGGCTGGTCGGAGGGCAAGAAAGCTCTCGAGCTACTGTTTCGGATGGGGCGCGTCGCGATCGCCGGGCGCCGGAACTTCGAGCGGTTGTACGACATTCCCGAGCGGGTCTTCTCGGACGCGCTGCTTGGCACTCCGCCTGTCGCAGCAGCGGACGCGAAGAAGGCCCTGCTCGTCCGCGCCGCTCGCGCGATGGGCGTCGGGACTGCGAAAGACATCGCGCAGTACTTCCACATCGATGCGTGGTGGGACCGCCTGACGGTGAACGGACGACGAGCGCCGGCGAAGACGGACGTGCTGTTCGCCGAACTGGTGGAGGACGGCCGTCTCGAGCGAGTGAAAGTCCAAGGCTCGGAACAGCCAGCGTACGTCGTACCGGGCGTGCGCATCCCGCAGTCAGTCGATGCGCGCGCCATCGTGTCGCCTTTTGATCCGCTGCTGTGGGAGCGGAAGTGGACGAAAGCGCTGTTCGACTTCGATTATCAGATCGAGATCTACGTCCCCGGTCCCAAACGCATCTACGGGTATTACGTCCTGCCGTTCGTGATGGGCGACCGGTTCGCGGCGCGTGTCGATCTGAAGGCCGACCGGAAGGCGTCCACGTTGATCGTGCACGCGGCGTTCATCGAGGATCGCCTCGATCCCCGCGCTGTCTCCGCCGCGCTGGCCGGCGAGTTGAGGTCGATCGCGACATGGCTCTCACTCGAATCGTTTGCCATTGGATCGAAAGGGAATCTGGCGAATCCACTGAAGCGCGCGCTAAGCAAATGACCGAGGAGCTACCCATTTGCAGTCAGCGGCAGCCCCGCCGCCGTCTGAGAGGCGACGCAAGCGATGAGAGCGCCGCTCTTTGTCTCTTCGCACCGACGCTGAAAGCGTAGGCACGCCTCGTCCAAGTCCACAGACGAATATCCACGGCGCGTGCTGCACATTGAGTACTCCGCCTCCGTTCATCCTGGTGGCGACATTGAGCTGGTCGTTGGCTGACTCGTTCGTGCGCTCAACGTGACCGCACGGGCTGCCGACGATATCGACCGGCGAGCCGCGTCGTCCCCACGACGTGCCCGTCGATTTTTGCTTCGAGCTCTTCGCGCGTGCCATTCGCGAGCGCGAGCGATGGCACGTCGAGCGCGTACAGCGTGAAGCGGTAGCGGTGCGGCGCGTCCTCAGCTGGCGGACAGGGGCCGCCGTAGCCGCTGCGACCGAAGCTGTTACGTCCTTGCGTGCCCTGAGTCGAGCCTTCGCCTAGCTCGGTCAGGTCTGCGGGCAGGTCGGACACGACCCAATGCGTGAACGTGCCTTGCGGTGCATCCGGGTCATCCATTACGAGCGCGAGCGATCGCGCGTCTTTCGGTGTGCCGCTCCACGTCAGCAGCGGCGAGCGGTCGTCGCCATCGCATGTGTGCCGGACGGGAATGTCGGCGCCATCAGCAAAAGCAGGTGAACTCAGCTTGAACTCCATAATCGCGCAAGAAATGCAAAGCACACGCCGCGTGCGGGTCGCCGCGGATCGATGCGATCATCCGCGGACACGCGACGTGTCGGTGCGAGACTCATTAATAATGTATCTCCTGGAGAACTGGTCATCGGCGTGCTCGGCGGGTTCTGGACGCCGCGCGGCGTCCTGTCCCCAAGCGTCTCGGCCGAGACGTTCCGAGCCGGTCCGCCGGCCGGGCAGGCGCTCGCCGGCTGGAACTTCACCGTCACGATACAACCCGACGGCTCGACCGACCTCCGCACGGAGACGCGGGTCTGGTGCGCGCCCGATGTGCGGCGGAAGTTCCGCCTCTACTGGCTCGTCGTCCGCCCGGGGAGCGGGCTCATTCGCCATGCAATGCTTCGGGCAATCCGGCGCCATGCCGAGGCCGCGGGCAGCTCCGGGTTCTTGCGCTCGCGATTTGGCCGGTGATCACGGCGGTGGCGGCGTCTCTCGTCGCGCTCGCCGCAAATGTCGTCCTGGCGCGTGCGCTCGGCCGCGTCCACGGCAAGTCGGTGTGATCGCTCACCTCACGATGCGCGGGTTGAGCGGCATGGGTGGCGCGGTCAACGGGCCCGCGAGCTTGAAGATGATCCCGCGCGAGTAGCTGACGATATAGAGCTCGCCGTCCGCGTCGGTGCCGAACGAGCTGACGTTTCCGAGCTGGCCCGTTCCGCCCAGCTCTGACGTGTGTTCGATCAATCCTGACGCGCGTGCCTCGCCAGTTCCCGGATCGATGGCGAGGGCGATCGACCAGACGCGGCCGCGGACGAAATCGGCGAAGAAGTAGCGGCCCTGGTACTCAGTGCCGAGGCCCGCACCTCGATAGACATAGCCGCCGGTGATCGACGCGCCGACGCTGTGATCGTATTCGAAGATGGGATCGACGAGCGGCGTGAACGCCGGCGGGCGCGACGTGACGTAGTCGTGCGCACCCTCGCGATTGCGCCAGCCGTAGTTGCGTCCGCCGCGGCCCCGCGGCTCGTAGTCGATCTCTTCGATGCGATTCTGCCCGACATCGCCGATGACGAGCGCCCCCGTGCCGCCGCGCGACGGGTCGTCGAAGGTGTAGCGCCAGGGATTCCGCAGTCCGAAATCCCAGATCTCACGCCGCGTCCCTGGTGTATTGACGAACGGATTGTCCGTCGGCACTTCGTATCCCGTGGGATGCGAGTCGGCAACGTTGACGTCGATGCGCAGCATTTTGCCGAGAAGCTCGGCGGGATTCTGCGCGCGATGGTCCGGATCGTCCGCCGAACCGCCGTCGCCGAGGCCGATATAGAGAAAACCGTCCGGGCCGAAGGCAAGGTGCCCGCCATTGTGATTTGCAAACGGCTGACCGACAAACGCCAGCCCCGTGCTCCATCGCAGATCGAAACGCGACGCCGGATCAGCGACGAGCGGGTTGTTTGCGCTTCGTCGAAAGCGTCCGACGACGGTGTTGCCGGATCGATCGGTGAAGTTGACGAAGAAGCGCGGACTCGACGCATCAGGGAAGGCGAGACCGAGCAGCCCCTGCTCGCCGCCGGACACGACGGCACCGCGCAGATCGAGGAAGTCGGTGTCGGACACGACGCCGTCGCGGACGGCGCGGATGCGCCCGCCTTGCTCGACTACGAACTGCACCGCGCGATCGGCCCGATCCTGGACGAACGCCAGCGGATTTGTGAAGCCGGACGCGTATATGCGCAAACGCAACGGCGCCTGCGCCACCAGCCGCAACGCGATACAGCAGAGAATGATCGCGGCGATCGCTCGACCGACCCGCATCCGGCGATTATAGTGAATGGGTCCGCGCCCATGACTCTTCGAAAGCGGCTGATTGCATTCGCCTCGTTCGTGTTCGCCGCGTGCGGCGGATCGCCCGCGACTCCGAGCGGCACCGAGACGATCACGGGCATCGAGCGGTTCGGCTGGGATCAACCCGCCGCCGATGCGGGTGAGCTCGCGTCATTCCGCTACGCGTTGTACGTGGATGACGCGCGCAGCGAAGCGGCCGATGTGTCGTGCGCACTCGGTCAGCCGAGCGGTCAGTTCATCTGCACGTCGCGCCTGCCGACGATGTCGTCCGGCGTTCACACCTTGCAGGTTGCGGCCTTCGCGATCGACGGCGGCGCCATCCGGGAGAGCGCGCGGTCGTCGGCCGTGCGCGTCCTGAAAAGATAGTTACGTGCTTTTGATCGTCAGGGCTGCCTCTTCAACTCCGCGTCCCAGTTCAGGACGACGGTCTTACATCGTCTTGCGCAGGGTCGACCGTTGCTACTCGAGATCACGAAGGCGTGGCTCTGGACCAACTCGTTGATCTCGTGCGGCGTCGTTCCAGGAAGTGGATCGCGCCGAAAGACACGCGCGTCACGTGTCTGACAAATACCTGAGCACCTAGACATCTCTCGCCGCCGGCCAGCCTTCGATCGACGCCGCCATCGTCACACCTCGCAGCACCGCATCCGCGACGACTTCCGCCGCGAGCGTGCCGACAATCGTCACGTTGACGTCGTCGCGATTCAGGCGGCGCGTCGAGACCGCGAACAGCTGATCGCCGTCGCCTGTCGTGTGATACGGCCGCACCGCGCGGGACGCGCCACAGTTCGCCATCATCGCGACCTTGGTCAGCTGCGTCTTGGTCAGTGCGACGTTGGTGGCGACTACCGCAAGCGTCGTACTTCGCAGGACCGGATCGTGGATCACGTCGCCCCCGTTCGCGCTGCCGATCGTCCGCTTCATAACTTCCACGATGTCGGCGAAGCCCTTGCCGTCGGGACGCCGCGCGCCCGCGACAATCTGGCCTTTCCGCCAATCGAACACATCGCCCGCGGCATTCACGACGGCGAGCGCGGCGACGACGAGGTCGCCGAGACGGAGGCTGGCGGTACCGACACCGCCCTTCATTCCGCCGCCTGTGTGTGTGCGCAGCATCCGACCCACGGTTGCACCGGCGCCGGCGCCCACGTTGCCTTCGGCAACCGCAGCTTCGGACGCCGCCTCGCACGCCTTGTACGCGGCCTGGGCGTCGGGGCGGATTGTCGGGTCGCCGAGCGCGAGATCGTCGATGACCGCGCCGGGAACGATCGGAACGCGCACTCCCGCACCCCAGTCGAATCCACGCTGCCGCTTTTCGAGGTAGCGAATTACCCCTGCATGAGCGGCGAGGCCGAATGGACCGCCACCGGTGAGGAAGAGTCCGTGGACAGTTTCGACGGGACTGACCGGTTGCAACATCACGATACTGGTTTCGCCGGGAGCCGACCCGTCGTAATCGACGCCGACCGCGGCGTCGGGATCGAACAGAATCGCGGTGCAGCCGGTCGGCCGCCGTGTGTCGGTCCAGTGGCCGACGCGCAGCCCCGGCACGTCGGTGAGCGACCCGGCGGCTGCCGGACGCGGGGTTGTCTGCGCGTCGAGAACGCCGCGTAAACACGCCGCACCCGCGATGGTGGAACCAAAAGCGCGCCGTGTTAGCTTCATGGGTCGAGTATAGCGGCCACGCGCTCTATGAGCGTCGTTCCTAAGCGGCGCGATGGAGGAATTCATGGGCCCGGCGGCCATATTGCATCTTAGCGGGCTGCAGAAGTGAAGGACTGGGTTCGCGAACATCCGATCGGCGGCTTCATCCTTCTGACGGCGTGGTACATCTTGGAGGCGCTCTACGCGGGCGGCGCGCTCCTCGTGGTCGGGGGACGGTGGAGATGGTGGCAGGCGCGATCGATGGACGAGAGAGTGCGTCGTGTCTGTCAGCTATCGCGAACTGACTGATATTGTCGTCACGCCTCAGTAAGAAATGACCCCGAAAGTTAACGGCCGATTCGCGCTGCGAGCGTCGCGAACTCAGGCTGGGATCGGACGGGATCGAGGCTTGGCCCCACTCGGATGAAGGGCACATCCAAATCGAGCTGCTCCATGGCCCGAATGAGTGACCGCGGAAAGATACTGGGGATGATAGCACCGCAGACTTCGTGATCGACACGTGTAGCCGCCACATTTGCAACCTAGAAGTTGTCGTGGTCATACTTGAAACGGCAGCGAGACGAAGTCGCGACCTGGGATTTGCTGACGCATTGATGACGGGACTACCTCGCATCCATCCGCGACTCGCGGTCTACATCGCGGCCGCACTGATGGCGATTCCGTGCAGCACTGATCGCGATCTGCACGCTCAATCCGCCAGCAACCCACGCTTCGACGCCCTCGTCTCGCTCACCGAGGCGACGATGAAGGAGTACGGCGTGCCCGGGGTCGCACTCGGGATTGTCGCCGACGACGCGGTGACCATCCGTGGACTCGGTGTCACCAATGTCGAAGACCCGCTGCCCGTCACCGAGCACACCGTGTTCCCGATCGCGTCCATCTCGAAGACGTTCACGGCGACGGCGATGATGCGGCTCGTCGAGCAGGGGAAGGTCGACCTCCCCGCCCCCGTGCGGACGTACCTGCCCGAGTTCCGCGTGCGCGACGAAGCCGTGAGTCGCGACGTCACAGTGTGGCATCTGCTGACACACCTCGGCGGCTGGGAAGGACAGGTGTCCGGTCCGGATCGCGGCACGGAGACACTGAAGAACTTCATCGGCTCAATCACCGACCTGATGCAGGTCGCACCGCCCGGAAAGGCATGGAGCTATAACAACGCGGGGTTCAGCATCGCGGGCCGCGTGATTGAAATCGTGACAGGCACGCCGATCAATCGCGCCATGCGCGATCTCGTATTTCAGCCGCTCGGCCTCGAGCACGCCGGAACGACCGCCGGCGATTTCATCGTCCAGCGCTTTGCGGCCGGACACACGACGCGCGACGGTAAGACGACGCTGCAGCGGCCATTCAGCGCGTCGACGAGTGTCACCGCCGGCGGCGTCGGCCTCTGCATCACCGATCTGCTCGCCTACGCGCGCTTCCACATGGGCGACGGCACCGCGGCGAACGGCGAGCGCGTGCTCAAGCGGGAATCGCTGGAGCAGATGCGTACTGCGCAATTGCGCAAGCTGGGGACAGACGACGAGATCGGACTCGCTTGGCACATTCGCCAGGTCGGACCGATTCGCACCTTCGGGCACGGCGGCACGCTGGGCGGACACATCCTGCTGCTGGAGATCGTGCCCGAGCGGAACTTCGCCATAGCCATCCTGACCAATGCAAACACCGGCTGGCGCCTAATCCAGGATGTCGAGCGTGAAGCATTGAAGTCGTATCTTGGTGCGACGTACTCGCTCAATCAGGCCATCGCGCATCGCGGGCTCGTGGAGACGCTTCCGTCGGTGCAGCCTCTCGCGCGACAGCCAGATCCGACGCCGTATTTGGGGACGTACGCGCGGCCGAGCAATTCGTACGTGGTGCACGCTGAGGGGGGAAAGATGTTCGTGCAGGATCGTCCGAATGGTGGCGGCACTCCCAGAGAGTCCGCGGTCGCCTTCTACGGGCCCGACCGTGTCGTGGTTACCGACGGCCAGGACCGCGGCCAGTCGATCGAGTTCGTGCGCGACGACAATGGCCGTGTGAACTGGATTCGCGTTGTCGGTCGCGTCGCGGTCCGCACGCCATGACCGCGCGCATGCACCTGAGTGGTAGTGCAGCGGTAGCCGCGTCGGGCATGGACGATGACGGTTAGAGGCGTTGCTGATTCTCGACTGAATGGCTGGACTCAAACAATCAATCCAAATGGCGCAGCCGCTGCAACTTGCAACCCGACCCTGTGAATTGAATGCCCTGATGCATCTTGTCTGGCCGGCCCGGGATTATCTGCCTGGGTACGTTGCCGCGCTGGAGCGTGGATGGTCGGCTGACAACCTCCGCGGCGAGGCGGCAGCGCGAGAGGAACTGGCGCGTATCGCTGCAGACCCAGACGCGTTTCTCGCGAGCCTGGTTGACAGGGAAGCGGCGGGCGAGCCGATCGCGCTTCCAGACGGCACGACGGTGTCACGCCTTCCGGGATATCGGCGCTGGATGTGGGACGGCGAATTCTGCGGAAGCATCGGGTTTCGCTGGCAGCGCGGGACCGAGGCGCTTCCTCCACACTGCCTCGGACATATCGGTTATGCCGTAGTGCCCTGGAAGCGAGGGCGCGGCTACGCCACCCGCGCATTGCACGACGTGCTGCAGGACGCCAAAGCCGAGGGACTTCGATATGTGGAGATCACGACGCAGCCGGAAAACGTGCCGTCGCAGCGTGTGATTCTTGCCAATGGGGGTCTTCTCGTCGAAGAGTTCGTTACGCCAGCCGCACTCGGTGGCAGGCGCGAGCTTCGATATCGCGTACAACTCTCGGAACGCGCCTGACAGACGTTTGCAGCCGACCTCGGCCGGTGCGATCATGAGCCGTCGTGGCTGAAACGCGGACGTCAGGCAGCCAGCGTGTTCGAGGGTCAAGGAGACACGCCGATGGGTAGGCCCCTGACCGTTGGCAGGAACCACCGGCGAACCTTCTGGCGGCGGATGCTGACCCATTCCGCGATTTCTTTGGCGCTCCTCGGGGTTTCGCTCCTGGTGGGCATCTGGGGCTATCGGTACTACGAGCACTTGCCGTGGCGAGATGCTTTCTTGAATGCGGCGATGCTCCTCGGCGGCATGGGCCCCGTGAAAACGGATCTCTCTGAGTCTGGAAAGGTCTTTGCCGGCCTCTACGCGTTGTTTGCAGGGTTGGTGGTGATTGCCGTAGCAGGGCTGCTCTTGGGTCCCGGCGTGCATCACCTCATGCACCATGTGCATTGGGATGACACCGAAGAAGGTCAGTGACACTGCACATTGTCTCGGACATATCGGCTATACGCTGGTATTCGCCGAACGCCTGTTGACGGGCGGAGAACGCTCGCCATTCAGAAACTCTTATGAAGCCACGTCGACCTGCGGCCGCCACGCTATTTGTCGGCGGCGTCATTCTGCCCGTCGCAGCAGCGGCGCGCCTTTGGGGCATTTGCTTTTGCCTGCCTCACCCGCATTGCCGGCCCGACGAGGACGCGATCTCAGCGATCGCTGGCAGCTTACGCGCGGGTGACCTCAACCCACACGTGTTCAACTATCCAGCACTGTTCATGCTGGCGGTCGCGGCCGTCCTTTTGATGCTCCCCAGTGTTGAACGCCTTCTCCACAAGGTGATGCCTTTTCACTTTCGTTCGTTGCTGGACGGTGTCGGTACGACGACGAAAAATTACATGGTCGCGCGGCTGTTGAGCGCCGCTGCCGGGATCGCCAGCGTCTGGGTGATCTTTCGGATCGCTTTGCGTCTCTTCGACCGAACCGCAGCGCTTGCCGCGGCGGCCCTTCTCGCGCTGGCGTTCCTGCACGTCCGCGACTCGCATTATGGCGTAACGGATGTGCCGATGACCTTCATAGTGCTCATCGCCTTCCTCTATGTCGTTCGCCTTTCAGAATCCGGTGCACGGAGAGATCTCGCGATCGCAGGTCTGACGGCCGGACTGGCCACATCCACCAAGTACAACGCCGCGTTGATCCTGTTGCCGGCTTTGTTCGCAATACTCGGTTGCTTGCCAGGAAGGAAATCCATCCGGACGCGTCTGGCTGAGGTGTTTATCTTCGTCGTGCTGATGGTCGCCGCGTTCGTGTGTGCCGCTCCGTATTCATTGCTCGACTTCCAGCATTTCATGGCGGACGTCACATCTGACGCGCAGCATTTATCCGGGGGCCATGGGCTTGACCTCGGACGCGGCTGGGTCTACCACGCGACGACGACTCTCCGCTATGGTGTCGGTGCTCCCATGCTCGGCGCCGGCGTGGCAGGCATGCTGCTGCTGATCTTCAGAAATCCACGCAGAGGCGTCCTCGTCGCGCTGTTTCCCGTCTCCTATTACGTGGTGCTTGGAAGCGGGTATACGGTATTTACCCGTCACATGGTCCCGGTCGTTCCGTTCCTCTGCCTGGCGGCCGCATACTTCGTATCCGAGGGTGCCCGCTGGTTTGCCATGCGGCTGCACCGGCCACAGTGGAGCCCGGCGCTCGTTGCTCTCGGACTCATCGGCGTGCTGTGGCCCCCCGTCCACTCAGTCGTGATGTTCGATGTGCTCATGGCGCGAATCGACAATCGGTTGCTCGCAAGGCGCTGGGTCGAGCAGCGTTTCCAGGCGGGAACGACGATCGCGCAGATCGGAGAGGCGGGCGGCCATGTTTTTCTTCATGATGACTCTGAAGTCAGGTACACGACGGTCGAGTTCTCGCGCGAAAGTCTCCGGCCCGAGATCGTCATCCTCCAATCCTCGCCGCTGATGGCCGCGCCCGAACTCGGCGACATGGAACACGTCCTGACTACAGATTACATATTGGGGTTTGCTAGCGAAGTGGCGGTACCCGATCCACATAACGTCTACGATTTGCAGGACGAGTTCTATCTCCCGTTTGCCGGTTTCCAGCGCATCGAACGACCAGGGCCAAACCTTAAGGTCTATATCCGCCGCGGAAAAGAGGCATTCAAGCCTGCGCCCTCGGGCAAGACACGCCTCCCGACATCCGCGATGTGGCAGAGGCGAGACGGTCGGCGCGGAGCATGACAGGAGGCACCCAGTGACGCTTGGTGGCTCTTGCGGGCATCTGCATCCTCGTCGTCTCGCGACTTGCGTGGTAGGCGTGAACCGGTGCGATCATGAGTCCCGCACCTTGCGCGCCGAAGCCGCCAGAGAAGGCGGGGTTGAAAATACGATCGTTAGACCACACATCTGACTGGAGTTGCAGAACATGCGGCACAAGTCGCTCAACATGCTGTCGGGCGCATTAGTTACGATCATCGGCCTTGCCGGAAACCTGCACGCGCAGTCAAATGCTGACTGGACCGAACCGTTTCCGCCGTTCCGAATCGCAGGGAATCTCTACTACGTTGGCAGCAAGGGTCTCGCGAATTACCTGATCACCACGCCGCAGGGGCACATCCTTATCAACAGCGATCTCGAGGCGAACGTTCCGCTCATTCGCGCGAGCGTGGAGAAGCTGGGATTCAAGTTCACAGACATCAAGATCCTTTTGATCAGCCATGCGCACTGGGACCACGACGCCGGCAGCGCCGCCATCAAATCGCTGACGGGCGCGAAGTACATGGTCATGGACGGGGACGTGTCGGTCGTCGAATCGGGCGGCAAGACCGATTTTCAGTACGGCAATGTCCCCGGATCCCTCTATCCACCGACGAAAGTGGACCGAGTGCTGCGGGATGGTGACGAGGTGAAGCTGGCGAACGCTGTCCTCGTCGCGCACCTTACTCCCGGGCACACCAAGGGCTGCACCACCTGGACGATGAAGGTGCAGGAAGCCGGGAGAACCTACAATGTCGTGATCGTCGGCAGCCCGAACGTGAATCCTGGCTACCAGCTCGTAAACAACGCAGCCTATCCACAGATTGCGGCTGACTACGAACAGATGTTCCGAGTCTTGAAATCGCTGCCGTGCGACATTTTTCTCGGCGCGCACGGCAGCTATTTCGACCTCGAAACGAAATACGCACGGCTGAAGCAGAGCGCTCCGACCGCGTTTATCGATCCCGACGGCTACAAGAAGTTCGTGGCCGACAAAGAAGGAGCCTTCAGAGCCGAGCTGTCAAAACAGAGGAGTGGACGTTAGGCGATGGCATTTTACGTCCGCGAATAGCTGAAACGTTCCTTCTATTTACCGGCCGGCGCAAGCTGCCAGCCGGTGTTGAGCCAACGCCCGTCCTTGCGCACGAAGACTTCCGTGGCCATCCCGCGCTCACTGTGCGTCTGTCCGCCGCTCTGAAGATCCATTTCGTACGACGTGTACAGGATCGCGGTATTGCCGTAGGCCTGGATCTCGGTGGTCGGAAACGCGAGACGTGTGAGCTTGCCTCCCGCCGCCGCAAAGCCGCGCGACCCGGCGAGCGTCGACTCGCGCGTGCCGACGGAACCGGCCGGCTCGATCGTCACAAGTTCGGGTGGCAGGAGTTTCAGCAGCGCCTGTTCGTCTCCGGCGAACCACGCGCGCCAGACGGCTTCGCGCGCGGTCATCAGCGACGTACGTTCATCGTCGCCAAGGCGACGGAACTCCGAGATCTGCCGGCTCACTTCGTCCGGCTGCAGTGACGTGTTCGACGCCACCTGGATCCAGCCGCCGGGATCCTTGTGATACACGTCCAGGAGCGTGAGCTTCTGCACGCTTTTCTGCGTGCCGTTCATCCGGTCGACGTCGGCCATGAACGACACGACCGCCGTGTCGCCGTAGAAGACGATGTCGAACTGTCCGATGCGATAGCCCACCATGCCCTGGTTCTTCGGGATGCCAGGAGGAAACGTCGCCTCGTTCATGTAGCCATCACGGCCGCGGATCACGTGGTCGGACCACGGCGTGAAGCCGCGCCACTCCGCGCCATGCGTCGCCTCCAGCTTTTTTTGATCCTTGTCCACGAACGCCTGGAAAATGCTCTCGATGTGCGCGCGAATGGCGGCAGCGTCGGCGGGACGGTCGGACGCCTTGGTTTGCGCCGCTGCAGGTACGTTTATGATCGCCAGTACGACCGTGACCATGCACGTTGCTAATTGCCTACGCATCTTCTTGCTCCTTGCTGAGTCAGCGCACTTCGCTGCGCGGCATGATACTCCTCCAGCTTTTCCAACAACATTTGCAGCCGGCGGCGGCCGGTGCGATCATGAGCCGATGGCTACGCTGCCGGTCTTGCGCGCTGGAGGAAGGCAAATCACTGCGAAAGCGGGCAGCAGCGAACTGCAATTTGTCACGCAGGTGAAGCGGACGGCCATGCAGCGACGGCAGTGACTTCGATGGCGAGTTGAATGAACGCAAGAAGCGGTTGAGGGTATCCGTGCGAACTGCGTCGCTGTTTACCTTGGCGCTGTTTTGCGGGGCAACAGGTTGCGGCACTCCTGCCGCGCCAAGCGAAACGGCGCTTGTCGGGACCGTCGTGCGTGGTCCAGTGCAGCCGGTTTGCCAGCTCGCTGTGCCGTGCGACGCGCCGTTCAGTGCCGGCTTCACAGTGCGGCAAGGAGATCGAGTAGTCGCCGCCTTTCGGTCCGATTCGCAGGGTCACTTCGAAGTGCTGTTGGCGCCGGGCATGTACGTCGTCGTCCCAAACGCCGACGCGCCGATCATCTCGCCGAGGGCGCAAGCGAAAGACGTGGTCGTTGGCCCCACTGGACCAACGACCGTGCTCCTGCATTTCGACACCGGGATCCGATAGTCCGATCAGTCATCGAACGTGAGCTTCCTATTGGACGCCCCATTCACGGCCTTCTTTGATTTCGTTCGGCTCGTCGTAAGCGGACCTTTTGACGAGGTGTCCCGCCGTCTCAAGGGCACTCCGGCTCTCGCTACGACGGCGTCCGACATCGGCGCGACGAGACAAGCGGCCTCCGACTACTTCCTGGACGATATCGGTCACTATCTTTATCGCGGCGATACCGCTCTCCACATGGCTGCGGCCGCATTTCGGCGCCCCGTTGCCGAACTCTTGGTTGCGTACGGAGCCAACTGCCGGGCGAGAAATCGACGAGGAGCGGAACCGTTGCATTACGCGGCGGATGCCAATCACTGGAATCCCGCTGCGCAGTCCGAAACAATTGAGTACCTCACATCTGTTGGAGCCACTCCCAACGCGTTGGACGGCAGCGGCGTCGCGCCTTTGCACAGAGCCGTCCGGACGCGATCGCTGGCCGCCGTACGCGCGCTGGTAGACGCCGGTGCCGATCCGCGACAGCCGAACAAGGCTGGGTCAACGCCGTTGCATCTTGCCGTTCAACCCACAGGGCGTGGCGGCACCGGTTCCCAGCAAGCACGCGAGCAACAGGCCGGCATCGTGAGACTTCTGCTCGAGCACGGCGCGAGGCCGAACGATCGGGATGGCAAGGGTAAACGAGTGTACGAAGCTGCGACGAGTGACTGGATTCGACGGTTGCTCAAGAAATCGGCGCGATCATGAAGACAACGACATCGCTCGTCATCGTTCTGCTCACATTCGCGTCAGCGCTGTGGCTTGGGGCGTAAGGTCGCCTTTCGGTGCCGGATCAACACGTATGAAACGCTTGGTGGTGTCTGCGGTGTGCCTGGCACTGATCTGCTTTGCGGCGGCGACGCTCGCCCGACCGCTTCGGGTCGCGAGCGAGACCGAGACGGTCGTCGTGGCGAGCGGCCCGCTGAAGCTGCGCGCGCTCCTGTGGCGCCCTCCCGGTCACGGACCATTCCCCGCCGTCTTGTTCAATCACGGCAGCTACAGCACCGGTGATGCAATCTCGGTCGACGAGGCTGGCGCGCTCGGATCCGTGTTCGCGCGCCACGGGTACGTATTCCTCTTTCTGTTCAGACAAGGCATAGGGTTGTCGAAAGGGCAGGGTACCCCGGACGGAGAACTGATGTCGCGCGCGTTCGCCGCACACGGGCTGGACGGACGCAACCGCGTGCAGCTGGAGCTGCTCGAGGGTGAGGAACTCGAGGAAGCGCGCGCGGGTCTTGCGTTCCTTCGGCGACTGCCGGACGTGGACGCACGGCGGATCGCGGTGTCCGGCCATTCGTTTGGTGGCTCGCTCAGTCTCGTCTTGACCGCGCGAGACGCGAGGATTCGCGCGGCGGTCCTCTTTGGCGCCGCGGCCGCGAGCTGGGGACAATCGCGCGGGTTGCGCGCACGGCTGCGCGCGGCTGCCATCGGGAGTGCCGCGCCAATCATGTTCATCCACGCGGCCAACGACTACTCGATCGCGCCAGGCCAGGTTCTCGCGGATGCAATGCGGCGCGCCGGAAAGCCGTACGTCTTGAAGATCTACCCCGCGGCAGGTACAACTGCTCGTGAGGGACACAACCTTCTCTACCGCATCGTCGATACGTGGGAGTCCGATGTTTTCGGCTTTCTCGCCGCAAACATGCGAGGCTGAATGGAGCCGCCCACGGCGAGATAGAGTATGGAACCGCTCCAGGACGTCATCGCATATTACGAAGGATTTACCGAGGAGTCGCGTCTCGACTCGGGCCCGTCGCGCCTGGAGTTCGAGCGCACAAAGGAAATTCTGGCGCGCGTCCTCCCCAAGGCGCCGGCCCGGCTGATCGACGTCGGCGGGGCCGCGGGTGCGTATTCGGCGTGGCTGGCAGAACGAGGGCACGAGGTTCACCTCGTCGACCTCTCGGCTCGACTCGTCGAACAGGCGCGCCAGCTCAACGCGCGGCTGGAGGCGCGTGCCGACATCATGAACGTTGCACGAGCCCTGGAGTCAGAAGCGTCGATTGTTGGCGCCAGCGCGCATCTGCTCGGGATCGGGCGGAAGTCTGCGCATGTCACCAACGGGGACTCACAAGGGAAAGGTGCGGCACTGTGAACCGGAATCTGCCTCTCACGCTCGCAGCGGTGTTGTTTCTTCTCTTCGGCGGGGGCCATGTCCGCGCGGCGGTTCAACCGCCGAAGCCGACTCCTCCAATGCCGCCAACGAGTGCCGAATTGGAGCGGCGAGACCTGCCAGTTACCAAAGACGACCTGCGCATTCTTCTGAGGGCGGAGGAACTGCTCAAGGACGAATCGGCGTGGAACCGCAAGGACGACCGCGAGTGCGACGACGACGAAGCGACAGGGAAGAGAAGCCTGTTCTGCGCCTTGCAGAAGGCGTGCATCGATGTTCTGGGTGCGTACGATCACCGGCGAGTGGCGCTCCAGGAGGTCCGATTCGCGGTGGAGGATGCCACACGCGGCCAGGATTTCGAACACCGGCTCAGAGATTTCAACAACCTGCCGACCACGAAGCTGTCCGACGTCAAGAAGGTTCTCCACATAGCAATGGATCGAGTGAAATCGCGCCTGGACAAAAAGTAGATGTTCTCCTTTCTTCGACGGACCATATACCGAGGTGGTCGCGTGAGCGCCACGGATTACGAACGTCAGGCTGCACATGAGTGTCTGTTTGAGCGTCGGCCGCTGAATTATCGCCGCACACCAGAAGCTGCTGCGAGCGGGTTTCAGGCGGTGGCTGTGCTCGTCGCCGGCAATCGGCCGCCCCATGGCGCCACTCGATCGGACGAGCGTGTTATCGGCGGCCGTGAGACACCGACCCTGACGATTACCTCTGATCCGGGCTACTCCATCGTCGTCGCCGGAGCGAACGCCCCGGACTGGTCGCTCTTCTTCCACGCCGTAGGTCGCGGCCAGACTGAAGCCGAAGCCAGCGAGCAGCTTCGGCAGCGTTCATTCGTCATCAGCGGCAGCACCGTCTCGCTGACTGGCCCGCACCTATCCAAGGTACACGACGCGAGCGGTGAGCTCCTCGTCGAAGCACCGAATGGCGCGGGAGTCGTGATTCACGCGTCATACACAGCCGCGGAGGTTCGCGACATGACGGGTCCTGTTCGGATCGCGGCGACGCATGCTCGCGCCGTCGTCCTCAACACAACCGGCAACGTGGATGTCTCGGCGGGCGTCATTGATTTCGCCGGGGCGGCCGGCCGCGTGACGCTCAGTGCGGAATCCGAAATCAATCTGAAGATGACCGCTCGAGAATTTCACGGCACCCTACTAGCCTGGGCTCAGCGGTCCGTGCGGATGCTCATTCCTCCGGAGTTCACGACGCCGTTGGAAATCGTGGTGGCGAGTCGCGACAACTTCGTCTGCCGCGTTGATTTACTTTCAAACATGAAGCACAAACGGCAGGGTGAGTTGCACGTGTTCACGTACGCGATGAATCCTGACGACAGCTCTCGACCCGCTCTGCGGCTGCGATCGGAACAGTCAACCGTCGTCATCGATCGCACGGGCGGCAACCTCTAGCAAACCAAGCCGGGCCCACACACATGCGGGAATCATCTCGTCAGTCGTGGATCCCTATCGCCGCCCTGATCGGTGTCGGGTACGCCATGGTCGGGATCGTCTTCGCAGCACCGGCCACTCACGTGCACGCGTGGCGCCTGGCGGCATGGGTGGTGAGCGCGATCGCGTACGCAGCCCACATCGGGTACGAGCGCTTTCGGCTGCACAACCCGCCCGCCTCAGCGGCACTCCACGTCGCCCTC
Source organism: Vicinamibacterales bacterium (assembly GCA_035637115.1). Classification (GTDB taxonomy): domain Bacteria; phylum Acidobacteriota; class Vicinamibacteria; order Vicinamibacterales; family 2-12-FULL-66-21; genus JAICSD01. The sequence continues at coordinate 18,745 of DASPXV010000022.1, forward strand.
GCCGTCGCAATTGGAGCATTCGGGCTTGCTCTTGGCGCAAACATCCATTCACTGTCTGTGGCATCGGCTGCCCAGCACCGCCAACTCCTGCGTCTCTCGCTCGCGATCTGGCCGGTTATCACGGCATTTCCCGCGTTTCTTGTGGCGCTCGCCATCAACATGGTTCTCGCACGATTGCAGCCGAAGAAACTCACGCCGCGCGCGTGAACGACGAAATCGAGTAATCTCGCCCATCGCCCCGAAAGATAGCCATGAGCAACACGACTGTCGTTCAAGAGTTCTTCGATCGATACGCACAAAGTCGCAGCGCACTGAATCTCGATCTCATCGCTTCCCAGTACCCGGACGCATGCATGTTTGCGGGGCCGGGCGGCGCAAGAGTTGGCGAGAAGGCCGCGGTTCTTGCCGCCTTCCCCACCAGAGTAGACGAGCGACTTAGCGAGATCCGGCTTTCCGTCCCCCTTTGCGCATGGGCTCGCGATCTTCGGGTTTGCCGTACCCGCCGCCGCCGGGCTTCTCGCCGCCATGGTGCACTTTGTTGACCGTCGCCCAGGCGCGCCGTTCAGCTTCGTTCTCGGGGACGCCGTGTTGTTCGTAGCCTTGCTCGATGTGCTCCGCCTGCCGCTTCTGCTTGCTCGTGTATTTGTCTTTTTCGCCCCTCGGCATAGGACCTCCGTGCGCAATCGAAGCGCAATGTGTGCCACAGGCCGGTATTGGCTGAGGTACTGCCCCGATCGATCAGTCGACGTCAGACTCCGCCAGAATGGCGCGATATCGCTGACGCGCATGCTCGTACGCGCGGCTTGCCGCGTCGCGCTCACGGACTCTGATCCTGGGTGCCTTCTGGGACAAGCACTGATCGACGGCCTCGAGGCACCAGGCCGCGCTCTTCCGGGACGCGCGAATCGGCCGGCCGCCCACGGTGACGAAGATCGGATTCGTATGCGCGCTGCCCGGCATTCGCAACGCGACCCAGCTACTGCGATCCAGCGGAATATCGAATTGCAAATCGCGCAACGATCCATCTCCGTGAAGCCGCTCGGTGGCGACGGCACGTCCGTTAACCACTGCCTCGACGATCACGTCGCGGGTTCCGGAAATCCGCGCGTGCTCAGGCGTCCAGTACGGACGGCGATCCGGATCCGGTTTGCCGGCAGCTTCTTCGGGCAGGAGGCAGGCGGCGCGCGCCGTGAGCGTGAGCCGTGCAGGTGCGTCGAGTGCGATCTCGTTGCCGCCGGCACCGACGGCGTGCCCCTTAGCCGCGAAGTCCATCAGATGGACCCGGCCGTCGGATACATACGAACGGCCCTGCCGCAGTGCCTCGCACCATTCGTTATACGACAGCGGACCGGTCAGCTGCACGTACGACCGGCCGCCGCCGACGCGTTCGTCTGACATGCAGGGAAAGTCCGTTTCTCCGGCGAGGCGCGTGCGAAAGCCGCAGTTGAGCGTGTGGTACCAGATGTTCAACTCGTGCACGAACGGGGTGTCGATCGCCGAGATGAAGTCCACCACGTCGTGCGTCACATCCACGATGTACTCGTTCGCGCCGATGCTGTCGAACGCGGGCATCTCGTAATTTGGCAGCTCGCGGCTTTTCACCTGGAGTCCCAGGCCGCTGTGCGCGAACCCGGCAATCGCCCCTTGTGATTTCGCCCACGTCAGGATCGGCAGATCCCATGACGGCCAGTCCTCGATCTGCCGCGTATCGGGATAATCCTGGTCGCGCAGCCTGAGGAGCACGAGATGGCCGCAGTGGCTGGACGGGAACCCGGACACTTCGAGGTCGTAGCGCATCAGCGTTGACGGCGTCGACAGTGGATTGTCCTTCGCCTCGAAATACTGCCGCTGGTGATAGTAGCCGGGACCCCAGTTGAGTACCGCGCCGACGCTCAGTGCCTCTCCGAGTACGTGGCGCATCATGTCTTCCGGCCGCACACCCTCTGTCGGACTTTCGTAATGGCTGCAGCCAGCGGCGTGCACGTGGTGATCGCCGGAATACCAGCCGTGTGCCGCGGGATCGATCCACCGCGACAACCGGAACTCGATCGGTAACGCCGATCCACTCGCGGAGACCTGGACGCACCGCTGCTCACTCCGGTACTCCGGCCCGCGGCCGCACGTAAATGTGTAATCGCCGGCGGGCAGCCGCAGCATCTCACCATCGGCGCGATAGACCTGCTTCTGAAAGAAGAAATCGGGAGCGAGCCGCTTCGTGCGGGCGGGATAGACCCGCCCGAGATGGTCCTCGACGATCAGGGATGCGATCGCCGGGCGGCCGTGCTCGTCGTGCACGCGGATCGTGACGTCGTGCGACGGATCGATCTGAAACATGACCGCCACGCGGTTCCGAAAGCCGATGTCCTCGCTGCCCGTGCCGGCGAGGGCGCCGAGTTGTGCTTCCCGTCTGCCGCGATCGCGGCTGTAGAGCGCGACGATCCGGTACTCCAGCTCCAGGCCGGAGAGCTGCGGCTCCATCGGTTTGCCCTCGAACATCTCGAGCGCCAGCCAGCGATCGCGAATGTCCGACGGACCGACGCTGACCGGCGCGATTGAATTGCCCGTCGCCGGCCGGTAAACCGGCCGCGCCTGTGGACTCTCGACCAACAGCCTGCCGGTGAGTCCTGCTTCGTTCCGAACTTTGACGAGGAACGCGCGCCATCCCTGTTCGACCAGCCGCGCATCGGCCGCGCCGCGCGCGATGGAGATCCGCCCTTCAGGATTGATACGGATGTCCGCGAGGCAGCGGGCGGCGAACAGACGATCGACCGCCGCAATAATGGCCGGTTCGTTGCCGGAATCCGCGATGGATGTCAGCGCGGCGACCTCGGCGTCCGGGAATGGCTCGCCGAGATACTGCATGGCCTCGATGACGCGTCGTACCTGTGCGAGGAGTGGCTGGACGTCCACGTCTTCCGACGCCAGCAATCGGCTCCGGCCGAGTGGCAGGGCGACCATCCCCAGCTGCGCCAGCGCGCGCAGCACGATCCGTCGCTCGACGTTCACTGTGAGACGTCCACGATTGCCTGCGTTACTATCGCCATAGTGGGGTCATTCTGAGCCGATCGGACTGCCCGTCGCAAGCCCTCAGTGCAAGGCGAGCGATACAGATATGAGCGGAAAACGCTGGCCGAACTCGCCTTGAAGGTCTGGGGTGTCGTTCTTCTTCTCGGCGGGCTGTTCCTGCAGATCGACGTGAGCAGCACGCAATTGCAGGTCCTGGCGTTCGCGATTGTCGGTGTGTTTGTTCTTGTCGGCGGTCTTCAGAATGCCGTGGCGGCGGGGTACGTGCTGTGGACGAAGCCCGAACAGGTCGACACGATGTCGTACATGTGGGAGCGACACAGACTCATCTTTACCTCCTTGATAGCGGCCCTTCTCCTGTGTCTGTCGCCCGCCGAAAGCAAAACCCCCTCCCTGGATCGCTGTGGGCGGTAGACTGCTAGGGAACGACCATATCGGCGCGGTGTCACATGAATGCAGTACGCGCGGAGGTGACCTATGACGGCACATTTGCTGACTCATGAGGGAGAGCGGCGGGATCCGACACGTCGTGCGAGGAACCAGCGGCTGATCAACCTGGGCTGGTCCGAGTACTGGTTGCTGACGGCTATCCTCGGTGGGATGCTTGCGCTGCTCGGTTTCGTACTGTTGGTTCTTCGATGAGACAGCCGGCAGTTGTGTTGGCGCTGTCCGTAGTAGTCGCGGGCCTCTACGCCTTCACGCACGCAGATCGATCGAGGTGGGGCGAGCGGGCCGACGCGGGATTCGTCCCGCCCGCCAATCTGCGGATCGATCGCGATCTCGTCTACACGCGATACGGAAATCGATCGATGCTTCTGGACTTGTATCGTCCGGCAGCGGTGAGTCGAAAACCAATCCCCGCGGTTGTCGTGATGCGCGGTGGAGGATTTCTGCACGGCGACAGCAAGGGGTATGGCTTCATCGCCGCATACCTGGCACAGGCGGGCTTTGCGGCCGCGTGCATCCAATACCGCACGTCGCAGGAAGCACGATTCCCAGCTGCAGTCCAAGATGCGAAGGCCGCGGTTCGCTGGCTGCGTGCAAACGCTTCCGAGTATCGAATCGAACCGGATGCGATAGGCGCTCTCGGAGGATCCGCCGGCGGTTACCTGGCCGCCATGCTCGCGACAAGCAGTGACGTGCCGGATCTCGAAGGGACTGGCGGATATCCGGGCATATCGAGCCGCGTGGCCGCTGCCGTCGCGATGGCTACACCCGCGGACTTCGTCGACATGTCACCCTACTCGCGCCGTGCGGTCTCTGTGATCGAGCCGTTCATCGGGTCTCCGCTGGACCGGCTTGTCGACGCCAGGCGCCGCGCGTCGCCGGTCAGCTATGTCACGCGGAGCGCCGCCCCAATTCTTCTGATACATAGCGACGTCGATCCGGACCTTCCTTATTCGCAGGCGCTTCTGCTCCAGCGCAGGTATCAGGAAGCGGGCGCCAGCGCGGAACTCCTCACCATCCAGGGTGCACCTCACGATCCATGGAATTACACCCGTTGGTTTCCCTACGTGATGGATCGCGCGGTAGGGTTTCTGAAACAGGCATTCGCCAGGACGACGTGATCGACTGATTACTGGAGCGTTCCGAAACCTCGGATCCGCTTCGCGAGCCAGTCCTGGACGGTCGTGAAATAACCCGGCACGAATCCCCGCAGTGATTTCGTTTCCGCGTTACTTCCTATCTTTGCCTCCCATTGAGCATGGTTCGCCTTCGGCAGGATCGTTAACGTGTAGTCTCGGTTCCCGCCGGCCTTGAGTGCTGCCTCCCAGGCAGCCTTGTTCTTTTCCGCGAGAACGTTGTTGTCCAGCTCTCCCCACAACGCGAGCGTCGGCGTCTGGAGCCGACGGAGAGTGGGAGCAGGATCGTAGAAGTACAACCGTCGAATGAATTGCCAGTACGGATCATCCGGCGTCCCCGGAATCGTCTTCGGCGCCGCCCCCATCCTCGCGACGATCTTTTCCCGCGTCGCGGTGTACTCGTCCCAACCCTTGCCCGTACGCGCGAATTCGTACTGAAGCTTCAGGAGGCCGACGATTTCGTCGACCGTCTGCGGCGGCATGCCGGTCATCGTCATCTCGTTCCGCGCCTGATCGATCGTTGTCTCGGCCGCAGGCACACCTGCCCCTGAGATGCTGATTAGAAACGCGAGATCTTTCGCACGCACGGCGGCGAGCGGCATGATCCACCCCGCCTGGCTGATGCCCAGCACTCCAACGTGCGCCCGGTCGATATCGCTGTGTGTCTTCAGGTACTCGAATGCGGCCACCACGTCGCCAGCCAGATCGTCGAACGAAGCCGTGTTCCAGTCCCCTGTGGATTCACCCACACCACGCTTGTCATATCCGAGGACCGCGATGCCGCGGCGGATCAGGAACCGCGCCCAGGGAAGCATGTATTCCCGATTCTCGGCGCCGGAACCGTGGACGAGAATGATGGCCGGATGATTCCCGCCGCTCACCGGGCTGATCAGCGTGCCCGCCAGCTGAATGGCGCCATTCGAGAATCGGACGTCTTCACGTTTTTCGATCTCCACGCGGCGCGCGCTGCGCGGAAGGGCACCGTTGCGCTGCCAGCCGAGCGAGGTGATTCTGCCAGTGCCGTCGCGCTGAAATTCGATTCGCGATTCGATCGGCGCGGAAACCGCCATGCCCGGTCCGGCGACGAACTGGTCCCGGCCGGTCGGATACAGCGTCCGAACCTCGCCGGATTCATCAAACGCAACAAGCTGACTGGGCTTGTCGAATCCCACGAATTCGTTCCACAGTTGGAGGTACACGAACGCATTCGGGTCCCAGCGATACACGCCCGTGTATTCACGAAGAACCTTCTCGTCCAGCGCGCGCACGGCGGGAATCTGAAGCGCCGGCAGCGCGATCATCATTCCAAACAGAACGGCAGCGACTGTTGCGCCGATCGTTTTTGGCGAACGCATACGGGTCTTCGCTCTTGCGAGTATGGGCGCCATCATATGGGCTTTGCAAGCTGAGCTAACGTCGTACTACACGCTGGGATATATTCCAATCTCGCCAATTTTCGCTGTCGCGCTCCCGTGAACACGCAGGAGGGATCGTCATGTTTGAGGCTTGGGTCAGCATCGCTCTGTTAGGCCTATGGAGCTCCGTGGGCGTTATCTACAACAACAGCCGGAAGGCCTCGCGGCAGATGGATGATGTCGTCAGGCTGTTAGCGGAAATCGCGGCGAAGAAGTAGCCCCTTTCATGGACGACGTGAGCGCGGCGGAATTTCCCAGCATCCTGGACGTGCTGCGACGGGAGACGGAGCACGCGGGATTCGGGATGGCGTCCGAACCCAAAACGGGTTCGCTTCTGCGTACGCTTGCGGCATCCAAGCCGGGTGCGAGATTTCTGGAGCTCGGCACAGGGACCGGGATCGGCACGGCATGGCTGCTGGCTGGGATGGATGACGCCTCCCATCTCGATTCCGTCGACACCGATCCGGCGGTGCAGGAGATCGCGCGGCGCCATCTTGGACACGATACGCGCGTGACGTTCCACCTCGCTGATGGCGCGGTGTTTCTCGAGCAATCACCGTCCGGGCAATTCGATTTCATTTACGCCGACGCGTGGCCCGGTAAGTTCTCACATCTGGAACTGGCCCTGTCACTGCTGCGCGCCGGCGGGATCTACTTCGTCGACGATCTGCTACCGCAGCTCAATTGGCCGGAAGGGCACGCACCCAAAGTGTCGGTCCTGATCGATCAATTGGAACGCCAGCGTGGCTTTGTCGCAACGAAACTCGCCTGGGCGTCCGGCCTCATGATTGTGGTGCGAGCCCGATAACCATTCACGCGACGAAATCAGGAACGCGGACTTCAACCTATCGCTGACAGACAGGGCAGAAGAAGGTCGAACGACCGGCTTGCGTGCGGCGCCTGATCGTCCCGCCGCAACGACCGCGGCGGCAGGGTTCCGCTTCGCGATCGTAAACGCGGAATCGCGCCGAGCGATACACCGCTTTTGACTGGCGATCGATGGCTTCGGTCAGCACCTGCTTGATCGCGGCGGCCAGCCGGCGTGCCGACTCACGCGGCGCACCCGACGCGGTCGCGATGGTCGACGCCCGCCGGTTCGGTGACAGCCGTGCCACGTGCAGCGCTTCGGCGGCGTAGATGTTGCCGAGTCCAGCGACGACACGTTGATCGAGGAGCGCGATCTTCAGCGGCGTCTTCCTGCCCTTGCACGCTCGTGCCAGGACAAACGCATCGAACTCCGCAGACAACGGCTCCGGTCCGAGCCTGCTGAGCACCGGGTGCGTCGCCAGCGCGTCCGCCGCCAGCAGGTCCATGAATCCGAACCGCCGCGGATCGTTGAACGTGACGACCGCGCCCGAAGACATGTGGAACACCACGTGATCGTGACGCGGATCATCGGGCTCGCGGAGGTGCCGCTCTATCCGGAACGAACCCGACATCCCGAGATGCATCAGGAGCGTTTCTCCGGAGGATAGCGGCACGAGCAGGTACTTGGCTCGTCGGCGAACGGCGAGGGCAGTTTCTCCAGTGAGTCGAGCGCTGAACCGAACGGGAAACGGGAGGCGAAGATCCGGCCGGCGCACGCTCACCCGTTCGAAGCGCTTGCGCGCCATGACAGGTGCGAGCCGCCGGCGCACAAATTCGACCTCGGGGAGCTCCGGCACGTTTGTAAGCATGACATGCGAAGCCGTGGGATGTGAGCCGCCGCGGACACCTATGCAGAGGAGGAGGCGATGAATCCCGGCGACGTGATCGGGCCGTATCTCATCGTGGGGAAGCTTGGCGAAGGCGGCATGGGCGAGGTCTATCGCGCGCGAGTCAGCTTCGGCGCGCGCTTCTACAGCAGCCGCTGCCGCACGCTCCTCAAACAGGACGCGCGGCGACTCGCAGCGCGCGAGCTGAAGATACTGCTTCAGCGTAATCGGTCCGGGGACGGCGCCATTATCCGAGAGAAGGCTGTCGATTTCCGCCAGCAGCGACGTGGCGACCGGATACCAGGGTTCTCAACGACGACCTGATCCGAGTCTCGTGCGAACGACTCGATATCCGTCAGGTGCTCGCAGTGACCGCCGCTCCGGCAGGTTGTAAGCATCTCGCGCGAGAACGTAGGATGTGAGCCAGCAAACGATGGCCAGTGAGAAAAGGACGCGGTTTCTGCGAAGGACGAGTTCGCGGCTGATCGCCGCCGCGATAGCCATCGCGGTTGGCGCGCTTGCGTCGACGATGTACCTGGTGAAGCTGCAGCGCGAGTTCTCCGCACCGACGGCTATCACTATTGGTTCCGTTCTGCGCAAAGGCGCGGTCCTGGGAAAGAGTCGGCGCTCTCACAGCGAGTGGTTCTGCTGGGTGCGTTACGAGTTCTCTCCTCCTGGCGGCGCAAAACACACCGGGTGGGGCATGTGGCAGGATGCGTGTGGCCTGAAGAATGGCGGTCCCGTCGCGGTCCAGTACGTCGTCGCTCACCCGGACATCAACCGTCCGCCCGAGGGAGGGCCGCCGATCTCTCCACTGTTTTTCTGGTTTGCCGCCGGCGTGTTGCTCGTCATCGGCGTGATTCGACGCGGGTCAGACGAGACGTAATCAATGAGACCGCGGACTGGAGGAAGTGTGCGAAATAGATGTCTCGCCCTTTTGTGCATGCTCGCCTTGTTCACTCTTGCTCCGTCCGCGCAGCGCGGCGGTGAATCCACAGATGCCGGGCAGTTCATCGGCGTCTGGTCCGGAACGTGGGACGGCGCGGGCTCGGGCGGCGGCTTCGAGCTGACGCTGGAACGTGGAAAGGACGACGCGCTCGCTGCGCGCGTGTCGGTGACGGGAGAGCCAACCTACAAAGCGACATTGAAAACGGTGTCGTTCGATGGCAAGAAGATGAGTGGCAAGTACGACTTTCCACCCGACGAGAGCGGAGAGGTGATCCTGACCGCGACATTCGAAGAGAAGACTGCCACCGGAACGTGGTCCTTGCGCGAGAAGGCCACGAGTAATGAAGTCGCCAGCGGGAACTGGAAGGTCAGCAAGAAGTAGTCACAAGGAGTACGAATGAAGTCCCTCGCGGCGGCGATCTGCGCGGTGATCACACTCGCTTCGTCCGGCGTGGCGGTTCAGCCTCGGCGCGCCGACCGCCCCAACATTCTCTACATCATGACGGACGACCACGCGGCGCACGCCATCGGTGCGTACGGGTCGCACGTCAACACGACCCCGAATCTCGATCGCCTGGCGCGCGAAGGGGCCCTCCTGACGAGCGTGTTTGCGACGAATTCGATCTGCACGCCGAGCCGGGCCGCGATCCTGACCGGCCAGTACTCACATATCAACGGCGTGACGATGTTCAACCGGTTCGACAGCTCGCGTATGACCGTCGCGCGGCTGCTGCAGCAGGGGGGCTACTACACCGGCATGATCGGGAAATGGCACCTTGGAAGTGATCCGGTCGGCTTCGATCAGTGGAATATCCTGCCCGGCCAGGGTGTGTATAACGATCCGGTCTTCTACACCGCGACCGGTGAGAAGACGTACACGGGCCGCTATGCGACCGACGTCATTACCGACCTGGCGCTCGAGTTCATTGAGAAAGCTCCGCGCGACAAGCCGTTCTTCCTGATGATGCATCACAAGGCGCCTCATCGTCCCTGGGATCCAAGCGACGATCACGCGGCGCACTTCTCGGCGCAGCACATTCCAGAACCGGTGACGTTCTGGGACTCGTACGCGACACGCACCGATGCGCTGCACGAGAACCAGCAGCGCGTCGCCGCCGATCTGACGAACCGTGACTTGAAATTGACGCCGCCACCGGAGCTTGCCGGCCAGGATCTCGCCAAATGGCGCGCCATCAAACCAGACTCGGTGACGATCGTCCGCGATGGAAAGAGCGTGACGCTCACCGGCGAGGCGCTCGTCAGATGGAAGTATCAGCGGTACATGCAGGACTACCTGGCAACCGTGCAGTCGGTCGACGACAGCGTCGGCCGCGTCCTGGCTTTCCTCGATAAGGCCGGTCTCGCGAAGAACACGATGGTCATCTACACGAGCGACCAGGGGTTCTTCCTCGGCGATCACGGCCTTTTCGATAAGCGCTTCATGTACGAGGAGTCCATCCGCATGCCATTCCTCGTCCGGTGGCCCGTGCGCATCAAGGCTGGCACGAGGAGCGACGCCCTCGCACTCAACATCGACTTCGCGGCCACGTTTCTCGAGGTGGCTGGCCTTCCCATGTCGGCCGACATGCAGGGTCGCAGTTTGTTGCCCGTGCTCGCGGGTCGGACGCCCGCCGACTGGCGAACGTCGATGTACTACCGCTACTATCACGACCCTGGCGACCACAACACGCGCGCGCACTACGGCGTGCGCACACGCACGCACAAGCTGATTTATTTCTGGAAGAAGGATCAGTGGGAGCTGTTCGATCTGGTCAACGACCCGTACGAGCTGCACAACCTGTACGGCGAGCCCGGGCAGGACGCGTTGACGGCAACCCTGAAGGCGGAGCTTGGACGATTGAAGCGGGAGGTCCGTGATGACGATCAGCTTGCGGACGTCCAGCTGCCAAATGGGGTAGACGGCCCCGTGGCAAAATTACGCGGGAAGTAAGGCATTGACGTGCACGAGCCACAATGTCTCTTCGCGCGTGGGGATCGGTTATCGCTTCTAGACGCGCTCGAAGACTGCCTCTACTTTGAACGGCCCCTTGAGACCGATTCCTTCGGTCGTCACGGTCAGCGTCTTGCCGTCTTCAGAGACGCGGTAGGTGCCGCGGCCGAGAACTTTGCCGTCGGCCTCCGCGCCAGCTTCGATCGTGTGTATGTCAGGACGGCTGCCAAACGCCATCGCGCCGGCGGGAACGCCGGCGATCGGCCGTCCCTGCAGATCGACAACCGGGCGGCGCCTGCCGTCCGCGACGATCGGCGTCGGGCGCTCCGCGCACGCCTGGCCGTCCTTGATGCCGTACGCGATCAGCAGGTAACCCGTTTCCGTCGCCTCGAATCGCAGGCACGCCTGCTCCGGCGTGTACGCGGGATCCCAGTGCGATTTGTCGTTCCGCGCCTTCCACGTTCCTTCGAACACGTCGGCCGTCATGGTGAGCTCCTTGAATGTGCGCGTCCACGTTGCGAAATATTCCAGCGGTAAATGCAGCGCGAGATCAGCAAACAGCCGCACCATCCCGATGACGCCCTGCTCGCGCCAGACCAGTGGCGCGACGTCCGCGCCGAGACGTTCCAGGCCGTCACCGCAGATCATCCGGAAGTGGTGCGGAAAGGCGCGGGCGAGACGTTCGTATATCCGGCCGCTTCCACTGCCGCTCACGACCGTGCCTCCTGCCGCCGCTTGGCGTCGAGTACCCGTACGAGATCCCTAAGGCGTTCGCTCTCGAGATCGAGCACGCGGTGGCCCAGCGAGGTCAGCTTGTAATACCGCCGGCGTGCATCGTCGAATTCGGCCGCCGGGCGCTCGCCCGATTCAGCGATGAGCCCTTCCTCGATCAGCCGCCTCAGCGATCCGTACAGCGTTGCCGGCCAGAGGCGGACCTTGCCGCCAGTGCGTTCGAGCACGTCCTGCATGATGCCGTAGCCGTGCTGTTCGCCGCCGACGAGACACACGAGGATGTGAAACCAGTTACTCTTGAGCGGCAGAAACGCGTCGGGCTGCTTTCTTGGCATTGAGTGATATATATATTACTTAATACCTATAGCTGTCAAGTCCGCCGGAAATCGGCCTGATCGTGTAAGGTCGTACGCTTTTCGATGAGAATAGGAGATCTCCATGCCGTGGACCAGCCGCCGTGTCAGTTGGGCTCTCGCGGTGCTCGCCGGCCTGGCGAACATCCATGCGGGCGCGCCGCAGGGCACCGCCGGCTTGCCACGCTACGATCGTTCGCTGCTGCTCGAGACGACGTCTGAAACGTCGGCGAATGTCAGCTTCGGCGATCTGAATAAAGACGGGAATCTCGATGTCGTGCTTGCGAAGGGACGCCATTGGCCGCTCGTGGACCGCGTCCTCCTCGGCGACGGCCACGGCGGCATTCGAACGGCATACGACCTCGGCACCGCGGTGGACCGCTCCTATTCGGCACAGCTCGCGGACCTGGACGGCGACGGATCGCTCGATGTCGTCATCAGCAACGACACGCCCGATCCAAAACTCGTCTACCTGAACGACGGACAGGGGCGCTTCCACGTCGGATCGACGTACGGCCGCGCCGAGTGGGAGACGCGCAATGCGAGCGTCGCGGATCTCAACGGCGACCACCTGCCCGACATCGTCGTCGCCAACCGAAGCGGCAAGCCGGACACGGCGAATTACGTCTGCCTGAATCGCGGGCGCGGACGTTTCGACGGCGACTGCTCGCCATTCGCGCGCTATTCGACGACGACCGTGACGCCGGCGGATATGAACGGCGACGGGCTCATCGACCTCGTCGCTCCGCATCGCGACGGCGGCCAGAGCTTTGTCTATCTCGCGGGACCGGGCGGCACCTTCGCGGATTCGAGTCGCACGCCGTTCGGTCCGGCCGATGCCACGATCCGGATCGCCGATGTGGCGGATTTCAACGCAGATAAAATTCCTGACATCGTCACGATCGACGAACGGACCGGCGTGTCGCTGTCCTTCGGGCAGCGGGATGGCCACTTCTCGCCCGGCGTGTCGCTTGCGGACCGCACGATCGTCCCCTACGCGCTGGCCGTTGGCGATCTCAATCGCGATGGCAGAGTGGACGTGATCGTCGGACACGTGGAAGCGCCGTCAACGATTTACTTCAACGACGGTTCCGGGCGGCACTTTGCTGCGGTGAACTTCGGCGACAATAAGGGCACGGTGATGGGTTTCGCGATCGGAGATCTGGATAAAGACGGCATCCTGGACATCGGGGTCGCGCGGTCCGACGCGCCAAACATCGTGTTCTTCGGCGCGCGCAAGTGAAATTGGTAACGGCGGCCAGGGCGAGCACGATCGTTTTGATATCATTTCGCGCGGGGCCTATGCATGGCGATCGTCGCGGGAATTGACCTCGGCGGCACGGCCGTTAATTTCACCCTGCTCGACAGCGCCGGAGCACAGTTCCTGTTCGAAGGTTTGTGCGAGCATCCCGCGCTCGCGACCGAGGGGCCGGATGTCTGCCTCGAGCAAATCGCTGCCGGGCTCGAGATGGCGGCTCACAAGGGCCGCGTTTCGCTCGCCGATATTGTTGCCGTCGGCCTGGATACGCCTGGACCTGCGAGCGCGGAAGGCGTGCTCAGCGCTCGCGGCTCGACCAACTTCGCGCATCCGGCGTGGGCAGGTTTCGATCTTCGAGGCCAGCTGGCGCAGCGGCTGCAACGGCGCGTGGTCTATCTGAACGACGGCAACGCCGCAGCTCTATGGGGGCATACCGCACTCTTTGGTTCTGACGAACCCGCCACGAGCATTTCCGTCATCATCGGCACGGGAACGGGCGGCGGTATCGTCGTCGACGGACGACTGCTGACCGGGCGGCACGGCTTCGGCGGAGAAGTCGGGCACGTGCTGATTCCCTGGCGGTCCATCCCCGGCCTGGAAGATCTGCAACCGCCGTGCAACTGCGGCCGCACGGGTGACCTGGAATCCCTGTGCTCCTTGACCGCCATCCGGCAGACGCTCCTGCCGCATTTTCTCAATCGATATCCCGGCCATCCGCTGCACGGTGTCGATCCCGCGACGGCCGCCGTCCGGATCCGCGGCATGGCGGACGGCGGAGACGCGATGGCTCTCGAGATTTTCCGGGTGCAGGCGCGCGCGCTCGGCTTGTTCGTCGATCAGATGGTCAACGTATTCGACCCCGACGGCTTCCTGATCGGTGGCGGGGCCATGGAAGCCTCCCGGGCATTTCGCGACTGGTTCATCAGCGAAGTGCGAGCCGGCCTGCCGGTTCAGCGTGAAGAACAGGTCGCACCGATCGAGTTGATGCCGGACGGTGATACCGCCGGCGCGCGTGGCGCGGCGCTCGAAGCCGTCAGGGTGTTCGGATTGCGTGAGCCGCGCGCATAAACCACGTAATCTGTCCAACTCTGGAGGCGCCATGGGCAGTTTCCGATTCGATCTCCGGGACGGGTTCAGATCGCTGCGACGCGATCCCGCGTACGCGGCCACCATTATCCTGACGCTCTCACTGACGCTCGGCGCAACAACGGCCGTTTTCTCAATTGTGAATGGCGTGCTTCTGAAGCCGCTCGCCTATCGCGAACCGCAGCGGCTCGTTGCGCTCAACGAGATCTGGCGGCAGGTCGAGGACCGTGTTCCGGTGCTGCCAATCAACGAACGACACTTCGAGTACTGGCGCGCACAGGCGAAGACATTTGAATCACTCGCCCAGTACATCGCGCTTCCGGCCAACCTCACCGGCAGCGGCGAGGCGACACAAATCACCGTAGTCCGCGCGAGTGGGTCGCTCTTCGACGTGCTGCAGGTTCCGGCGTCGATCGGCCGGACGCTGACAACCGACGATGAGCGGCCGGGGCGACCGCACGTCGTCGTGATAACCGACAAGCTATGGCGGCAGCGCCTTGGATCCGACCCGGCGATCTTGGGGCGCGCGATCGTGCTCGACGGCAAGCCGCACGCCATTGTCGGCGTTCTCCCGCCGCTCCTTCGCCTGCCGATGCGCCGGCAGTTGACGGCGGAACTCGACGCTTTCGTTCCGATCCGGGTCGAAGAGGATCGTGCGGGCTGGGTCGGAGATCACAACAACGCGGCGATCGGGCGGCTGAAGGAAGGCATGACGCTCGAGCAGGCTCGGGCTGAACTCGACGTGCTGCAGTCGCAAGTCAGCGCCATCGCAACCAAAGAGGCTAACCAGCCGGTGACGCTCAGTGCCTCGTTGACGCCGCTGGCCGAAACGATCGTCGGCAGGGCACGCCGGGCACTGTTGCTGCTGCTGGCGGCGATCGCGGCGGTTCTGCTCATCGCGTGCTCCAACCTGGCCAACCTGTCGCTGACGCGCACACTCGCTCACGTTCGCGATGCGGCGATTCGCGCGGCGCTCGGCGCCAGCCGGGTGCGGCTGCTGTCCCGGCTGGTCCTCGAGCAGCTGGTGCTTGCGGCGGCCGGTGGCGCGCTCGGCTTGCTTGTGGCGTGGGCGGCCATTGCTGCGTTCGTCCGCACCGCGCCGATCGATTTGCCGCGTGCGGCCGATGTGAGTCTCGACGGCCGAGTGCTGATGTTCGCGGCGACGGTGGCGATTGCCACCGGCCTGATCGTCGCGGTCGTGCCGGCGTGGCATCTGGCCGCCGCGAACGTCCACGAGCGGCTGCGCGCCGGCGGGCTCGCGACTACCGACGCGCGCGGCGGACTGCGAGCGCGTGGCATCCTGCTGGCCCTTCAAGTCGCGATGTCGGTGACCCTGCTGGTTGTCACCGGTCTTCTCATGATCAGCTTCATCCGAGTGCAGCGATCGAATCCGGGATTCGAGGCACGTCAGACGCTGGCCGTGGATGTCGTGTTGCCGTTGAACCGGTATGGCGATGCGGCGCAGCGCGCGCAAGTGTCCGACCGCGTTCTCGAGCGCGTCCGTCGCGTTCCCGGCGTGACCGTCGCAGCCTGGACGCACATCCTGCCGCTCGGCGGAGAAGGCACGGTCAACTTGATCGCGCGCGAGGGCGATCGGCGGCCGTGGGCCGAGCAGCCGACTGCGAATTATCGATATGTATCCAACGACTTTTTCAAGGCGCTGTCGATTCCGCTCCAGCGCGGCCGCACCTTTGTGGATGACGATCGGAATAAATCGATCGTGCCGGCGGTCGTATCGGAGAGCACTGCCGCCCGGATCTGGCCGACGGTCGATCCGATGGGTCAGAAGTTCCGGTGGAACCCGGACCGATCCGAGAAGCTCGTCGAGGTCGTCGGCGTCGTCCCCGACACGAAGACGAACATCGACAGCCGGCCGCCGCTGATGGTGTACATGCCGTATTGGTACCGGCCACGGCCATCGCCCTCCCTCGTGATTCATACGACGGTCAATCCCGCGTCGGTCACGAGCGAAGTACGCCACGCAATTCGTGAGGTCGATCCGGAGATCGCGATCGGAAACGCACGGCCGATGGAACAGATCGTCGATTCCGCGCTCGGCGCGCGTCGATATCAGATGTGGCTATTCGTCGCGTTCGGCGCGATGGCGCTCATAATCGCGATGATCGGCGTGTACGGCGTCACGGCCTACGGTGTGTCGCGCCGCCGGCGCGAGATGAACATTCGCGTCGCGCTCGGCGCCCCTCGATCGCACGTGTTCGCCGTCATCGTCCGCCAGGGCCTCTTGCCGGTCGTCGCCGGCCTCGTTGCAGGCGTCGCGGGAGCAATCACGGTCAGCACGATTGTCGAGAGCTTGTTGTTCGACGTGCGACCCCAGGACCCGCTCGTGCTGGCCGGCGTTGTCGGGATGGTCGGGACCATTGCGCTCGTCGCCTCGATTATGGCTGCGCATCAGGGGCTCGTGGTTGATCCGGCCGCGGCGCTGCGCCAGGAGTAGAGAACTCGCTTCAGGCGGTGCGCCTCCCACCCACAATATCCGCACCTGTCATCCGTCTGTACCTGTAGGTGGACCTCGCAGCTGATGCCACTCGACCAGAATCGGCGCATCTCGGAGGTGGTCACGCGGGAGCAGTCCCGGCTGCGCAACTTCATTCGGCGGCGCGTGCCGGATCCGCGCGACGCCGAGGACATCCTGCAGGACGTCTTCTACGAGCTGGTGGAAGCGAACCGCCTGTTGATGCCGATCGAGCATGTGACCGGCTGGTTGTTTCGCGTCGCGCGCAACCGCATCACCGATCTCTTTCGCAAGACGAGGCCGGCCAGTTTCAGCGATACCGCGGTCGCCGGCGAAGAGGACGAACTGCTGCGATTGGAAGACCTGCTGCCATCACCCGATGCCGGACCGGAGGCGCTCTATGTGCGCAGCGTGCTGCTCGAGGAGCTCGCGTTGGCGGTCCACGAGCTGCCGAAGGAGCAGCGCGAGGTGTTCGTCGCGCACGAGTTGGACGGGCGCAGCTTCAAGGAGTTATCCGCGGAGACCGGCGTGAGCGTGAACACGCTCCTGTCGCGCAAACGTTATGCGGTGCTGCATTTGCGCAGACGGCTGCAGGGTATTTACGACGAATTGACGAAAGCATGAGGAACCGAACATGACACGGCGACGCAAACTGCTCTTCATGGCCCCTATCGGAATCGCGGCGATACTGCTGGTTGGTTTCATCGGCGGCGAAATCGTGAAGCTGCTGTGGAACTGGCTGCTGCCGCCAATTTTCGGCTGGCGCCAGATCACGTTCTGGCAGGGGCTGGGACTGCTGGCACTGAGCCGGATCCTCGTCGGTGGAACGGGACGCCACGGTTGCTATCGGTCCAAGCGTCTCGATGCCATGACCCCCGAGGAGCGTGAACGGTTCCGGCAGCGTATACGCGACCGTTTCGGATTCGGCCGGTCGGCTGATGTCTCGGCGCCTCCGTCGTGACCTGGCACCGTCAAGGGGCGATTTGCAGACCTGACCCCAGGACATACACGCCGCGCGATGGAGTCGTCGCAACGCCCTCGGCTACGAGGGCCCGATTGCCCAGGCCGGCGTCCGGCCGTGACAACCCGGTCACCCGTGCGAGCTCGCCCGGGACGGTCATGCCGGCGCCAGCGAGAAAGCACCGCGCGATCTCCCGGAGCGCGACGTCGCGGCGGATGCGCCGCCGGAGTTCATTGGGAAACCGCCCGACGGCGAGCGTCCAGACGTACGTGAACTTGGGCTGGTAGTACACCTCGCTGGGGACGACGAGCATTGCCGCCTGCAGTTCGTCGAGCGCGCGGGTGAACGCCTTCCGATCGCTGACGCCGGAGTCGTCGCGCAGATCCGACGTAGCCATCTCCCACTCGCGGCGAAGCACGCGCAGGATGGCCTGCGCGGGACGGCTCAGGCGTCTCGATTCTTCGGCGCGCTTCATGCCCCAGATGGCATGAAAGTACGGAATCATGCGCGGCGCCAGGAACATCGTCC
Organism: Vicinamibacterales bacterium; assembly: GCA_035637115.1. GTDB lineage: Bacteria > Acidobacteriota > Vicinamibacteria > Vicinamibacterales > 2-12-FULL-66-21 > JAICSD01. The sequence goes on from DASPXV010000022.1 coordinate 36,751, forward strand.
GAGCTCCGGTGAGCTTGCCGTAAAAGACCTTGCCGCGGCGAATCAGATCGTCCTTGAGCAACCACGTGTGCGAGGCCTCGGGATCCTTCTGCACGTTGCGCGGCATGATGGCGTCGCGACGGCCGCAAACTGCGACGTAGAGCGACGGACCTGGACGTCGCGCGTCCGTCAGACACGCGGCGAAACCAACGCGTTCGACGAATCGCTCCGCGTCGAACGCCGTTTCAATCTGGCGGGTTGCTTCGCGTTGCCAACATCCGTCACGGTATTCGTCGGCCTCGGTTGAAATCTGCATCTGTCCTGCCCAATCGTCTCACGACCTCATCCGCGCGAAGTCTTTACGACGATCGTTATCGCCGTTACGTGCCTCGAAACCAGGCGGCCCGCGCGCCGCACTCTTCTCCTATGACGCCTCACGCATGATTCGCGGGATCGGCCGGGCAAGCACATTGCGATTCACACAATCGATGTGGCGCCGTTGCCACCTCAGGAAGTGTGGAGGAGTGATGAAACGGATCGTCGTACTTGTCGCGGTCGTGTATTCGATGGCTTTCCTGGAAGCGATAGCCGCGAAGCCTGCCTCAGGCGGAAACGTATCTGGCGGGCAGCAGATTTTCCGGTTCGATACGTTCGGCGACGAGCAGCTCTGGACCCGCACGCTTCAGATGCAGCAGGCGATCGCGTCGGTTTCTCCGGCCACCGCGCTTGGAGTGGGATTGAAGGTCGATCTCGATGCGCTGCCGCCGGCGATCGTCGACGCTCTCCGCAACGGCCGCGTCAACTTGAATGATCCCGCGGTCACGATTCAACTCCTCTCGCTGAACGCCGTCGTCGGCGTCGTGGGACGTGTGAACGGGAGCGGCACTCTCGAATCGATCGGGATCACGTGCGCGCTCTGTCATTCGACGGTAGACAATTCGTTGACGACGGGGATTGGCAGGCGACTCGATGGATGGCCGAACCGCGGCTTGAACGTGGGCGCGATCATCGCGCTGTCGCCGGTTCTCACGGAGGAACAGAAGGCGGTGTTCAGCAGCTGGGGACGAGGCAAATTCGATCCGCGGCTGCAGGCATTCGACGGAACGAATCTGATCCCGCTCAACAGCCCGACGCTCCCGGTGGTCATTCCGCCGGCCTACGGACTCCGAGGCGTGGGGTTCGAAACCTTTACGGGTGACGGCCCGATCTCGTACTGGAACAACTACGTCGGCGTGTCGCAGATGGGTGGGCACGGCAGCTTCAGCGATCCGCGAATCGGGCTGACCATCACGCAAACGCCCGACCTCGTGACGCCGAAGCTGCCGGCGCTTCTGGACTATCAGCTCAAGCTGCAGGCGCCCGCGCCGCCCAAAGGCAGCTTCAACCAGGCGGCGGCCCACCGCGGCGAGCAACTGTTCAGCGGCGCAGCGCGATGCGCCACCTGCCATACGCCTCCGACCTTCACCGATGTCCTGCGCGGACCCGATCCCACCGTGCCGCTGCTTCACACCGCCGCGGAGGTCGGCGCGGAAGCTGTTTACGCCTCACGCAGCGCAACGGGCATGTACCGGACTTCGCCGCTCCGCGGACTCTGGCAGCACGCGCCGTATTTCCACGACGGCAGCGCCGCCAATCTGCTCGCGGTCGTGAATCATTACGACTCGCTGTTTTCGCTCGGCCTCACCGCCGCTCAGAAGGCGGACCTGGTCGAGTTCCTGAAATCGTTGTGAAGCTCACTCCTGCCGGAGCACGACGATTGGATCCACCGCGCTCGCGCGCCGGGCAGGCAGCAATACAGCGAGTGTAGCGACGCCGAGCATCAGTACCGTGACGATAGCCAGGACGACCGGCTCGGTCGGACTCACGTCGATGAGTAGACTGCGCGTCACCCTGCCAAGCGCAACGGCGGCGAACAGGCCAATGATCACGCCCAGGACGGCGAGTCGCAGCCCTTCCAGGAGCACGACGCGGACGATTCGGTCCGGGGCGGCCCCGAGCGCGAGACGCACGCCGATTTCGCGCAGCCGCGATGACACGGAGTACGACAGCATCCCGTAGATACCGAGCGCCGCGACGAACAGTGCGACACCGGCGAATCCCGCGACGAGCGCTGCATTGAAGCGCGGGCGCGACAGCGCGCCCGATACCCGATCGTCGAGCGTGAGCACATCGTATATCGGCAGCGCCGGATCGACGGACGCGACCGCGCGCCGCAGCGCCGGCACGAGCGCCGATGTCGAGCCGCGCGTCTTCACCATTACCATCGTGTCGGGATAGGAGAACTGCAGGTAAGACGTGTAGAACTCCGGACGGCCGGTGCTGTTCGGCCAGTCCACCGCCTCGTATTTCACGTCGCCGACGACGCCGACGATTTCCACCGCGCGGGACCTGTCCGCGAAGGGTCCGGTGGTTCCGCCGAACCACACGCGTTTTCCAAGCGCACTCTCGCCAGGCCAGTAGCGCCGCGCCGCGCTTTCGCTGATCACGGTGACCGGAGGACGATCCGCGCGATCTGCCGGCGTCAACGCGCGTCCCGCAACCAGCGGAATGCCGAGCGTCCTGAAGTAATCCGCCGAAACATAGTGGCGGCCGACGACGGGTGCGCTCTCCGGATCCTCGGCGCGATCCGTGAAGTGGAGCGTCGTCCGCGAGCAGCCGGTGAACGGTGTGCAGCGATTCACGGCAGCCGAGTCCACACCCGGAACGCGTTCGACGGCGGACAGCAGGCGTTCGACCACCGCCGGACCTTCGCTGTTGTGATACCGCGATGCAGGCGGCCGGACCCAGAAGGTCAGGACGCCATCGCTTTCGAATCCGCCGCGCAGCCGTTGCATGCGCGTGAAGCTGTCGAGCAGCAGGCCAGCTGCGGCAAGGAGGGGCAGCGCGAGCGCAATCTCGGCGATGACGAGCGCCTTGAAGAGGCGCCGCGGCGGACCGCCGCCTCGCTCGTCCTCTTTGAGCGCATGTGTCAGTTGCGTCCGCGACGTGTCAATTGCGGGGGCTACGCCGCACAACACGCTCGTGAGGAGCGTGATGCCGAGCGCAAACAGGAGCGCGCGCGCGTCGAGCACGGGGGCCGCAAACGTCGCCATCGTGACGCGCCCCGTCCACAGCATCGCCGGGGCGTACCGCGCGAAGAGCTGCACGCCCCACATCGCGAGCAGCGTGCCGCACGCGCCGGCGGCAACGGCCAGCACCAGACTCTCGGTCAGCAGTTGTCGCACGATTCGCGCGCGTCCAGCGCCGATCGCCATGCGGATCGCAAGTTCGCGACGCCGCATGCGCCCGCGCGCGAGCAGCAGCCCCGCGACGTTCGCGCACGTGATCAAGAGCACGCAGGCTGCCGCGCCGAGGAGGAGCAGCACCGACCGGCGAAGCACGGGCTCGACGCGGGCATCGCCGGCGCGCTGCGCGACGGCGCTCCAGCGTGCGTCCTCGAATCCGGAAGGCACAGGAAACGCCGCGCTCGCGGCTGTCAGCTCCGCGTTCGCGCGCTCGAGCGTGACGTCGTTTTTCAACCGCGCAACAACGCCTATAAAGAGCTGCGGCGTGGTCAGGTACTCTGCGTAGGTGAGCCGCGGCGCCATCGTGCGCGGAATCCAAAGTTCCGATTTGTCACTGAGGCCGGAGAACCCTGGCGGCATGATGCCGATGACCGTCATCGGCACATCGTTGATGCGAATCGTACTGTCGAGGACCGATGGATCCGCGCTGTATCGCCGCCGCCACAGACGATCGCTCAGGATGACGACGGGCGCGGCGCCAGGCGCGCCGTCTTCGGCAGGTGTGAACGTTCGCCCCGCCACTGCCGCAACGCGCAACGTGCGGAAATAGTCCGGCGAAACGATCTCCGCGTCAATCTGTTCCGGATCTCCATTGCCGCCGCTGACACTGACGAGCGGCGCGCTGAACGAAGCGATGGATTCGTAGGATGAAACCGAGGCGGTCAGCATATCGATGAGCGGACGCGACCATCTCGACAGCACCAGCCCTTCGCGTGCCGTGCTCCGTGTCGTGAACAGAAGGACGAGCCGGTCAGGATCGGCGAACGGAACCGGGCGCAGGAGCGCAGCGTATGCCCCGCTGAACATTGTCGTGGTAGCCGCAATCCCAAGCGCAAGCGTCGCCACCGCAACGACGGCGACGCCGCGCATCCGTGCCAGGGTCCGCACGCTGTATCGCAGATCGTTCATGCCTACGAGGACGCGCTGCGGGTATCGATGTTAACCGCCTACTCGGCATGAAGCACACCCGACGGTTTCAGGCGTGACGCGCGCCACGCGGGAATCGCCGTCGCGGCGGCAGTGATGGCGGCCACGATCGTGATCGCGCCGCCGAGCATCATCGGGTCCGACGCGCGGATCGCGTAAATCTGGCTCGCGACGACCCTGCCGGAGAGATACGCAATGCCGAGGCCGATCGCCGTGCCGGCGACTCCAATCGTGCCCCCCTGCTTCATGACCAGCCAGAACACGCCGCCGGGCGTGGCGCCGAGGGCCAGCCGCGTCGCCATTTCTCCGCGGCGCTGCGACACGGCATACGCGACGACACCGTAGATGCCGACCGCGGCGAGGAGAATCGCGACGCCGCCGAAGATCAGCATCAGCGTCATACCGAGCTGCTGCCGGCGAATCGTGCCCGCCACCAGATCTCTCACCCGCTCGAACTCGACGGCGATCTGCGGATCGAACTGCCGCACTTCGCCGCGGATCGCGGACTGTAGCGACGCAACATCCCTTGCCGAGGTCGCCACCACCATGGTCTGCCGCCGCAACGGGATTTGCGTCAGCGATGAATAGAACGCCGGCTCCGCTTCGTCGCTCACGCTCTTCTGCCGCACGTCATCCACGACGCCGACGACGGTCACCTCGTTGCGCGGATCGGGACGCGGGTAACCCGCCGAGAACTGCAGGCCGATGGGATTGCGTCCAGCCAGATACCGCTTCACGAAGGTCTTGTTGACGATGGCGACTGGGGTCGTGTTGGGGCGATCGTCCGGTCCGAAATCGCGTCCCTGCAGCAGCCTCGTGCCGGTCGCCCCGAAGTACCCCTGGCTGACGACACGCTGCCGCGTGCCGATCGGGTGCGCGGAGTCGAACGTTTCTCCGTGGAACTGCGCGAACAGCGAAGCTTCCAGAGCGTTCCTCAGCGGGAAGTTCGACGTTGCGCCGACGCCTGTCACGCCAGGGAGCGCAGCAAGACGTTCGGTCAAGGTGCGCGACGCCGCGACCACCGAGTCGTTGTTGGGATACTTCGGCCCGAGAAAGGAGACGTCGAACAGCAGGCGCTTGTCGGCGACGAATCCGAGATCGGTGTTGCGAAGGCCGGCAAAGCTGCGCACCAGCCACCCGGCACCGGCGACGAGCATGATGGCCAGCGCGATCTCGACGACCGTCATGACGCTCAGCCAACGCGCCGTCCCGCGTCCTCCGCTCGTCGAGCGCGTGCTCTCGCTCATCAGCGTGCGCACGTCCGTTCCCGCAAGCCTCAGCGCCGGCGCGAAGCCGACGAGGAGTCCGCTCACGAAGAGCGTCGCGAGCGCGAAGAGCAGCACGCGCGTATCGAACGCAACCGCATCCAGGCGCGGCAGTCTCGAAGCCCCCAGCGCGAGCAGCGCGCGCACCCCGCCGTACGCGAGCAGCGCGCCGAGCAGCGCGCCCGCGCCGGACAAGAGCGCCGATTCGGTGAGCAGTTGCCGGATGATGCGCCCCCGTGCGGCGCCGAGCGCAACACGCACAGCCATCTCGCGCGCGCGTGCCGCGCCGCGGGCGAGCAGCAGGTTCGTCACGTTCACGCACGCCAGCAGGAGCAGCAGGCTCGTCGCCGACATCACGATGATCAGGATCGGCCCGAGATCCCCAACCACCGCAGCGACGAGCGGCTTCGTCACGTATGCGCGGTTCATGTCTGACGCGGGAAAGTCGCGGGCCAGCCCCGCCATGACCGATGCCATTTCCGCGTTCGCACGCTCGAGCGTGACGCCGGGCTTCAGCCGCATGTAGCCGTCGAAGAAGTGATTGATGTCGTCTTTGTCCAGTTGCTGGCTGAACCAGAAGTCACCGCCGTGCGGCGTTTCGAAATCACGCGGCGCCACGCCGGCGATCGTCGTCGCGACTTCCGCGAACCGGATTGGCTTGCCGACAATTGCCGGATCGCCGCGGTAGAGATCCTGCCAGACGCGATACGAGATCACGACGACAGGCGGTGCAGGCGGCGGACCCTGCCTCGCGGGAGCCTGTTGCGCAGCCGGAGGCGGGGCAGGACGCACGAAGTTCTCGTGCACGAATCCGCCGAGCGTCATCGGCAGCCCGAACAGTTCGAAAAACCCTTCCGTCACGCCGTAGATCTTCACGTGCTGCGGCGTGCCGTTGGGATGCAGCAATGTCAGGTCATTCGACTGCAGGCCGGCGGCCCGCACGATCGACAGATTGGGCGCGTTCAGGCGTGAGAGCTCGCCGTTCGACAGCATCCCCGTCGTCACGCGTCCGTCCGTCAGCGTCGTGCGGATGTTGTAGAGGTCCTGTGCCTCGGGATAGGGCAGCGGCTTCAGGAGAACCGCATTGAGCGTGCTGAAGATGGCCGTCGTAGCGCCGATGCCCAGCGCCAGCGTGGCGATCGCGGCCAGCGGAAATGCCGGCGCGCGACGAAAGCTGCGGAGCGCGAATCGAAGATCCTGGAGGAGGGTGTCCATAGAAACGTCTCCTGCAACGCGATGAGGTCAAGTACTCGGACGGGGTCGAGGGCTTCCGAGTTTACACCGGCTATGCCGAAGGCGAGATAATGGTCCAAGGAGCGTGTCGTGACCGATTCCAGCGAAGATTTCGCCGCAATGTTCGAGGCTTCGATCAAAGCGAAACGCTTCAAGGAGGGGCAGACCCTCCAGGGCACGATCGTGGCGATTGGTCCGGAGGTCGCGTTCGTCGACGTCGGCGGCAAAGGCGAAGCGACAATCGAAGTCGAGGAGCTGAAGGACGAGGATGGCGACATCGAGGTCGCGGTCGGCGATCGCATTCAGGCCATGGTCGTATCCACGGTCGGAGGACTGCAACTCTCCCGCAAGCTGGCGCGCGGAGCCGCGACCGACCGGCAGCTCGAAGACGCGTTCCGCACCGGCCTTCCGGTCGAAGGCAAGGTCGAAAAAGAGGTCAAGGGCGGGTACGAAGTGCGCATCGCGCGCCAGCGCGGCTTCTGTCCGTTCTCACAAATCGATATCGTTCGCACGGAACCGTCGGCGCACCTCGGTAAGGTGTACGCATTCCGCATCATTGAGTACAAGGAAGGCGGCAGGAACCTGGTGCTCTCACGGCGGGCTCTTCTCGAGGAAGAGCAGCGGGCAAGCGCCGCCGAGGTCCGGCGATCGGTTGTCGCCGGCGCAGTGTTGACGGGACGCGTCGTATCGGTGCGCGAGTTCGGCGCGTTCGTCGATTTGGGCGGCGTGCAGGGTCTGCTGCACGTCTCCGAGATGGGGTGGTCACGCGTCTCGGATCCGTCCGCCCTCTTCAAGCCCGGCGACGAGATCACCGTCAAGGTCCTGCGCGTGGACGCCGACGGGGAGAAGATCTCCCTCGGCTTGAAACAGCTCGTCGAGGATCCGTGGTCGAGAGTCCACGAGAAGTACGCGGTCGGCCAGGTGCAGATGGGCCGCGTCACACGGGTCGCGGAGTTCGGTGCGTTCGTCGAGCTCGAGCCGGGCGTAGAAGCGCTCGCGCACGCGTCAACGTTCTCGCCGACGGGACGTTCCGACGCATGGTTCCGCGAGGTCACGCCTGGAATGACGGCGGCGTTCGAGATCCTCAGCATCGACCTCGAGAAGAAGCGGATCGGCGTGGCGCTCGTACCGGAGGGCTCCGCCCGAGCCCGCGGCGTGAGCGAGTCTGACTTGCGCACGGCCGAGGAACTGCGCGAGGACGGCGAAGGCGATGACGCTGTTCCGGCGGAAGGGTTTGGGTCGCTTGCCGAGAAACTCCGCGGCGCACTCAAGCCAAAGTAGGGCACTCCTTACGCTTCCTTCAGTGCATCGGTCGGATGGATCCGAAGCCCGCGTCTCGCAGGCTCGACACAGGCGAGTAGCCCCACAGTCAGCATCACCGCCGTCGTCGTCAGCAGCGGCGACACCGCGCGGAAGACATAGGGGGCCTCGCCGAGATCCGTGGGCGTCATGCCGATATCGCGAACCATCCCCACGATTTCGACCACTGCTCCGGCGCGGCCGGGTGTGACGAGGCATATCGCATGCGACGGCCAACGGGACAAGGGTAGCGGTGCGCCCGAGGGTCATTTTTTGTTTCCGGCGATGAGTTTCTGCGCTACGGCGATATCGAGCAGCGCGCGAAGGCGCTGCGACTCCGCGCGCGCGACGGCGAGCCCGAACGCAGTGCGCCTGTAATACCGGCGCGTCGGGCCGCCGCTATGGTCGTCTTCAGGCGCGCTGCCTTCGGCATTACCGGAGTGACGATTCAAGTGCGGGTGGAACGCAGAGGCGGCCGAAGCCGAAGCCACGCTTTCGGAGTGCCGGCACGAGCTGACGCGTGGCCTCGATGGCGTAGCGGCGATCGGCCGCGGGATTCACGTGATGGCCATCGTGCATCACGACGATGTCCCCGCGCGATGCGCGTTTCGCCAGGCGCCGCGCCAGGCTGTCCGCGTCCCGTGGCCGGTACCAGTTCCAGTCCCACAGTCCCCAGCTCCATCCGACCAGCCGATGGTCGATCTGCGCCAGCCCTTCGTACATCGATCCGCTGCGCCAGCCCGCGTGCGGCCGGAACAGGCGGCACGGCCGCCGGCCGGCCAACTGTTCGATCCGGTCGGCGTACCCGGTGAGCAGCACGGCCAGCTCTAACGGCGTCTTGATCATCAGCGCGCGCGAATCCGAGTGCAGCGCGACAGCGTGCCCTTCGTCGAACATGCGGCGCACGATCGGGGCCGTCGACTCGTTCAGATGCGCATCGATCAGAAAGAAGGTGGCGCGGGCGTCGGTCTCGCGGAGCACGTCGAGCAGCGCCGGTGTGGCCGCAGGATTCGGACCATCGTCATACGTCAGGTAAACGAGCGGCGGTCCTTGTCGATTGGGTTCATCTGGCATGTGCCAGATGGATCGGGACGGAGAGAAGGCCTCGAGCAGAAACGGAAAGGGCGCGGTATGCGCGAGGAAAAGGACGCCGATGCCGACCGCCAGAAACAGGAGCATCCTCGCGAGGATAGCACCGTGGCTCGCGGGCCATCTTTGAGCAACTTCTCGACGGCGCCCTTCGTCAAAGGTTTTTGTTACCCAGAAGGACTGGGTAACGTCGGCGTGTTCGGCATTCTCGCCTATGCGGTTCAGCAGCACGTGCGTGATTTCGGCCTGCGCCGCGCCCTTGGTGCGACGACGAACGACATCCTTCAACTCGTGATGCTCAACGCGGCCCGCGTCATCGCAACCGGGGCCGCCATCGGTCTCGTCCTTTCGGCGGTGGGCGGCCGGCTGATCGAGAAGATGCTGTTCGGCGTCCGGCCGCTCGATCTGACGACGTTCCTGTTGGTGACGATCGTACTGGCCATCACCACCGCGATCGCCATCGCGGGACCTGCCTGGCGCGCCGTACGCATCGATCCGGCCACAGCCCTGCGGAATATATAATTCCGAGCCTGGAGGCTTCCATGAAATGCCGGATGATCCTTCTGGTCCTTCTTATTGCGGGGTCAGCCGCTCTGACGACGGCTGCGCCTCAACCCTGCGAGAGCCTCGCTGCCGCAAAATTTCCAAACACAATGATTTCGCTCGCCGTAAGCGTGCCTGCGGGCGACTTCACGCCGCCAACGCCATTCACTGGTGGCAACGCGCCTCCCTCCGGCGCCTCCTTCAAGGATCTGCCGGCGTTCTGCCGCGTGGCCGCGACGCTGACGCCGTCGGCCGATTCCGACATCAAGGTCGAGATCTGGATGCCGGTATCAGGCTGGAACGGCAAGTTCATGGGCGTCGGCAACGGCGGGTGGGCCGGCTCCATCTCCTACGGACAATTGAGGGATCCCCTGCGCCGCGGCTATGCCGTCGCGTCCACCGACACGGGCCATTCCGGCGGCGGTCTCGAGGGTCGGTTCGCACTCGGACACCCGGAGAAGCTCATTGATTTCGGCTACCGTGCGGTTCATGAGATGACCGTGATGGCCAAAGCGGTGGTGCGAGCGTTCTATGGCCCCGCGCCGCGATTCTCGTACTGGGTCGGCGGGTCGACCGGCGGAAAACAGGGACTGACAGAAGCGCAGCGCTTTCCCGATGATTACGACGGCATCATCGCCGGCGCCCCAGTGAACTACTGGGGCCGCGTGATGTCGCATCTGATGTGGATCGCGCGCGCGACGCACGACGATCCGGCGGCGTTCGTCCCGCCGGACAAGTATCCGGCGATTCATAAAGCCGTTCTCGACGCCTGTGACGCGCTCGATGGGCTGCGCGACAGCCTCGTGTCCGATCCGGCGCGCTGCAGCTTCGATCCGAACGTCCTGCTATGCAGCGGCGGAGAAGGACCTTCGTGCTTGACGGCGCCGCAGGTTCAGGCAGTGAAAAAAATTTATGGACAGGCGGCGGACCCGCGGACCGGCCGCGTGATCTCTCCGGGATTGCTGCCTGGCAGCGAGATCGCGTGGCACCCCTCAGCCGGTGGCACGGGACCATTCCCGATCGTCGACGGTTACTTCAAATACGTCGTGTTCAAGAATCCCGAGTGGGATTACCGCACGCTGGATTTCGATCGTGACGTCCGCCTCGCAGATCAGATCGCCGATAACGGGCTCAACGCGACCGATCCCGATCTGGGAAAGTTCGAACGGCACGGCGGCAAGCTGCTGCTGTTTCATGGGTGGAGCGACGAGCTCATCTCGCCGCTCAATACCGTGGAGTACTACGAGAGCGTCATGAAGAAGATGGGCGCCGGCAGAACCGACGCCTTTGCCCGCCTGTTCATGGCGCCCGGCATGCGGCACGGGATCGGCGTCGGTCCCGGGCCGAACACATTCGACATGATTGCCGCGTTGGAGGAATGGGTCGAAAAAGGCGCGGCCCCTTCCCGCATCGTCGCATCACACACAAAAGACGGAAAGGTCGATCGCACGCGCCCCCTGTGCTCGTATCCGCAACAGGCGGTCTATAACGGCTCCGGAGACAGCGATGACGCGGCGAACTTCACCTGCAAAGCTCGCCAGCCGTGAGCGGCGCTACAGCGTTCGCAGGAACGCGATCAGATCCGCCTTCTCGCGATCGGTGAGCTGCAGGCGAAATCGCGTGTCGTAGAACGCGACCACGTCGGCCAGGCCCGCGGCCGAACCGTCATGGAAGTACGGCGCCCGCGCGGCAAGTGCTCGCAGGATCGGGCCCTTGAACTTGCCGATATCTTTCCACTTGCCGGTCACCATCGCGCGCCCCGGATCCGTGGTCTGGACGACGTCCCCCGTCGCGCTGTTGCGCAGCGTATAGAGCGGCAGATCCGCCGTGCGCCGGGACGCGTCGGCAATGCCGATGTTCAGCGCCATCGAGACCGAGTGATTGCCAGCATTCGGCGTGTCGTGGCAAATCGTGCAGGTGCCGGTGCGAATCGGGCCGGCCACAGGATCCTGCGGCCCGCCATTCAGGCCGGGCACGTTGTCGATGACGAACTGACGCGTGTTGAAGATCGCCTCACCGCGCGCAACCGCCTGGCGTTCGGGTGTCCCGGCGTTCTGCCACGCGCCAAACAGGCTGAACACCACTGGATCCAGTTTGCCGGCTGCGCCCAGGCACGCGCCGGGCATTGGAGGCCGCATGCCGAGCGGATCGTTGATGCCGATACAGAACGGCTCGCGTGCCAGCGTCCCTGGCCCTCCGCGCGCACCGGCAGTCCTGAGATTGCCGGCGGCGTTGTCCCGCACCTGTGCGGTGACGACTCCAAGCTCGAAATCGACGATGTCCCGCAGCTGCGCAACTGACGGCGGCGTTCCTTTGGCGTGCCGCAGCGTGGCGTCGAGCGCCTGCGCAACGAGGTCGTCCTTCACTGCGTGGCCAGCGACGCTCGCGCGCCCATCCCACATGACTGCGCTCAGGAATCCCAGGTTGGTCGTGGGCAGAGGGCGCCGGTACATCGATGCGGAGGTCAGCGGAGATCGGCACCGATATGGATCGTCGACATCCGCGATTTTGAATTCGGCGCCCGCGGGCACGTCGAGGCCGGTTCGAATCAATCCCTTCGTCAGCAGCAGGCTGAAGGCGCGCCGCCGTTGTTCAACGGTTGAAACGTCGGCTCCCTCGCAATTGGATCCGTCGTTGGTTCGAAAGATCGGGTCGAGTCCGGCGGTTTGCTCGAAGCGTTCCCGCACTTCCACTGGCGTGATTGTCCACGCCTGCGCGGGCCGGTGACAGGTGGAACACCTTCGTCCGTTCGTGCCCAGGTCGGCGAAGAAGGGGTTGCTTCCCTCGAAGGCCCCCGCGGTGGTCAACGTGCCGAGCACGCCGCTGTGATTGCTGAACATCAACTCGACCGGCGGCGCATCGTGCGCGGCGGCGCCGCGCGACGTCACGATCGCTCCAACGAGCGATGCCATCGTGACCAGCGCCGCGCCGCCGATCCAGACCCGAATGGGCCGCGACATGAGTGCTACTTGCCGGAGAAGGCGGTGCACGAGACGTTCGAATGCCAGTTCACGAACGCGCCCGTCGGGTTGTCCTTCCATGCCCACACGTGCAGCGTGTAGAAGGCGGGCAGGCCGAAGCGGTTTGGCGCCTCGAACAGATGAAAGAGCTGACCCATGAGCTCCGGCGGCGCGGCGTGCTTGGCATTCCAGCCGTCCGCGAGGACGAGGTAATCCGCGCCAATCAGCTTGAGCTTCCCGCCCGGCAACGGCTCGTAGATCACGATCTCGGGACGCGTCGCATCCACTTCACCATCTCCCACGAGGGAACCGTTGACGAAGTGCATGCCCATCGCGCCCGAGTCCGATCCGCTGACGCAACCGAATTGAAGGGCGTAGCCCTCCGCCTTGGCGGCTTCCACATCCTGGAAGCGGTCGGTCGACTCGCGGACAACCTTGATCAGCGCTCCGGTCTTGTTGTCCTGCGCGTCCGCCGTCGACGCACGAAGACTGGTGACGGCCACAATTCCAACAATGAAGACGGCGAGTTTCACAGACGTTCTGACATTCATAACAATTGCTCCTTGATTAAGACATCGAAATTGCGAAAGGAAAGGCGCCATGCGGCGCCGCTGCGACCGCCTTCTACTGGTAGAAGTAGTAGTCGGCTTCGTACGAGACCAGCCGCCTGGTGTTGATCGTCGATGCGGTGCACTCTGCCGATGGAGGCTTCACTCCGCCCACCGTGCTCACTCGCTGGACGTAGGCGGTGTTCGCGAACCTGTCACCGCCGGTCGGGCCAACCTGCTTTCCCGTGACATCGAGCAGCAGCCACTCGATGGCGTCAGCGGCGACGTAGTTCGGATCCGTCGATCCGCTGTGCTTCTTGCCCCACACCATGCTCGAGTCGCGCGAGTGCTGCCACGTCGCGTGAATCGCGTCACCTTCGAACGGATTCTTGCTCTGGAAGTGAGTGGCGATCTGTTCACCATCGGCGCCGAACAGCGTCGCCTGCGGCCCGATGAACAGCCACTCCACGCCGGACGCGGTTGCGGCGGGCGCGCAGATGTAGTTCTGTGTGCCGATGGCGTGACCCGTGAAGAACGGCTTGTACCCGGACGGCGCTTCGATGTCTGTCGGCACCGCCGGCGGCGCGATTCGATCGGCGGCGAGCGCCATCGCCGACAACGCGAGCGTGACGGGAACGATGAGGACTGTTGTCTTCCACGATCTCATGAAGGTTCTCTCTCTCTCTCTTTCTGTGAACGGAATCTGATTGCCTGTCTTGGAAATCGGAATAGGCGCGTGAAAGGCGACACGGGTCCGCTGGACCCGCGATCGATCCGCCGGCACTGTCTGTCAGTGAGAAGAGTGGACTAGGACCGCAGCAGCGCGCGGTACGCGGAGGCCTTGTCGCGCTTGCCCCACGCGACATAGAGATCGACGAGACGCGTGATGGCGGTCTTCAGCTCCGCGTCCGCGGTGATAGGCGAGGACCGCAAATCGTGTTCTGCTTCCAGCAGCACACGTTCGGCCTCATCGTAGCGTGCAAGCGCCACGAGCGACGCGCCGAGAAGACTCTTCGTCGCGCCGATGCTCCAGTCCTCTTCGAGAAAGGTGCGGCGCCGGCTCGGCACCACGCCGGGGGCATAGGCGCGTATTCTCAAACCTTCGCGCAGCAGCGGCTCGGCCGCGGCGGGTTGCTTCTGCGCCAGCCGCACGGACGCGAGATTGATGCTGTAGATCGCGAGCAGTTGATGATCGGGGCGCAGTGCGGCCCGCGCAATCTCCAGCGCACTCTCCAGCGCGGACGCAGCCTCGTCGTACCGCCGCTGCTCGCGCAGGACTCGCGAAAGAGTGTTCAACGTGGTCGCGACGACGGGATGGGAGGTGCCCAGAGCCTTGCGCTGCCTGGTCAGCGCCTGCCGCAGAAGTGATTCGGCGGAAGTATAGTCGCCACGCGTGGCCGCGATCAGCGCAAGATCGTGCATCGTCGAGGACGTGTTCGGGTGATCCTCTCCACGAGTGACTCGATTTATTTGGAGGCTTTCCCTGAGGATCGTCTCTGCGGCGGGCAGATCGCCACTCAGTCGCAGAACCGATGCGAGATCGTTCAGGCTGACGGCTGTCTGGCCGTGGATCTCTCCGAAGATCTTCCGCCGGATCTGCAGCGCTTCCCTGTGCAGCGGCTCGGCACGCTGATTCAATCCCTGGTCCTGGTACACCCGTCCGAGCTCCGCCAGGGTCACGGCGACATCCGCGTGTTCGGAGCCGAGCAGCCGGCGCTGCATGCTGAGCGCCTGCTCGAGTCGAAGTCCGGCGGCGGCGTAGTCCCCTTTGTCTGCGAGGACCACACCGAGGTACTGGAGCGTTTCGGCAACACGCGGGTGCTCCACGCCGAACGCTTTCTGTCCACTTGCCAGTGCCTGCTCGAGCAGCTGCTGCGCCTTGTCGTACGCTCCCAGCCGCCGGTACGTCCTTCCCATCGTCATCAGCATCGTCGCGTGCAGGTCCGGCTGGCCGATCAGCTCCTTTTGCATCCGTGCGGTTCCCGCATCCAGGAGCGCGCGAATCGTCGGTTCGCCTGTCGTCCCGCGGTTCGTGTACGGATCCGCGCTCGTCAGCAGTCCCATGAGCAGGTCGCTGACCTTTGTCGCTTTTGCCGCTTCGCGCTGCGCATGGTCCCGCTCCGCGGCCAGGCGGCTGGTATGCACCGCGATCAACCCGGCGATGAGTGCCGCGACAGAGGCGAACGTCGTCACGCCGGCGGCGTGACGCCGCACGAACCTGGCCGCGCGATACGACATCGTGTCCGGCCGCGCGCTTATCGGCTCGTGGCGGAGAAAGCGCCGAATGTCATCCGCCATCGCGGTAACCGAGGAATAGCGCTCGCCCGCATTCTTCTTCAACGCCTTGGCGACGATCGTGTCGAGATCTCCACGGAACGCCCTGCGCATCCGGCCTGGAGCAACCGCATCGGACAGGCGTGCGGGCTGAGCGTCGACGATTGCCTTGATCAAAGTGACGGGTGACTGCAATGCGTCGCCGGCGGGATGTTGTCCGCTCAGCAGCACGTAGAGCAGCACGCCGAGCGCGTAGACGTCCGTCGCCGTGGTGACAGCCCCGCCCGAGAGCTGCTCCGGCGCCGCGTACTCCGGCGTCAGAGCCGTGCCCCCTTCGCGCGTCAGTGCGCTTGCCTCACCCGTTCCGGCGATTCCCCAGGCAGGATCCCGTTCGATCAGCTTCGCGATGCCGAAGTCGAGCAGCTTGACATGCCCGTCAGTGCTCACGAGCACGTTGGCGGGCTTGATGTCACGGTGCACGATCAGATTCGCGTGCGCGTGCTCGACGGCTTCCAGAACGTGAAGGAACAGACGCAGCCGCGCCTCGATGCCGAGCGCGCGTTCGGCGCAGTAGCGATCGATGTTTTGCCCGTCCACGTGCTCGATGACGAGATACGGCTGGCCAGCCGGCGACACTCCGGCATCGATGAGATGCGCGATCCGCGGATGACTGAGGCGCGCGAGGATGGTGCCTTCACGCCTGAAGCGCTCTTCACCGGCACGGCCGACGAGCGACACATTCAGCAGCTTGACCGCCGCGCGTCCCTCGAAGCGCCCGTCGCAGCGTTCGGCGAGCCAGACGCTGCCACTGCCACCGTGGCCGATGGGGGACAGCAGCCGGTATGCACCGACGATCTGGCCGGCGAGCGACGGCATCGACGCAGTCCGCGGGTCGAGCACGGCGCACTCGAGGAAGCGCGACTCGTGCACGGCCTGGTGTTGCCCGAGCAGCGTCCGCAGATCAGCGGCGAGCGTCGCGTCGCGTGCGGAGAGAGTGGCCAGCCAGGCGGGACGTTCGTCCGCCGCGATTTCCAGCGCTTCGTCCAGGTAGGGACTGAGAACGCGCCACCGATCAGAGTTGATTGGCGGCATGCGCGCTGATGGCCGTCTCACCCGCGCCGATCGCGTGGTGCAGATACAGTCGGCCCTTTTCCCAGTTGCGCTGTATGGTCCGTTCCGACACGCCGCGCATCGCGGCGATCTCCGCGAAGGAGAAGCCGCAGAAGAATTTCAGATCGACGATCTCCGCCAGCTCGGGTTCGACTTCGGCGAGCTCGTCGAGTGCGTCGCTGATCATCACCAACGCGTGCGGGGTCATGACACTGACGGCGTGGTCAGTATTGAGCGACGTGATTTCAAACAGCCCGCCGCGCTTCTCGGAGCGCCGGCGTCGGACGTCATCGATGATGAGGCCGCGCATGACGCGCGCCGCGTAGGCCATGAACCGTGCGTGATCGACGAAGACGGTTCCTTCGCGGCCGGATATCGAAAGATACGCTTCATGCAGAAGCGTCGTGACGCCAAAGCTCCCGCCGGGGCCGCGGCGATTCAATTCGCGCCTGGCGAGCCGATGGAGTTCCGCGTACAGAGTCCCGAACAGCGCGTCAGCGACGACGCGTTCATCACTCGAAGCATTCGACGTGGCGAAATTGACGTTCATTACAGCGCTTACCTATCTTGCCTGGACGGAATGTCTCCCCCTCGATATATCGGAAACGGGCGGCGAAAGGCGACAGGCTCGATCGCGCGCGAAGCAAAGGCGAAACGCCTCGGAGAGTAGTCAAAGAGTATAGCGGGGCCTGCCCACCAAAGCTCGTGAAGCGAGCGAAGGTGGGGCCTGCCCACCAAAGCTCGTGAAGCGAGCGAAGGTGGGAACAGGACGTAGACCCTCTACGTCTAAGGCCGTAGACACTCTACGGCTATGACAAAGAATCCGGATGAAGGACGCCTGGAACTCCTCCAGGGCACCCTCGACATGCTCGTTCTGCGCACCCTTCAATGGGGACCCCGGCATGGTCACGGCATCGGCCAGGCCATCCGCCAGCAATCCGACGACCTGCTGAAGGTTGAAACCGGCTCGCTATATCCCGCACTGCACCGGCTCGTGAAGCGCGGATGGCTGAAGGCCGAATGGGGTGTCAGCGAGGCCAACCAGCGCGCGAAGTTCTACCAACTGACGGCGACTGGAAAGACCCAACTGCTGCGCGAGCAGGATCGCTGGGCGCAGCTGGTCAACGCGATCGGCCGGATCATGAACCCCGCGTCAGCGGAAAAGAAATAACCCATGCGCCCTGACGATCGCGAACTGGACGACGAAATTCGCGCGCATCTCGCCATCAGCGTGAAGCAGCGGATCGAGAACGGCGAGGATCCCGAGGCCGCCCGCCTCGCCGCGCTGCGCGAATTCGGGTATGTCCCCGCCATCCGTGAGTCGATGCGCCAAGTCTGGTACAGCCGCTGGTTCGACTCGGCCGCCGCCCTTGGGCGTGACATGCGCGTGGCGCTCCGCTCGCTCCTTCGCGCGAAAGGTCTCGCCGCCACCGTCGTGCTGACGCTCGCGCTCGGCATCGGCGCCAATGCCGCGATCTTCAGCGTCGTCCGCGGCGTGCTACTGCGTCCGCTGGTCAATCGCGACGAAGATCGGCTGCTTTACATCCGCCAGAGCGCGCCGGGCCTCAACATCGATAACGCCAAGTTCTCGGTGCCCGAGATCAATGACCTGAAGTCGCGCGTCACCACGATCAGCGCGTTCGGTGACTTCTCGGTCGTCGATTTCACGATGATTGGCCTGGGCGGCGAGCCGCGCGTCGTAAGAGCGGGCGTCGTCAGCGGGTCGTTCTTCGAGGTGATGGGTCTGCGTCCGGTGCTCGGCCGTCTGCTCAATCCGCAGGACGACGGTCCCAAGGCGGCCGGCGCGGCGGTTCTCACATACAGGTTCTGGACGACGTCGCTGAACAGCGATCCGACGGTGATCGGCAGGACGATCCGTCTCGGTCCGCGCAGCGCGACGGTGATCGGCGTGCTCGAGCCCTCGGTGCCCTATCCGGCCGACACCGAGATCATCGCGAACGTCGTGACGAGTCCGCATCATCTCTCGGCAACGATGGTCACGAACCGCGTCCATCGGATGACGGAGCTCTTCGGCCGGCTTGCGCCCGGAAAGTCGCTGGACGAGGCGCGCGCGGAGCTGACCGCAGTGCATGCCACAATCGTGCACGAGCACGCCGAGGCCTATTCGCCCAAGGGCAACGTCCAGTTGAAGGCGACGAAGCTTCGCGATCAGATCGCCTCGCCCGCGCGGACGATCCTGCTCCTGCTGCTCGCCGCGGCGGCGGTCGTATTCGTGATCGCGTGCTCGAACGTCGCCAATCTGATCCTGGCCCGCTCGGTGCGCCGCGAAGGGGAGCTGGCGGTGCGCGCCGCGCTCGGCGCCGGGACCGGCGCGCTGAGGCGGACGCTGCTGGCCGAGAGTCTCGTGCTCTGCGGCGCCGGCGCCGCGCTCGGCATCGTGCTGGCGAGGCCGTTCGTCGCGATGGTCGCGCGCTACGCCGCCCGCTTTTCTGTTCGCGCGCTCGACGTCACCGTCGATTCGAGCGTGCTGTGGGTCGGCGCCGGCCTCGCGATGATCGCGGCCGTGCTGCTCGCCTACGTTCCGCGCCTGCCGTCGCCGCATGCTCCGGCCGGGCTCGGTCTCGCGAATGGCGTCCGGATCACGCCCGGCACCAATCGGCGTCTGCGCATATTCGCGACGACGCAGATTGCGTTCTCGTTCGTGCTGCTCGCCGGCGCCGGCATGCTGCTGACCACGCTCATCGCGCTGCAGACGGCGAACACCGGCTACAACATGCGTCAAGTGCTGGCATTCGACATCCCCACGTCGGCGACGGGGTTCGGCATCGGGGATGCGAAGGTCATCGACTTCTACCAGCAGGCGACGCAGCGCATCGGCGAGCTGCCAGGCGTCCACGGTGTCGCGGTCGGAAGCTTCGTCCCCTGGCGCGATGCCGGAGGCCAAAGCTTCAGCATCCCGTTCACCGTCGAGGGCTACAAACCCGCGGACGGCGAAGAGAATCCGCGGGCGCGGCTGCGGACGGCCGCCCCTCGCCTCTTCACGGTGCTCGGCGTCCCGATCGTCGCGGGCCGCGAATTCACGGACGCCGACCGCGCCGGCGGCGAACCGGTGTCGATCGTCAGCCAGAGCATCGCCCAGCGCCTGTTCCCGAACGGCGACGCGGTGAACCGCCACCTGACGTGGATCAATCCGCTCGCCGGCAAACCCATACCGACGCGCATCGTCGGCGTGGTCGCGGACGTGGACGACGAGCACCTCGCGCGGCGCTCGGAGATGACGCTGTATCTGCCGGTCCAGCAGCTTGGTGTCGCCGGACGTCTGTTCGTGCAGGCCTCAGCCGATCCCTATGCGCTCGTGCCGGCGGTGACGCGCGTCATCCGGGAAATCTCGCCGGACCAGCCGGTCGAGCGCGCCGCGACGCTCGAGGACGTACGCGCGGAGGTGTTGTCGCCGGAGCGGCTGAACGCGTTCGTGTTCTCGGGATTCGCCGGCATCGCCCTGCTGATCGCTGTCGTCGGCGTCGCCGGTGTGCTGGCGTTTTCGGTGAGCGCCCGGACGCGCGAGTTCGGCGTGCGCCTCGCGGTCGGCTCGGCACCGCGGCAGCTGCTGACACGCGTGCTGTCGGAGGGAGTGCTGATTGCCGCGATCGGGATCGCGACGGGCGTCGTGGGCGGCTACGTGCTCGCGCGTGTGGCGACATTCTTCGCGACCGTGCGGATGCCGGGCGTGCTGCCCGTCATCGGCGCGGCGGCCATGCTCATCGCCGCCGCGATCGTCGCGTCGCTGATGCCGGCGGCGCGCGCGTCGCGCGTGGACGTGCTGCAGGCGCTCCGAACGGAGTAGATGCACATGACTCGAACGACGAACGCACGGATCGCCGGCGTCACATTCTTCTTCTACCTCGCAGCGGGGATCGGCCTTCTCGCGCTGTCGGGCCGGCCGCACGCGAGAGAGCTCCTCTCCTGGGCGACGTCGTTCTCGGCGCTGGTACTGGGCGTGACTCTCTACGCCATCACGCGCGACGAGGATCGCGATCTTGCCCTGCTGGCTCTGACCTGTCGCATCATCGAAGCCGTCCCCGGGCACGTGGGCGCAATCTACTTCGCCGTGGGCAGCACGATCTTCTGCTGGCTGCTCCTTCGCGGACGGATGATTCCCGCGGTACTGGCCTGGCTCGGTGTCGCCGCGTCGGTGCTGCTCGTCGTGATTGTCCCTGTCCAGCGCGCCGGGCTGATCGGCCCCGGCGCCAATTGGGCCAGCAGTATCACCTGGTTCATGTGGCTCCCGATGCTCGTATTCGAGTTGACGGTTGCGGTCTGGTTCATCGTCAAAGGTGTGGCCGCGCCCGCGCGGACGCAACCGGCATGATGCTGCTGCGCTGCACAGCATGAAGACAGTCCTGCTGTTACACATTCTCGCCGGAGGACTCGGACTCGTGTCGGGTTACGTCGCGCTCGCAGCCACCAAGGGAGCGACGCTGCACCGCAAGAGCGGCTCGGTCTTCGTTTACGCGATGCTCGTGATGTCGATCAGCGGCGCGGTCATGGCGGTCGGGCGTGCGGGCGCGGCCGTCAATATTCCCGCGGGGCTGGTCACCGCGTATCTGGTCATCACGGCGCTCAACACGGTGCGCCCGCCATCCACAGGAACCCGCAGGCTGGACCGGCGCGCGATGCTGGCGGCGTTCGCGCTCGGCCTGATCAGCATCGCGTCCGCCATCGCGGTCGCCAGCGCCGCGGGCAATGACCGCGCGATGGCGTTTCCGCTGGTCATGTTCGGCGTCATCGCACTGCTGGCGGCCGTGGGCGATCGCCGGATGATCCGCGCGGGGGGCCTTCAGGGAACGGCTCGGCTGAAGAGACATCTGTGGCGCATGTGCGTCGCGCTCTTCGTCGCGGCCGCGTCATTCTTCCTCGGGCCGGTCAGACGAATTCCGGAGCCGCTCCGCATCCCTGCTCTGCGACTCATCCCGCTGCTGGTGCTCGCGACGATGGTGGTCTGGTTGTGGCGCCTTCGCCGCAAGCGGCCGTCGCACGCGGTCGTCGAGGCCACCGCATGAAGACCGTCTACGTCGTTCGTGGAATCGTTGTGGTCGGCGCACCTGAGGCAATTTGAAAATGAATATCCGACTATGGCCCGGCGTCGCGATCGCAGCGCTGACGGTACTCATCCGAATCATCGCGCCACTCGTCTCCGATGGTGGCAGCCTTGTGGCGGTACTTGCCCCGATGGCGGGCGGCGTGCTGATTCTCTTGTGGTGGCTGTTCTTCAGCCGCGCCCGATGGTCCGAGCGCGTTGGCGTCGTCGCCTTGATGATCGTGGCGGCATGGGCCACATACTTCATCGTCCACCCGTCGATCCAGGGTGGATTCATGCGAAGAATGTTTCCGCTCTTCTTCGCCGTCCCCGGTCTGGCTCTCGCGCTCGTCGTGTGGGCGGTCGCCACGCGGCGACTCGGATCCGGCCCGCGTTTCGCGGCACTTGTCGCGATCGTCGTGGTCACGTGTGGATTGTTCGTCGCCGTTCGGACGGACGGAATCAAGGGCGGCATTCCGCAGCTCGCATGGCGCTGGACGCCGACTGCGGAAGAACGCCTGTTAGCACAGGCACGCAATGAACCTGCTGCAGCAGCAGCCGCTCCGGCGCCCGCTCCCGATACACCAACACCGGGCGCGCCGCCGGCGACGCCTCCAAAGAGCGCAAACGAACCCGCGGCCGCTGCACCCGCGGCGGCGAAGACTGGCGAGGCCGCATCGACGCCGGTACCCGTGAAGATGGAAGTCCGCTGGCCCGGCTTCCGTGGGGCCCGGCGCGACGGCGTGGTTCGCGGCGTGCAGATCGCGACAGATTGGGCGACGTCACCTCCGGTCGCGATCTGGAAGCGTCCCATCGGACCCGGGTGGTCGTCGTTCGCGGTAGCAGGCGAGTTTCTCTACACGCAGGAGCAACGTGGGGAACACGAGGTCGTCGCCTGCTATCGCATGAGCACAGGCGAACCGGTGTGGATGCACAAGGATGCGGTCCGGTTCTACGAGTCGAACGGCGGCGCCGGTCCGCGCGGTACTCCGGCCTTCAGCGACGGTCGTATCTACGCGCTTGGTGCGACCGGCATCCTGAACGCGCTCGATGCCGCCACCGGCGCTCGACTGTGGTCACGCAGCGCCGTGACGGATACCGGCGTGAAGGTTTCTGGCTGGGGCATATCGGCGTCACCGCTGGTCGTAGGCGATCTGGTCGTCGTCGCCGCCTCCGGCGCGCTCGCGGCGTACGACCGCCAGACCGGCGATCGGCGCTGGATCGTCAAGTCCACTGGCGGAAGCTTTAGCTCACCGCATCTCGTCACTGCAGGTGGTGTTCCGCAGATACTGCTGATCGGCGGGTCGGGTCTGACCAGCGTCGCACCGGCCGATGGCACCGTGCTGTGGAGGAACGCGTGGGCGGGGTCGCCGATCGTCCAGCCCGCTGTCACGCCCGACGGCGACATCCTGTTCACGAATTCCGACGCGATGGGCGGAAAAGGTACGCGCCGCCTCGCGGTCGCGCGTGGCGCCGACGGATGGAAAGTCGAAGAGCGCTGGACATCGAACGGGCTGAAGCCGTTCTTCAACGACTACGTCGTTCACAACGGCCACGCATACGGCTTCGACGGCAACATTCTGGCGTGCATCGATCTTGCGGACGGCAAGCGCAAGTGGAAGGGTGGCCGGTACGGCAACGGCCAGCTCGTTCTGCTGGCCGACCAGGATTTGCTGCTCGTGGTTTCGGAGGAGGGTGAGCTGGCGCTGGTCAAGGCAGCGCCGGACCAGTTCACCGAGGTGGCGGCGAAGCTGCCGGCGATCGAAGGCAAGACCTGGAACCACCCGGTCGTCGTCGGCGATTGGCTGTTCGTTCGCAACGGCCAGGAGATGGCCGCTTTCCGGCTGCCAATCGCGCGCAGATCGATGGAAGAGCCGAAACCATGACTCCCCGCAAGCCGCTCCGTTTATGGCCCGGCGTCGCCGCCGCCGCGCTGCTCGTGCTGGTCGGATATGTCATCCCCATCCTGAATCCCCGATACGCGGGCTACGGGATGATGGGGGCGGCCGCCTGCGCGCTGATTGTGATCCTGTGGTGGCTGCTTTTCAGCCGCGCGCGCTGGTACGAACGTCTGGGCGCGATCGCCTTGATAGTCGGCGCCGCGATCGTGGAAGAGCGGTTCGTCCATCCATCGATTGCCGGTGGAGCGCAGGGCTATCTGACCTACGTGCTCGCGATTCCGACGCTGAGCGTCGCCCTCGTCGGCTGGGCGGCGCTGAGCCGTCGACTTGGCGCCGGTACTCGCGGCGCCGCCGCGCTTGTCGCGATTCTGCTCGGCTGCCTGCCGTGGATGGTCTTGCGCACCGGCGGGATCACCGCGTACGGCAGGTCGGATTTCCACTGGAGGTGGACTCCGACTCCCGAGGAGCGGCTTCTGGCCCAGGCCGACGAGCCCAAGCCGCTGCCACCCGCCGTCGTAGCGGCGGAGATTGCCAAGCCCGCCGCCGCGACGACGTCGGAGCCTGCAACAGCGCCAGCGGCGACTGCGACCGCGAACGAACCGGCTCGTCCCGCACCCACAGCGCGGCGTGCGGAGTGGCCTGGCTTTCGCGGACCGAATCGCGATGGCATCGTGCGCGGCGTGCGAATCGCGACGGACTGGTCCGCGACGCCGCCGGTGCAGCTGTGGCGCCGTCCGGTTGGACCCGGCTGGTCGTCGTTCGCGATCAGCGGCAATCTGCTCTACACACAGGAACAGCGTGGCGGGGACGAAGTCGTTTCCTGCTATCGAGTGAGTACCGGCGAGCCGGTATGGCGGCATCGCGACGCGACGCGGTTCTGGGAATCGAACGGCGGCGCCGGTCCGCGCGGCACGCCTACGCTCGACAACGGCCGCGTCTACACTCTCGGTGCGACCGGCATCGTCAACGTGCTCGACGCCATTACCGGCGCTGTCGTATGGTCGCGCAACGCGGCGTCCGACGTCCACGCCAAGATTCCCTTCTGGGGCATCTCGAGCTCGCCCCTGGTCGTCGACGACGCCGTCATCGTCGCCGCCGGAGGAAAGCTCGCGGCCTACGACGTCGCAACCGGCAAGCCGCGGTGGTCGGGACCGGGCCGGGGTTCCAGTTACAGCTCGCCGCAGCTGGCGACGATCGACGGCGTCCGGCAGGTGCTCTTTATCAGCGGGCCGGGCACCACCAGTGTTGCGCCGGCCACCGGCGCGGTGCTCTGGGAGCATGCATGGCCGGGCGGCGCCATCGTGCAGCCCGCGCTCACACCGGACGGGGACATTCTCACCAACACCATCTCGATGAACGGCGGACTCGGCCTCCGCCGCCTCTCGGTCGCCCACGGATCACGCGGCTGGAAAGTGGACGAGCGCTGGACCTCGACCGGCCTGAAGCCGTACTTCAACGACTTCGTCGTCCATAAAGGGCACGCCTACGGCTTCGACGGCAATATCCTCTCGTGTATCGATCTCCAGGACGGCGCGCGCAAGTGGAAGGGAGGTCGATACGGCAACGGCCAGCTCGTACTCCTGGCCGACGAGGACTTGCTACTGGTGCTCTCGGAAGACGGCGAGCTGGCGTTAGTAAAGGCGACCCCGGATCAATTCACCGAGGTCGCGCGCGTCCCGGCGCTCGAGGGCAAGACCTGGAATCACCCCGTCGTCGTCCGCGATCTGCTGCTGGTCCGAAACGACCACGAGATGGCCGCGTTCCGCCTGCCGCTTGACGTGGCTCGCTAACGAAGTCGTCTGCGGATCATCGGTTCCTCGTACAGGTCGTCGAGCTCCTGCGAGCGATACCGTTTCAGCAGCGACAGGCGCGGTGCGGCTGATGGACGGACGACTGGCGGATCCGGCACACGGCCGGCCATCACTTCTTTACCAAGCGCAGTGAGGCGCAGCGTCCGATAGGGTTCCGATACCGCAATCAACCCCGCCGCCACCGACGCGCTGATCCATGCGTCAATCGAGTCGCGCGTTTCATGCCGCAGTAATCCGGTCGTCGACAGCGTCGTCAGCGCGGGCGGAATGTCGGCGGTCTCACCGAGCAGCATCGCAACGATCTTGTATCGGCCGTACCGCTCGCCGCCGCGCGCGATGCCGGAGAGAATCTTGCGCACCAGCTCACGCTCATAATGATCGATGCCATTCGGCCGGCAATGGCCGCACGAGCCGCATGGCTCGCGCGCGGCCGGATCGCCGAAGTATCTGAGAATGGTCGCACGCAGGCACGCCGCGCTGTCCGCATAGTCGATCATCCGGCGCAGCTTCCGGTGGTCGAGCTCCCTGCGGCGTGCGGTCTCTTCCGGGTCGGCGTCACGCACCGGTTCACCGCGCTTCCGCTTGCGCGGGCGGTCGATCAGGAACTCGCGCGTCGGCACGTCGGCGTAATCCCACAACAGTGTCGCTGTCGCAGGCCTGCCGTCCCGTCCGGCACGGCCGATCTCCTGGTAATACGCTTCCAGCGACCCGGGAATGGCAAAGTGGACGACCGCATCGACGTCGGGCCTGTCGATCCCCATGCCGAATGCGTTCGTCGCGCAGACGACAGGAAGCGTGCCGGCGGCAAAGGCGTCCTGCACCCGCAGGCGCTCCTCGTCCTTGAGCCCGGCGTGGTAAGCGGACGCCTGAATGCCGGACGCACCGATGATCGCAGCTGCCCGCTCCGCGGTCTTCCGCGTCGCGGCATAGACCAGCGTCCGGCGTCCCCGCACCAGCCCCGTCAGCAGGTCTTCCTTGGCTTCTTCGTCGACACGCTCGACGCGCAGATAAATGTTCGGGCGGTCGAAACCCGATACGACGACACGCGGCTCCCGCAAACCGAGAAGCGACACGATGTCGTCGCGCACCTCGGGTGTCGCGGTTGCCGTGAAGGCCGCAATCGGCGGTCGCGGGAACGCCGGCTCGCTGCTCCTGCAGCGCGCGGCGGCCGCGCGCAGGCGGCGATAATCGGGCCGGAAGTCGTGGCCCCATTCCGACACGCAGTGCGCCTCGTCGACGATGAACCGCGCGACGGCGATCTGCGCCAGGAGCTCGACAAACTGATCCGACGCGAAGCGCTCGGGGCGACGTAAAG
>DASPXV010000023.1:0-13933 GCA_035637115.1 Vicinamibacterales bacterium
TGTCCTGGGCGCTCGCGGCCTTTTACTTCCTGACGTTCGGCGGATTCGTGGCGTTCTCCGTGTATCTGCCGACGTTGTTGCGCGACGAGTTCGGCCTCACGCCCGGCGACGCCGGCTTTCGTACCGCGGGTTTCGTCGTGCTCGCCACCCTGATGCGTCCGATCGGCGGCGTGCTCTCGGATCGCATCGGCGGCGCGCGCGTGCTCTCGGGGGTATTCGCCGGAATCGTGCCGTTCGCGCTGCTCCTGATGTGGCCATCGATATTGCCATTTACAGTTGGTGCGCTCGGTTCCGCGGCGCTGCTCGGCGCCGGCAACGGCGCGGTGTTCAAGCTGGTGCCGCAGTTCTTTCCACACAGCATCGCCACGGTGACAGGTCTGGTTGGCGCGATCGGAGGACTGGGAGGATTCTTCCCGCCACTGCTGCTGGGATTCTTCCGCGATCGCATGGGCGCGCTGTGGCCCGGTTTTGGCCTGCTCGCGCTGACCGCTGCAGGGCTGTGGACGCTGAACGCGCGGGTCTTTCTGCCGCGGCAGCGCGCGGTGGAGCGCGCCGGCGCCACGCTGCTCTCGTCACGCCAGGCCGAACAGCTGCGCGCGGGAGCGTGGGCGTCGATGGCGACCGCGTTGCTCGTCGCCGCGATCGTGGTGGGATCGCGGAAGCTGCAGAACTTCGATCCCGCGCTCGTCATTTACACGTTTGCGGTGATCGTCGCCACGTGGGGCATCGTGTATCACTACGCCGTCTGGCTGAACAAACCTCCGACGCGGCGATTTTTTGAGCGGACGTTCGACTTGATTCGAGCGGAGGGATTCTTTCAGAGCGGCCGCATTCTGTCGATGACGCTCGCCACCCACATCCTCGGGCAGACCTTCATCCGCGACCGTTCGCGCCTGCGCTGGTGGATGCACCAGTTGCTGTTCTGGGGCTGCCTGCTCGCCGTGGCGATCACGTTCCCGCTGGTATTCGGATGGATCCATTTCGGATCGTCCCCTGACGACCAGATGACGTATGTGACCTATCTGTTCGGCTTTCCGGTCGGCTCTTTCCGGATCCGAACCGCGGTCTCGTGGCTCCTGTTCCACGGGCTCGACGTCGCGGCCGTGATGGTGCTCGCGGGCATCAGCCTGGCGATGTGGCGGCGCCTCCGCGATCGCGGAGCGCTGGCCCTGCAGGATTTCGCGGCGGACTTCCTGCCGCTGATCGTCCTCTTTGCGATCTCAATCACGGGACTGGCGCTGACCGCCTCGACGCTGTGGTTCGGCGGCGCGTTTTATGGATTTCTGTCGATCCTGCACGCGATCACCGTGATCGGCGGGCTGCTGTATCTGCCGTTTGGCAAGTTCTTCCATATCTTCCAGCGTCCTGCGCAGCTCGGCGTGAAGTTGTATCAGGCACACGGCGCGAAAGACGAGGGTGCGGCATGCGCGCGCTGCGGGCGCCGCTACGCCTCGCGAATGCAGATCGAAGATTTGCGCCGGGTGCTGCCCGAGCTCGGGTTCGATTACCGCATCGCGGGCCCTGCCGAAACGTGGCAGGGACTCTGTCCCGCGTGCAAACGCACAACGCTCGCGGCCGCGCAATTGAGACTGAAGGCAGAGGCCCGTGGCTAAACCACCGCTCCCTATCGAGGCGCTCGCGCGCGAGTACGGTCCGCACCTGAACTACGAACCGCCCGGCGGGTGGGAGGAAGCCGCGCGGCGGCCGCCCGATCGACTCGTCAAGACGCACTGTTCGTTCTGCGGCATGCAGTGCGGCATCCAACTGAAGGTCCGCGACGAGCAGGTCGTCGGCTTCGAGCCGTGGGAAGAATTCCCTTTCAACCACGGGATGCTCTGCCCGAAGGGAGTGAAGCGCTATCTGCAGGGAGCTCACCCCGATCGGCTGGAGACATCGCTTGTCCGCACCGAGAGCGGCTTTGCGCCGATCGCGTATGACGCGGCGCTCGACCTTGCCGCGCGCCGCCTGCGCGAAATCCAGCAGAAGTACGGGCCCGACGCCGTCGCTGTCTACGGCGGCGCGTCGATGATCACCGAGAAGGCCTACGTGCTCGGCAAGTTCGCGCGCGTCGCGCTCGGCACGAAGAACATCGACTACAACGGCCGGCTCTGCATGGTATCGGCGGGCACGGCCTACAAGCTCACGTTCGGCATCGACCGCGCGACCAATCCCTGGCCCGACCTGGCGGCGGCCGACGTCATCCTGATCGCAGGTTCGAATACCGCCGAATGCGCGCCGATCACCACACACTATTTGTGGCAATGCCGCGAGCGTGGCGGACGGCTCATCGTCGTGGACCCGCGGATGACGCCAATCAGCCGGAACGCGGATCTCTTTCTGCCGGTTCGGCCGGGCACCGACCTCGCGCTGTTTCTCGCGATGCTGCACGTCATCGTGCGGGACAACCTGGTGAAGCAGCCCTACATCGATGCGCACACGACCGGATTCGATGCCGTCCGCGCATCGGTCACGGCGTGGACTCCCGATCGCGCCTCACGGGTCACCGGCGTTCCCGCGGCCAACATCGAGAAGGCCGCGCACTGGATCGGCAGCACGGATCGCGCGATGGGGATTCACGCGCGTGGCATCGAGCATCACTCGAAAGGCGTCGAGAACTGCCTCGCGATGCTGAACCTGTTTCTCGCGACCGGCAACTTCGGCCGCGAGGGGGCCGGCTGCATGATGATCACCGGCCAGGGCAACGGCCAGGGAGGGCGCGAGCACGGACAGAAGGCCGACCAGCTCCCCGGGATGCGTTCGATCACGGACCCGGAGCATCGCAAGTACGTCGCAGGCGTCTGGGGAGTTCCGCCCGAGAGTCTGCCTGGCCCCGGCCTCTCGGCCGCCGAGATCATGGAAGCGATCCATCGAGGAGAGATCAAGGCGCTCTTCTCGATGTGTTTCAACCCGCTCGTTTCGCTGCCCGACGCGACGTTCACGCGCGAGGCGCTGTCGAAGCTCGAGTTCTTCGCCGTGATCGATTTCTTCCTCTGCGAGACGGCGCACCATGCCGATCTCGTCTTCTGCGGCAGCATGCACGAAGAGGACGAAGGCGTCGTGTGCAGCGCCGAAGGACGGGTCCAGAAAATCAACAAGGCGGTCAACCCGCCTGGTGACGCCCGGTCAGACGCACTGATCATCTGCGACCTCGCGGCACGTCTCGGCAAGGGACAGTACTTCGCGTATCCCTCCACGCGTGAGATTTACGAGGAACTGCGGATCGCCTCGAAAGGCGGCATCGCCGATTACTACGGGATCACGTGGGAGCGGATCGAGGACGAGCTCGGCGTGTTCTGGCCGTGCCCGGAGATCGGCCATCCCGGCACGCCACGTCTGTTCGAAAATGGCCGCTTCTACCACGCGGATGGAAAGGCGCACCTCCAGGCCGCGGAGTGGCGCGAGTCGGGCGATCCGCTGGACGCCTCGTTTCCGCTTCTCCTCACTACGGGCCGCGTCGTCAGCCACTACCTGTCCGGGACGCAGACGCGCCGCATCGGGCCGCTCGTCGAGCAGTATCCCGAGCCTCGCATCGAGCTTCATCCGCGCCTCGCGGAGGAGCATGGAATCGCAAACGGTGACTGGGTCCGGATCACCACTCGACGCGCCGCGCTAGTTGCGCAGACGATGGTGGTGAAGACGATTCGACCGGATACCATCTTCATCCCGTATCACTGGCCGGGACGCCGCTCGGCCAACCTGCTCACGCACCGCACGCTCGATCCGCGCAGCAAGATTCCGGAGTTCAAGGTATCGGCGTGCCGCATCGAAAAGGTGCCGCCGCCCGCGGATCTCGATGCGTGGAGACTCGAGGAGACCGGCTGGTTGCCCGGCGCGAAAGCCGCGGACCGGCGGGGAGCCTGATGAACGGGAACGGGTACGAGTTCTTTGTCGATCCGTCGCGGTGTATCGGCTGCCGCGCGTGTGTTGCGGCGTGCGCGGAGTGCGACACGCACCGCGGCGTGTCGATGATCCATGTCGATTACATCGACCGTTCCAGCTCGATCGCGACGACGCCGATGGTCTGCATGCACTGCGTCGAGCCCACATGCGCGCTGGTCTGCCCGGCGGACGCGATCAAACAGGGGGAGGACGGGATCGTCCGCAGCGCGCTGAAGGCGCGCTGTATCGCGTGCTCGAATTGCGTGCTCGCATGCCCGTTCGGGATCCCGACGGTCCACGTGGGACCCGAGCTGATGATGAAGTGCGACATGTGCTACGACAGGACGTCGATCGGGCTCCGCCCGATGTGCGCCACGGTCTGCCCCAGCCAGGCGCTGACGTTCGGTCCCGCGGCGGTGATCGAGCGGCAGCGCCAGTCGGTGCCCACCCGCGATTTCCGCTTCGGCGCGCAGCACGTGAGGACGAAGGTGTTCATGATGACCGCCCCGTCCGAGCCTGTCATCGCGATCGACGTCGAAGACTACATGGAGAAAGGCCCCGATGGATCCGAAGCATGGATTGCCGGCGAAGCCGGCGTGGTCTGAGGAGTTCTCCGTTTACGCGGCGGAGGACGCGTACGTCCAGCGCCGGCAGTTCACGAAGTTTCTCGTCCTTACGAGCTTTGGAATGGTGGCGGGACAGGGGTGGATCTGGCTCAAAGGACTGGGCGCGGCGCCGCGATCGGAATGGCCGGAGGTCGTCGTCGCCCGCGCGTCGGAAGTCGGGATCGGCACGGTGCGGTTCTTCACGTACCCGACGGCCATCGAGCCGTGCATCCTCGTCCGGCGCACCAACGGCGAGTTCACCGCGTTCAGCCAGAAATGCACGCACCTGTCGTGCGCGGTGTACTACGCGCCCGCTCGCGATCGCCTCGAGTGCCCCTGCCATGAAGGATATTTTTCCGCCGCCACCGGCCGCGTGCTCCAGGGGCCGCCGCCGCGTCCGCTGCCGCGCGTACGCCTCGAGCAGCGCGGGGATGACATCGTCGCGACCGGATTGATGGAAGGGACAGAGGAGTGAGCCCTCTGTCGAATCCTGCGCGGCATCGCAGGCGCGTCGCGATCGACGCCGTGACGGTGATGGTGATCCTCGTTCTGATCGTGCAGATGTGGCTCCTGACGGCCACGCTCGAATCGTACCTTGCCGGACATCACCGCGTTGCGGTGCCGGCGCTCCTCTCATCCGTCGCGCTGTTCGGGATTTGCTGGTTCCTCTATCGCCTCGTGCTGCGCATCGATCGCCTTCGCGACCCGGTCGACGATGAGTCCGTGCGCCCCGGCACGCCCGGTCCGTGGCGCGTCGGCGGGGACGCCGCCCCGCGCGGGTGACCCTGCTGGCACAGCGGTTGCTTTTCTAACCTCTTTTCCCCGTCAAAACCGCGGAACTGCCGAAAGGCCGTCAATGCCGAAGTCGAATTCGCGCGTGCTGCTGTCGTCCGTGTTCGGGCCCTTCACCGTGGACGACGAGTTCGGGAGCCGCGCCATCAACCCCATGGAGCTGTATCAGAACCAGGTGACGCGCGCCCAGACGCCGTTCTCGTTGCGGATGCACCATCGCTCCTGGGGCATCATGCTCATCCAGCACAACATCTCGGCGCCGACGACGGTGCTCGATTTTCCCTCGCGCGAGCGTTTCGTCGAGGAGCTGACGTCTCACTCGTACGCCGTCGTCGGCATCTCCGGAATCATCGTCAACATCGGCAAGGTCCGCGAGATGTGCCGGCTGGTGCGCCGCCATTCGCCGCGCTCGACACTCGTGGTCGGCGGGCACGTCACCGCCATCCCGGGCGTCGAGCGGCTCCTGGATGCGGACCATATCGTCAAAGGTGAAGGCATCAGGTGGTTTCGTCAATTCCTCGGCGAGCCCGTCGACGCGCCCATCTCGCATCCAGCGATCCCGTCGTCATTCGGATTCCGGCTGATGGGAGTCAAGCCGCCCGCGGGCGGCGGCGAACGGTCCGCGACGATCGTGCCGTCGGTGGGCTGTCCGATGGGATGCACCTTCTGCACGACCTCGTCGTTCTTCGGCGGGAAAGGGAAGTTCGTCAATTTTTACGAGACCGGCGCGCAGCTTTTCGAGGTGATGCGCAATGTCGAACAGCGCCTGAACGTCCGGACGTTTTTCGTCATGGACGAGAACTTCCTTCTTTATAAGAAGCGCGCCATGGAGCTGCTGTCGGAGATGAAGCGGCACGAGAAGGCGTGGTCTCTCTATGTGTTCTCGTCGGCGAACGCGATCCGGAAGTACTCGATGCGGGAGCTCGTCGAGCTCGGCGTGTCATGGGTGTGGATGGGGCTGGAGTCGCCGCGCGCCACTTACGAAAAGCTCAAAGGCACGGAGACGATCGCGCTGACGCGTGAATTGCAGGCGCATGGCATTCGCGTGCAGGGCTCGACGATCGTCGGACTCGAGCATCACACGCCGGACAATCTCTCGTCTGAGATCGATCACGCCGTCGCTCACGAGGCGGACTTTCACCAGTTCATGTTGTACACGCCGGTGCCCGGGACGCCTCTCCACGCGGAAATGACGAAAGCAGGCCGCATGATCGAGGGGGTCGATCCCGCGGACATTCACGGCCAGTTCAAATTCAACTTCCGGCATGCGCACATCGACCGTGACGCGTCCAAATCATGGCTCGACCTGGCATTTCAGCGCGATTACGACGTCAATGGGCCGAGCCTGTTCCGCATGATGCGGACGATGTTTACGGGATGGCGGCGTTTCAAGGCGGATCAAGATCCGCGCGTCCGCGCGCGGGTTGCGGCGGAATCCGCACGGCTGCGCGGGGGATACGGCGCGGCGCTGTGGGCGATGGAGCGATATCTCGCCGCCAACGCGGACGTCAGCGCGAAAATTCGCGAGCTTCGGCGCGATATCGAGCATGAGTTCGGCGCCTGGTCGAAGATCGTGAACCGCTCGGCAGGAGAGCTGCTCCTCTGGACGGCGCGCCGCGAGGCGGCCGTGTATCCTGGCGGCCGGCCTCTCGAACCACGGACATTCGTCGATCGCCGCAACTGGCGCTAGCCGCCGCCAGATATCCGGCAGTGCCCGTCGTTTCTGGCGGTTTCTCGCCTGTTTTGCCGCGTTCCCGGCGCGGCGCACCCATTGCAGCCTTTCCCAGCATCACGACGGAGGTGTAGCTGCATGAAGCGCTTCAAGGACGTCGAGCATCTGGTCCGCCTCGCGGCCCTTTTCCTGGGCGGGGTCCTGGTGTTCTCGATCGCGAGGGCGGAACTGGTCCCGGCGAGCAGGTGTTCCAGGCGATGTGGCTACGGCAGATGCAGCGCGTCGTGAGCCGCGTTCATGCATAAGGTCACTATCGTCATCGCCGGCGCGCTTCTCCTCCTCGCGAGCGCGTCCGTGTGGTCCAAGGATCAAAAATCCCCGGCGATCCCTGGCGTACGCGTCGAGGTGCCGCCGCCGCCGTTTTCCGACGGCATCTTTCCGTGCAGCACCTGCCACAACAAGGACATGCCGGCGAATCGCACGCGGCGGCAGTTGAGCGACATGCACACGGACATCGAGCTGAAGCACGACACGGAGCACCGGTGGTGTCTCGACTGCCACGATGCCGATCACCGCGATCAGTTGCACCTCGCGAGCGGCGAGGCGGTCCCGTTCGAGGAGTCGTACCGGCTCTGCGGCCAGTGCCACGGAGAAAAGTATCGCGACTGGCGCGCGGGAGTGCACGGACGGCGCGTCGGCCAGTGGAACGGCGCGAAGCATTATCTGCTGTGTGTGCACTGCCACAGCCCACACCAGCCGCACTTCAAACCGATGGCGCCGCAGCCGGCACCACCTCAGCCCCGACGGCCCAGGTAAACCCGCGCGAGGACAGCGATGGCGAACGACGACACGCACACGCCGGACATGACGCGCAGGCAGTTCGCCTCGGTTGCCGCCGCGGCTGCGGCCGGGTTCCTACTCACCGCGTGCGGTCCGCGCCGCCTGCATGAAATCCCGCGCGACCGTCTCCGCAAGGCGATCGCGGACTGGGAGCGTGACTACAGCCAGAAGTACGGCAAGACGGTGACGGTGTCGGATGGCGGGCCGATGCCGGGCGTCCTCTTCGCCTACGCCCTCGATCTTTCGCGGTGCAACGGATCGCGGCGCTGCGTCGAGGCCTGCGTCGCGGAAAATAATCAGTCCCGCGATCCTCAGGTGCAATGGATCCGCGTCTTGTCGATGAACAAGGACAAGGGGATCGATTTCTCCGACGCCGATCCGTACTACGCGCCCGCACAAGTGCCCGAGCCCGGGCGCTTCTACGTGCCGACCGCGTGCCAGCATTGCCGCAACCCGCCGTGCACGAAGGTGTGCCCCACGGGCGCGACCTGGACGGAGAAAGACGGCATCGTCGTGATCGACTACGACTGGTGCATCGGCTGCCGCTGCTGCATGGCGGCCTGCCCGTACGGCGCGCGGCACTTCAACTGGGTGGCGCCGAAGATTCCCGCCGCGGACGTGAATCCGAACATGCACTACCTCGGCAACCGGCCGCGGATGCGCGGCGTGGTGGAGAAGTGCACGTGGTGCATCCAGCGCACTCGCGCGGGCCGTTATCCGGCATGCGTCGAGGTGTGTCCGACGGGCGCGCGCAAGTTCGGCAACATGCTCGATCCGGACAGCGAGATTCGCTACGTTCTCGAGAACAAGCGGGTGCTGCTCCTCAAACAGGAGCTGAACACGATGCCGAAGTTCTTCTACTTCTATGGAACGTGAGGTCCCCGTGTCCAGCGTCAGCCTCTTCGCCAGCTTCGTCACCGGCAGCGCGCGCGCCGTTTCCCGCGGAGGCGCGATGTACTGGGCGTGGCTCGCCGTGCTCATGCTGCTCATCGCATCGGGACTCGCCGCCTACGTGACCCAGATTACGGTGGGGCTGGGGGTCACCGCGATGCGCGACCAGGTGAGCTGGGGGTTCTACATCGGCAACTTCACATTCCTGGTCGGCGTTGCCGCCGCCGCGGTCGTGCTCGTGATTCCGGCGTACGTCTACGATTGGGGGCCCATTCGCGAGATCGTGATCTTCGGCGAGCTGCTCGCCGTCAGCGCGATCACGATGTGCCTGCTGTTCGTGATGGTGGACGTCGGCCGGCCCGATCGGCTCTGGCACATGATGCCCCCATTCGGGCACCTCAATTTCCCGCGCTCCATTCTGGCGTGGGACATGGTCGTTCTGAACCTGTACTTCGCCGTCAACTTCATCGTCGTCACGCACATCCTGTATCGCGCGTTTACCGGCCGGCACTACTCGCCGAAGGTTGTCGTGCCGCTGGTGCTCGCCTCTATTCCGATGGCCGTCGGCATTCACACCGTGACCGCGTTTCTCTACAACGGCCTGTCGGCGCGGCCGTACTGGAATTCGTCCATCCTCGCCCCGCAGTTCCTCGCCTCGGCCTTCTGCTCGGGGCCGGCGATCCTGCTGTTCGTGCTGCAGCTCCTGCGGCGCGTGACGTCCTTCCACATTCGCGACGAAGCGATCTGGAAGATCGCAGAGCTGATGGCCTACGCAATGTTCGTCAATCTGTTCCTGCACGGCGCGGAGGCGTTCAAGGAGTACTACTCGAACACCGAGCACCTCCTCTACACGCGCTACTGGTTCCAGGGAATCAATGGCCATCACACGCTGGTGCCATTCGCCTGGACGGCGGTGACGCTCAACACCCTCGCGCTGTTGCTCTTCATCGTCCCGAAGACCCGCACGAACTGGGTGACGCTGAACATCGGCTGCCTGGCGACCTACTCGGGGTGCTACATCGAAAAGGGGATGGGACTGATCATTCCAGGACTCACCCCGGATACGCTTGGCGAGATCTACGAGTACTATCCGACGCTCACCGAGCTTCGCGTCGCGGCGGGTGTCTTTGCGATTGGCTTCCTGGTGTTCACGCTGATGCTGAAGGTCGCCGTGCCGATTGTCCTGGGCGAGTTAGTGCGCAAGACAGAGCAGTTACCAGTTGCCAGTCGCCAGTTGTGGATTGGGTTAGCTAACTCAATCCAGGACTGGAAACTGGCAACTGGCAACTGGCAACTACTGGGGCGGAAGCGACGTCCCTGGCCGGGGGATCCGTTCGGTGATGCGCTCGGGGAAGCGCTGGCGGAACGATTCCGCGAGGGTGCAGTTGGCGCACAAGGGCAGCTGGTGCGCCGTCGTCTCAGGCAAGTCTGCCGGCATCACTTCATCCCAGGCCTTCACGACATGCGTTTCGACGTGCATGAAGCCGGGCTGGAGCGTGGCGGCGTTGGGCGCCTCGATCGGCTTGCGGCAGATCGCGCAGCTCTTCCCCTCGAAAAAGTGCGCGGAGATGACCTTGGTGCGGGTCTCATCGGGATCGCGCTCGATCTGCGCAACGCATGGTTGATCGCAGTCCGCGCGCTCGGGCCAGCGGGAGCAGGTCTTGAGGCGAACATCCGCCTTTTCCCAGACCGCGGTCGTGGCCGCGTGGCCGACGTCGACCGTGACACCCGCGGGTTTCTTGGTTTCGGGGCAGACCACTACGCGCTTGCCGCGCAGGCGATACGCGGTGCGAATCGCGAGCCCGAGATAGACCGCCAGGACGACGGCCAGCAATAACGGAACGAAGACTTGCAGCGTCATGGCACCTCTCCTTTATCGATTCGCGAGCGCCTGATACAGGGCCCACCGGGCGTCAATGTCGTGTTGGGCGGCGTCGCCGAGCACCCGGGCCGCCTCCGGATCGAGCGTGCGGAGCGAGCGATACCGCGTCTCGCCATACGCGTAGTCACCGAACGGAATCTGCGGCGCCTTCGAGTCGAGCGTGAGCGGGAACGCGTGATCGGCGGAGTGTCGCGGATCGAAGCGGAAAAGCGGCCAATGTCCGCTTGCCACCGCCTTCGCCTGCTGGCTGAGACCGTTTTTGATGTCGATCCCGTGCGCGATGCAGTGCGCGTAGCCGATGATGAGCGACGGCCCAGGATAGGCCTCCGCCTCGAGGAACGCGCGTACAGTCTGCGTGTCGTTGGCGCCGAATGCGACATGCGCGACGTAGACGTGGCCGTAAGTCATCGCCAGCAGCGCCAGGTCCTTCTTACCGCCGCGTTTTCCGCCCGCCGCAAAACGCGCGACCGCGCCGCGAGGCGTTGACTTCGAGGCCTGCCCGCCGGTGTTCGAGTACACCTCGGTGTCGAGGACGAGGATGTTCACGTCCTTGTCGGACGCGAGCACGTGATCGAGACCGCCGTAGCCGATGTCGTACGCCCAGCCGTCCCCTCCGACGATCCACACCGACTTCTTGACGAGATAATCCGCGATTTCGCGCAGTTCCGCGGCCCGGCCGGTCTCTCCGACCAGGACGTCCTTGAGAAGCTGCACGCGGCGTCGCTGTTCGTGGATGCCCGCCTCGTCTTGCTGGTCGGCGCCGAGAATCGCCGTGGCCAGCCCTTCGCTGATCGTCGGTGCGAGCTCGCGGACGAGGGCGCGGGCGCGAGCGGCCTGTTGATCGATCGTCAGGCGCATCCCATAACCGAACTCGGCGTTGTCCTCGAAGAGCGAGTTCGCCCAGGCGGGGCCGAGCCCATCGGGGTTGCACGTCCACGGCGTCGTCGGCAGGTTGCCGCCGAAGATCGACGAGCAGCCGGTCGCATTCGCGACGACCATGCGGTCGCCGAACAACTGCGTCGTCAGCTTCAGGTACGGCGTTTCGCCGCAGCCCGCGCACGCACCGGAGAACTCGAACAGCGGCTGCAGGAACTGCGAGCCCTTAACCGAGGACGGCTTCATGCGCGTGCGATCGGTTTCGGGCAGGCTCAGGAAGAACGCGAAATTCATGCGCTCCTGCTCGACGAGCGCGGTTTGCGGCGCGAGCACGAGCGCCTTGACGCCCGTGGCCTTGTCCTTCGCGGGGCAGACCTGCACGCAGAGGTCGCAACCGGTGCAGTCCTCAGGCGCGACCTGGATCGTGTATTTCATCCCGACGAATTCAGACCCACGGTAGTCGATCGATTTGAATGTTTCTGGCGCAATGACCAGCAGCGTTGGATCGATCGCCTTCACGCGGATCGCGGAATGCGGGCAGACGAAGGTGCACTTGTTGCACTGGATGCACAGCTTCGCGTTCCAGACCGGGATTTCCTCGGCGATGG
This sequence comes from Vicinamibacterales bacterium, assembly GCA_035637115.1. Taxonomy (GTDB): domain Bacteria; phylum Acidobacteriota; class Vicinamibacteria; order Vicinamibacterales; family 2-12-FULL-66-21; genus JAICSD01. Next base: position 12,046 of record DASPXV010000023.1, read on the forward strand.
CCCGTTTCTCGTACTTGGACGTTCCAAGCGGAAATGTCCCGTCGGCGGGCATCGCGGACACCGGCAGACGATCGCCCCTGCCGGCGATCATCGGCAGCGTCACCGCGTGCACGAACTCGTCGACCCCATTGGCGGGACCGACGTAGACATCCGCCGGCGGCGTGGCCGCCAGCGGGCCGACGGGAACCTCGTGCAGCCCCGCGAGCGCCGCGTCGATCGCGGCGAAGTTAGCCGCGACGACCTCGTCTCCCTTTGCGCCATACGACTTTTTGACGGCGCGCTTGATCGCGGCGATCGACGCCGCTCGCGGAAGAACGCCGGCGAGGGCAAAGAAGCATGCCTGGAGCACGGTGTTCACGCGTTTGCCGACACCCGCCTCCGCGGCGACGCCAGACGCGTCGATCGCAAACACGCGCAACCTCTTCTCGACGATCTGACGACGCGCGGCGGGAGAGAGTGCATCCCAGACCGCGTCGACGGGGAAGGGGCAGTTGAGCAGCACAGTGGCGCCGGGCGCCGCATGTGCGAGCACGTCCACGCGCCCGAGCAGCCCCCATTGATGGCATGCGACGAACTGCGCCTGCTCGACGAGATACGTGGACCGAATCGGCCGCGGGCCGAACCGAAGATGCGAGACCGTCATCGAGCCCGATTTCTTCGAGTCATAAACGAAGTAGCCCTGCGCGTGCAGCTCGGTCTCGTCGCCGATGATCTTGATCGAATTCTTGTTCGCGCCAACGGTGCCGTCCGCACCTAGGCCGTAAAACACAGCCGTCACCGTCTCAGGGTCATCCGTCGCGAAGTCGCGATCCCACGGCAGGCTCGTGAACGTCACGTCATCGTCTATGCCGATGGTGAAATGCGTGCGCGGCGCGGGTTCGTCGAGCTCCTTGAAGACCGCAGCGGCCATGCCGGGCGTGAACTCCTTCGACCCGAGGCCGTAGCGGCCGCCGATCACGCGCGGAAAGAACTTGAACGGCGTGTTGCCGGTGCCAACCATTTCCGAGAGCGCGGCGACGACGTCGAGATAGAGAGGCTCGCCGGAAGCACCCGGTTCCTTCGCGCGATCGAGTACCGCGATGTGGCGGACGGTTGGCGGCAGCGCGCGTACGAGATGGGATGCGCTGAACGGGCGGAACAGCCGCACCTTCACGAGACCGACGCGCTCGCCGTGTGCGTTCAGCCACGCCACCGTTTCGCCGACGGTCTCGGCGCCGGAACCCATCATGATGATGACGCGATCCGCATCGGCCGCCCCGTCGTAGTCGAAGAGGTGGTACTGCCGTCCGGTCAGCAGGGCGAATCGATCCATCGCCGCCTGCACGATCGCGGGACAGTTCAGGTAGTAACGGTTGGCCGCCTCTCGCCCCTGGAAGAACACGTCCGGATTCTGCGCAGAGCCGCGGAGCACCGGGTGATCCGGCGACAGCGCGCGCGCGCGGTGGGCGGACACGTCGGAATCGTCGATCATCGCCGCGATGTGGTCGTCGCCGATGGCCGCGATCTTCGCGACCTCGTGCGAGGTGCGGAAGCCGTCGAAGAAGTGGAGCATCGGCACCCGTGAGCTGAGGGTCGCGGCGTGAGCCACGAGGGCGAGGTCCTGCGCTTCCTGCACGCTATTCGACGCCAGGATCGACCAGCCGGTCGCTCGCACAGACATCACGTCGCTGTGATCGCCGAAGATCGAGAGCGCGTGCGTGGCAATCGCGCGTGCCGTCACATGCAGGACGCACGGCACGAGCTCCCCCGCGATCTTGTACATGTTGGGGATCATCAACAGCAGGCCCTGGCTCGCGGTGAAACTCGTCGCCAGTGCGCCGGCCTGCAGCGCGCCATGCAGCGCACCCGCGGCCCCCCCCTCGCTCTGCATCTCGGCCACGGCCGGCAC
>DASPXV010000024.1:0-53333 GCA_035637115.1 Vicinamibacterales bacterium
CGTCGAACGCGACGCCTCGTTCGAGGGGCTCTTCTACGCCTGCGTGCGGACGACGGGGATTTTCTGCCGGCCGACGTGCCACGCGCGGAAGCCGAAGCCCGAGAACGTGGAGTTCGCGCCGACCATCCAGGAGGCGCTGCACCGGGGATATCGCCCGTGCCAGTTGTGCGAGCCGATGTCGTCGGGCACGGGGACGCCGAATTGGCTCGCGCCGCTCCTCGACGAGATCAAAACGCATCCGGATCTGAAACTGCGCGACCACGACCTTCGCGTGCGCGGTCTCGATCCCGTGCAGGTGCGTCGGACGTTCAAACGCAGTTTCGGGATGACGTTCCAGGCCTACCAGCGCGCGTGCCGATTGGGCACGGCGATGAAGGCGCTGCACGCCGGCGCGGCCACGATTGATGCGGGAATGGACGCCGGGTTCGATTCGGACAGCGGCTTCCGCGATGCCTTTGCACGGGTATTCGGTGAAACGCCGGGACGTGCGCGGGACCAGGCGCTGCTCACCGCGACGTGGATCGAGAGTCCGCTGGGGCCGATGCTCGCGATTGCTGGTGACGAAGGGCTCGAGTTGCTCGAGTTCGTGGATCGGCGTGCGCTGGAAACAGAACTACGCGAGCTGCGGAAAACTCTTGGTTCCGCAATTGTTCCCGGCGACCACCCGATTCTGCGCCGCACGGCTACTCAGCTGCGCGAGTATTTCGCAGGGGCGCGCCGCGAGTTCGACATCCCGTTGAAGCAGCGCGGATCGCCGTTCCAGCTCGCGGCGTGGCAGGCGCTGTGCGAGATCCCCTATGGCGAGACGCGGTCGTACACCGACCTGGCGCGCCGCGTGGGCTCACCCGGCGCCGTCCGCGCCATCGGGCGCGTCAACGGCCAGAACCAGATCGCCATCATCGTCCCCTGCCATCGCGTCATCCGCGCCGACGGCACGTTATGCGGCTACGGCGGCGGCAAATGGCGGAAGCAGTGGCTGCTGGAGCATGAGCGGCATGCGTGAGCTGCGGCGGTGCCGCGAAACGGCCGTGGAGGCGCGATCGACGTCATAAGACGTGTGCACGGCCGTTCTCCTGGGCCTGGTGCTCGCGCAGGTGGCGTCGGGCGGCGCTTCCGACTCGATCGACCTGCAACGGATCCGTAAGGCGCTGGCCGAGTCCGCGCCGGTGTTAGACGTGTCGGCGCCGCACCCCGCTGAAGGACCGGTCTTTCGCGTGACTATCCTCGGGCGGAAAACGCAGCCACCCCTCTGGGCGAACTGGCCCTCGTCATCGGTTCCGTCTTACGTCCGCCCCTCGATGCCGCTGTATCATTTCGAGTTCCTCCAGCGGGTCACGCCGGAGCCGTTCCGGTCGAGCACGTTGTATCCCGGTACGATAGGAGTGCCTGTGATGCCCCTGTTCGACGCCCTCGTGAAGTGGAGGAAGGCGGCGAACCGGCGCGCGCAGGAAAGAGACGCGCGTGAGGAGGTCAGACAGGCGCTCGAAGAGCTCCTCGCGTGCCGTGCTGACCCGGCACGACCCGGGTGCTGACTCCTCGCTCTCGAGGCCTGCAAGCGCGATCACGCGGTCGTCTTAACGCGGCGGTAGTGCGCCAGCACGATCAGGTAGATGCCGTACGCGATGATGCCAGCGCCCGCGAGCAGATACAGCACGGGATGAATGTCGCCGAGGACGCGAAATGACTGCTGCGCGGCGGGAACCTTCGGGCGTCCGGCGGCGGCATAGCGAAACAGCAGAACGGCAAATGCGCCGATGACCATGCCTCGCGCGCCGATGCCGAAGCGGCTGACGCCAACGATCCAGTCGCGTGCGCGCGCGCCGGTGCCGTACAGCTGCAGCCCCTGACTGAGTTTCGCCTGGCACGCGCGATAAATCTCAAAGGAGGCAAACGCGAATAGCGCGCCGGCGACGATGAACATGATTATCGGGCCGGCGTCTCCGCGCAGCACCTTCGCGACCGAATCAGCTGCGCCTGTCGACGTGCCAAAACCGAGACGAATGGCCGTCATCCCGACCGCCGCATACAGGATCCCTTTCAGCACCCCGAATGCACGATTGAAGAGTCCGCCCCACGAGTTGCCGTCGCGGTCACCGTCGAATACAGCCGCGAGCACGCGCCACAGCGCGTAGCTGAAGAAGCCCGGAATCAGCGCGATGAGCAGCGGCTTACCGAAAGGTTGTTCCCGAAGTTCCCTGAACGCACCTGCGGGATTCGTCAGTTCCCCTCCGGCTCCCATCGCCCAGCGCACGGCCAGGATGCCTACGATCAAGTACACGACGGCATTCGCAATGAAGCCCCATCGCGTCAGCACTTCCAGCCAGCGGCGCGCGGGATGAGCCAGTGACTCGGCAGAACGATTGAAAGGAGCGGCCTCCATGCGCCATTGTCGTTGCCAGGCTCGTTCCACGTGCGAGCGAAAGGCGGAAGTCCCGCAAATGCTATAATTTCCCGTTACTTCCCGGAAAAATGGATCAGACTCGCATTCGCAATTTCTCAGTCATCGCCCACATCGATCACGGCAAGTCCACACTCGCGGACCGGTTCCTGGAGATGACGGGCGCGCTGCAGAAGCGCGAGATGGAGGCTCAGGTCCTGGACTCCATGGACCTCGAGCGCGAGCGCGGGATCACGATCAAGGCACACGCCGTCCGGCTCACCTACAACGCGGATGACGGCGAGACCTACATTTTGAACCTGATCGACACGCCCGGGCATGTCGACTTCTCGTACGAAGTGACGCGTTCGCTGGCCGCGTCGGAAGGCGCCCTGTTGATCGTGGACGCGTCGCAGGGAGTCGAAGCGCAGACGCTGGCGAATGCCTACCTTGCTGTCGAGAACAACCTCGAAATCGTCCCCATCATCAACAAGATCGACTTGCCGGGCGCGCAGCCGGACGAAGCGAAGCGCCAGATCGAAGACATCGTCGGTCTCGACGCGAGCGGCGCGATTCTCGCGAGTGCGAAGGAAGGCACGGGCGTCCACGACATCCTCGAAGCCATAGTGCATCGCCTCCCATCGCCGAAAGGCGATCCGGACGCTCCGCTGAAGGCGCTGATTTTCGATTCGTGGTACGACCCGTATCGCGGCGTGATCATCCTCTCGCGTGTCATCGACGGCACCATCCGCGCCGGGATGAAGATCCGCTTCATGGCCAAGGGCCAGGAATACCAGGTCGAGCAGGTCGGCACGTTCTCGCCAAAGCCGATGCCTGTCGCGGAGCTCGGGGTCGGCGAAGTCGGGTTCATCTTCGCCGGCATCAAGACCGTCACAGACGCGCAGATTGGCGACACAATCACCGACGCCTCGAACCCGGCCGTGGAAGCCTTCCCTGGCTTCAAGGAACTGAAGCCGATGGTGTTCGCGGGTCTTTATCCCGTGGAAGGCAGCGAGTACCCGCAGCTGCGCGACGCGCTGGAGAAACTGCGGCTGAACGACGCCTCGTTCCACTTCGAACCGGAAACGTCGCTCGCGCTCGGCTTCGGGTTCCGCTGCGGCTTCCTCGGCCTGCTGCACATGGAAATCATCCAGGAGCGGCTCGAGCGCGAGTTCGATGTCGACCTGATCACGACCGCACCGGGCGTGTTGTACCGCGTGACGACGACGGATGGCGTGGTGCAGGAGATCGACAGCCCCGCCAAGCTGCCGGATGTCGGACGCATCGAGAAGATCGAGGAGCCCGTCATCACCGCGATGATCCTGACGCCGTCGGCGCACGTCGGCGGCATCCTGGAGTTGTGCCAGGAGAAGCGCGGTATCCAGAAAGGGCTCGAGTACCTCTCGACCGACCGCGTGCTGATCACCTACGAGCTGCCGTTCAACGAGGTCGTGCTCGACTTCTACGATCGCCTGAAGACGATCTCCCGCGGCTACGGGTCGCTCGACTATCATGTGACGGGCTACTGGGAATCGCCGCTGGTCAAGATGGACATTCTCGTGAACGAGGAGCCGGTGGACGCGCTGTCGGTGATCGTGCACAAGGACGCGGCTTACGCGCGCGGCCGGCAGCTCGCATCCAAGATGCGCGAGTTGATCCCGCGCCAGATGTTCGAGGTCGCGATCCAGGCGGCGATCGGCGGCCGCATCATCGCGCGTGAATCGGTCAAGGCGATGCGCAAGAACGTCCTCGCCAAGTGCTACGGCGGCGACATCTCGCGCAAGCGCAAGCTGCTCGAGAAGCAGAAGGAAGGCAAGAAGCGGATGAAGCGTGTCGGCCGCGTGGAGATCCCGCAGGAAGCGTTCCTCGCGGTGCTGAAGATGGACACTGAATGACGTTCAAAAAGTCCGTCGTCCGCGAATACTTCGAGTCGATCGTCATCGCGGTGATCCTCGCGCTGTTCGTGCGCACGTGGGTGGTGCAGGCGTTCAAGATCCCGACCGGGTCAATGGAGAACAACCTCCTCATCGGCGATCACCTGCTCGTCAACAAGTTCATCTTCGGTCCGACGCCGCTGCGCATTGGGCGCGCGGTCCTGCCGGTGCGATCGATCCGCCGCGGCGACATCGTCGTGTTCAAGTATCCCGACGAGCCGGATCGTGATTTCATCAAGCGCGTGATCGGTCTGCCGGGCGAGACGATCGAATTGAGGAACAAGAAGGTGTACGTGAACGGCCAGGGGCTCGACGAGCCCTACGTCCACTTCCTGACGCCGCCGTCCAGCGACTACCAGGAGGTCACGTCCTACGATCTGCGCGAGCGCTTCGGGCCCGTGACGGTTCCGGCCGATAAGTATTTCGTCATGGGGGACAACCGCGACAACTCGCAGGACAGCCGCTACTGGGGGTTCCTGCCGCGCGAGTATGTGAAAGGGAAGTCGCTGCTGATCTACTGGTCGTACGAATCAGGGCGCGAGGATTATCTGGATGAAGGACTCGGCGCGTCGATCAAACGCATGGGATCAGTCGTCACGCACTTCTTCACGAAGACCCGCTGGGAGCGGCTGTTCCGCCAGATTCGCTGAACGCCAATCATGATCAAGAAGGTCCTCGGCTTCATTGTCTTCCTGCTCCTCGCGAACGCCGGCCTGCGCGTCGGCATGGTGTTCTTCCACGACCAGCAGTTCAAGGATGCGGTACGCGAAATCGCGCTCTTCGGAGCAGGGAAGAGCGATGAGTTCCTGAAGGGGGGCGTGATGAAGGCGGCGTCGGAGAACCAGGTGCCGCTCGACGCGGACTTCATCGAGATCACCAGGAAAACCATTGTCGGCACCGGCGATCATGTGGTGATCAAGACGACCTACGCGGTCATGGTGCAGGTGGCGCCAGGATACGCGCGCCGCTTCGACTTCGATTACACCACGCCGTAAGCGCGCCGCGCTGCCGCGGTCTCGTGCGCGATCGCACGTTCGAACTCCTCGACCTCGCGCCGGATGGCCGCCGCGTACTCCGCATCCTTCACGCTTGCAAGGTTGACCTCGACGTTCAGCTTCGCGCCGCGCAACGCCGCGCCGAGCAGTTCCAGGCCGACCTGGCCGTCGCTCGCGGCGGACGCGTTCCCAAATTCTGCGATCACGACACCCTGCTCGGCGGCCGCCGTGCAGGCGCGCATGACGCTGAGCGGCGCCGCAATCGCCCCGCGCATCCCATCCTGGATTGCAGCTGACCGCGCCGCCTTCTCGTCTTCGGTCGCTTTCGGCCGTTTATAAGCGGCCATGACCAGCCCGTACGCGTCGCTGTCCCTGTCGATGAGCGACGATAGCTCCGATGCGAGCGCGGTGCAGCGCTCGCCCGCCGCCTTCAAGCGTGCAGCATCCTCCGCCGTCGCGGCGCGGGATTTCGGCAATCCCGCGACCATGGCCAGCAGCGACGCTCCCATCGCACCCGCGAGGGCGGCGGCCGATCCCCCGCCGGGCGTCGGTTCCCGCGATCGAAAGGCATCCAGCAGGCTCGTGACCGTGCGATCCGTCAGCTTCAAATCAGCGCGCTCCCAATTACCCGATTACCGATCGCCCGATTACCCGCTCGCCGATGACTATCTCACCACGCTTGATCACGCCTGCGATCGATGCGACCCCAACGCGAATCAGGTCGATGGCATCACCAGCGATCAGCACGGCGTCCATGAGTTTACCGGCTTCGAGGCTGCCGACGGAAGCGTGGCGGTCGAGCGAGTACGCGCCGGTGATGGTCGCTGCGACGAGCGCTTCTTCGAATGTCAGCCCCATCCCGAAGCACGCCAGCGTCATGGCAAACGGCATCGACGGTGAGAACCCTCCGCCTGGATTGACGTCCGTCGCAAGCGCGACCGGAACGCCGGCATCAATCAGCGCGCGCGCCGGTGCGAAGCGTGCGAGCTTCAGGTAGAACGCGGCATTCGGCAGCAGCGTGGCGACGACATCGGCGTCGCGCATCGCGCGGATGCCGTCTTCGGGCACGAAGATCAGGTGGTCGGCGGACCGCGCGCCGACCGCCGCGGCGACCTGCGACCCGCCACTGGCGCCGAGTTCGTCCGCATGGATGCGCGGTTTCAGTCCTCGCGCGGCGCCGGCCTGCAGGATGCGGGTGGATTGGTCCGGCGTGAAGACGCCCGTCTCGCAGAAGACATCGCACCACTCCGCCAGTCCGTCTGCCGCGACGGCAGGAATCATCTCGTCGATTACCAGACGGACGTACTCCTCCCGGCGATTCCGGAAGTCGATCGGGATTTCGTGCGCGCCCATGAACGTCGCCGCGATGTCGATCCGCTGCTCGTTGGAGAGCCGCCGGATCGCGCGGAGCATTTTCAGTTCCGTGTCGAGATCGAGGCCGTAGCCGCTCTTGATCTCAGCGGTCGTCGTCCCGCACGCGAGCATTTCCGCGAGGCGTGGCCGCGTGGCCTCGACGAGTTCGTCTTCACTGGCTGCGCGTGTTGCGCGCACGGTGGAGACGATGCCGCCACCTTCCGCCGCGACCTGGGCATAGGTGGCGCCGCCCAGCCGCCGCCGCAGCTCGTCGCGGCGATCCCCGGCAAACATCGCGTGCGTGTGGGCGTCCACGAACCCGGGCACGACGGAGAATGTGCGGCCGTCGATGACACGAGTATCGGGGGCTGATGTCAACGAATCGGGCAGCTCGCGGTCCGGGCCCGCGAAGAGAATGCGCTCGACATCTGAGGCGACGGCGCCATCCTGGATGATTTCAATCGCGCGCTGGGCAGGGCCGCGCCGCGGGGCCGCTCCGGCGCACGTGATCAGCTGTCGCGCGTGACGGATGAGGAGCATTGGCGACTGCAGACTGACGACTGTCGATTACACGGATTGCCGAGTCGTGACTGTCGATTGGAATGCTATCTTATCGGCCGTCCGACCTTAGGTGGTCTCATGCGATGGTTACCGGTGTTGTGCTGGTGTGCGCCGGCTTCCTGATGAACGGGTTTTCGTGGGGACCCGCTCGCGTTGGCCAGCAGTTCCAAAGGCCAACATTTTGGAATGACCGGTCGCGGCTCCCACATGGGGAATATATGGCTTCACGTCATTAGATGTAGCACACCGGACAATATCGCGGTACGCGAGGCGCTAAGCTTCGAAGAGCCGTCTCACGATCGTGCGTTCGTCGAGTCCGTCGATCCGCACTCGCTTGTCGCGAGACTTCTCACCTGCGATCAGTGTGATGGCCCGTCGCGGAATGTTGAGCGTTTCGGAGAGGAAAGCGATGAGGGCGTCGTTCGCGGCGCCCTCGACCGGTGGGGCAGCGAGGCGGATGAGGATCGCGCCACCCCGCGTGCCGTCCACGCGCGTGCGCGGGGACCGCGGGATGACGCGGATATTCAGGACTGCCTCAGCTCGAGGCTTTTCGCTCTTCAATGATCGGCTTCGACGCCGCCGATGAAGACGGCTGTTCGGACTGCCGTGGCCGGTGCAGGAGGACCTTCTCGTCCGAGCGCGTCTCGTCCTGGTCGCGGATGAATTCCAGCGCTCGGTAGATCGCCTGGATCGACGCTTCGAGCGTGCCTTCCGCATCGCGCCGGCGCAGCCTGAGCTCGTTCACGTCGCGATCGAGCTCCTCGAGTCTCACTTGTGCCTTCTGCAACAGCAGGTCCGCGCGTCCCTGCGCCTCGCGCACGATCAGCTTGGCCTCGTTCTGCGCGTTTTCCTTGAGATCGTCCGTGACGCGCTGCGCCGTGAGCAGCGTGTCGCGAAGGTTGTTCTCGCGCAGACGGTGCTCCGCGAGTAACGCTTCCATGCGCATCAAGTCGCTGCGCAGGCGATCGATCTCGCGCATCGCGTGCTCGTAGTCGTCGGCGGCCTCAGTCAGGAACGCGACCACCTCGGTGCGATCGTACCCGCGCATCGCCGGCTTGAACCGCTGCTGGCGCATATCCAGCGGCGTGATGCGCATCACGCGCTCGGGCGGCTGCGGCGCGACGGGATCGTCGGTCGGGCGGGGTGTCGTGCGGTCGAACATCAGGTCCTCACAGTCCGTTTACCAAAAATCGCCGTGCCCACGCGCACGAGCGTGGCCCCTTCCTGGATCGCCACCTCGAAATCGTGGCTCATTCCCATCGACAATTCCCGCATCCGCGAACGGTCAATCCCGTCCTCCACCAGGCGCTCGCGCAGGTCGCGCAGGCGGCGGAAGTATGGGCGCGCAAGCTCGGCGTCGTCGAACCACGGCGGCAACAGCATCAGGCCTTTCAACCGTGCGGCGCGGCATTCCATCGCCGCCCGCGCTATGCCGCGTACGTCCGCTTCCGGGGCGCCGAACTTCGTCGACTCCCCGGCGAGGTCCACCTGGATGTACAGGTCGGGCGCCGCCCCCGCATCGGCCGCCGTCGCGTCCACGCGGCGCAGCAGGTCGATGGAGTCGATCGAATGGATGGCGGCGAAAGCCGGCGTGGCTTTCTTCGCCTTGTTCGACTGGAGGTGGCCTATCAGGTGCCACTTGATATCTAAATCGGCCGTTTCGTCCCTTTTCTGCAGGGCTTCCTGGACTTTGTTCTCGCCGAAGTCGCGCTGCCCCGCCGCGTACGCGGCCCGAACGTCGTCGGCGTCGAACGTCTTGGAGACCGCCAGAAGCCGGACGTCGTCGGGCCGGCGGCCCGCAGCGGCCGCCGCCGCGGCGATACGCTCGCGGACGGCGGTGATATTTGCCTGGATCTGGTTCAACGGCCCCGAATCCCTCGAACCCTTTGAACCCTTGAACCCCTACTTAATCGAAGCGAGTATCGCCTTCGCCGTGTCGGCGTACTGACCGGTCGGCGCGAGCTTCAGGTACGCCTCGAACTTCGGCTTCGCGCCGGCGGTGTCCCCGCCGTTCACGAGCGCCATGCCGAGCCAGTACTGCGCGTCGGCCATGTTCGGATCGAGCTTCACGGCCGCCTCGAACTGCGCCTTCGCCTCGGGAATCTTGCCGGCGTTCCACAGGATCACACCCTGATTGAAGACGGCGGACGCGTTGCCGCCTGCTGCGGCGCCCGCGGTTCCAGCGGCACCCGCGGCTCCCGTGCTGAGTTCCATCGCCTTCTTGCTCGCCTCGGCAGCCAGCTCGAACTTCTTCTCGGTGTTGTAAAGATTCGCAAGCCCGTTGTACGCCTCGGCGAAATCCGGCTTGAGCTCGATCGACTTCTTGTAGGCGGCTTCCGCCTCGTCGTACTTCTTCGCGCGAGTCTGCACCGTGCCGATGTTCGCGTAGCACTCGGCACAAGCCGGCATCACGGCGATTACTTCGTTGAACTTCGCGATCGCTTCGTCGTTCTTTCCGGCGTTACTGAGCTCGACGCCTTCATTGAACGACTTGGTCATGGCCTCCGCCTTCGCCTTCATCTTCGCGGCTTCTTCTTTCGACATCGCGCCGCCGCCACCGCCGCCACCGGCGGACAGCTTGAAGTCGAGATTCACCATGTCGAGGTGGATGTCGACGTCCTGCGCCTGCGACAGGTCACCCTTCGAGGCCGTCACCTTGTACTTGGCGGGGGAGAGCCCGACCTGGATATACTCCCCCTTTTTGTTCGACTTCGTCTCGAGGGAGCGGTTCGTCTGGGTGTTGTACAGCACGATCTTGGCGCCGTCCACCGGGTTACCCTGGGCGTCGACGACCTTTCCTTTTATCTGTCCCGTCTGCGCGAACGCGGGAGCGGCGACGATGGCCAGGCCGAAGGCCAAAGCGCAAATCGAGAGCGTCCGGCGTATGGTGGCGCTCGTCATCGGAATCCTCCAGTGAAAAACTGACAGGAGAACAGTTTACACCGAGCGGCGGGCGACGTTGGTGATGAGGTATTCGCGCACCGGGCCTCGGCTCGCCGCGCGAGAGTTGATGGCGCGCCTTGCGGCGACCGTCGTGGCGCGGAGTCCCGCCGAGCGCGCACCGCGGTGTCGCGCGTAGAGCTGCTTGATCTGTGGCGCGGCGGAGTTGCTGAGCAACACCGAAGCGCCACGTGATGCGAGCGTGATTACGGTCCGTTGCAGTGACTCCTGCTCTGCAGCGCCGAACCCAGCCGCCGTGTAGGCGGTAAAGCGCGAGGTGCCGCTCACCGGTGCGTAGGGGGGATCCAGATACACGAAATCATCCTCACCAACGCTTGCGAGCGCGCGATCGAATGCCCATACGCGCAGCGTACGTCCCGGCTTACTCAGGACCTCGCTCCACGCGTAGAGGTTCTCCTCGTCGCAGATGCGCGGGCTCGCGTACCGTCCGACCGGCACGTTGAACTCCCCGCGGCCGTTCACGCGGAACAGCCCGTTGAATCCCGTGCGATTCAGGAAAATGAGCATCGCGGCGAGCATCGGCGTATACGAACGCGCGGGATCGCCAGTCTGCTGTAATGCGCGCCGAGCCGGATTGAACGCGCTGTCGCGAATCTCGTAGAAGTGCGCCGCCCCGCCCGCCTGATAGTCCATCTCAAGGCCGCGCAACGCTGCAATCACCTTGTCCGGATAATCGCGCACGCATCGGTAGCAGCCGATGACGTCGGCATTGTTGTCCGACAGCGCGACCTTGCGCCCCTTCAGCAGGCCGAGATTGTGGAGATCGACAAACACCGCGCCGCTTCCCAGGAACGGTTCCACGTAGCGATCGAACTGGCGCGGATAGAACGGCCGCAGTTCCGGCAGGAGTTGACGTTTCCCCCCGGCCCATTTCAGGATCGGGCGGACCGCCCCCGTACGCACTTCATGCATCGAAGAACTTATCGATACTTTCGATGTCGTTCGTTACAGGTGCGGGGGGTAAAGATGCAAGAAATCTGCGTCCATAGCCCATCGTCCGCAGCCGCGGATCGAGAACGGCAAGGACACCGCGATCCTGCCGGTGGCGGATCAGGCGGCCCAATCCCTGCTGGAGCGCCAGAATCGCGAGGGGAATCTGGTATTCGCCGAACGCGTTTCCCCCCTCGTTATTAATCGCTTCGATCCGTGCCGAGGTGATCGGATCGCCGGGGGAGGCGAACGGCAGCTTGTCGATAATGACGCAGCTCAGGGACTCGCCGACGACGTCGACACCCTGCCAGAAGCTGGAGGTGGCGAACAGGACGGCGTTCGGCGTCGCCTTGAAATCGCGCAGCAGCGCCGTGCGTGGCGCGGACCCCTGCACGAGCATCGGGTAGGGCACGCGCGTCGACGCGAACTCGTGCACCTGCCGCAGGTTGTTGTAGCTCGTGAAGAGCACGAACGCGCGCCCATCGGTGCGTTTCAATATTTCGACGACTTCGCGCCCCGCCGCCGCGACGAACTCGGGCGACCGTGGGTCGGGCATTTTCTTCGGGAGGTACAGGATGGCCTGACGCGTGTAGTCGAACTCGGACGCGAGTCTCGCTTCGTGCGCACGGCGGATGCCGAGGCGCGCGCGCACGTAATCGAAGCGGCCGTCCACGGTCAGCGTCGCGGACGTCAACACCGTCGCGACCATCCGGTCCAGCAGCATCTCCCGGATGATGTCGGACACATCGATTGGCGAGGCGCGCAGGAACACGCCGCGGCCGCGAATCTCCAGGTAATACACGTGGCCGGGATCATCCGCCTGCGTCAGGAACGTCACGTCGTCGCGCAGCTCCTGCGCGCGGCGTCCAAGCGCGAGCACGTCCTCGGAAACGTCCTTCGTCAGCGCGATGGTCGCTTCGACGGCTTCGAGCGCGCGCGCCAGCATCACCGCGTCGTCTGCGACGCGCTCGAGCTGCGGCGCGGTGACGCGGATGCGGCTCTCCGCGCCCGTCTTTTGATCGAAGCGCAGCATCTGCAGCGTGCCGAAGAACAGGCGCGCGCCATCGCGGACGTTATCGATGTCGTTGTGCAACGCGTCCGCGTGATCGCGATCCGCGATTTGCTTCGACGAGATCGCGCGGTCGACGTCGCGGGCGAAATCATCGAAGCGATAGTTACTGACGGCGCGGCCGAAGTACTGCGTCGCGACGTCCTCGAGCTGGTGCGCTTCGTCAACGATCGCGTAGCGGCAGGATGGGATGACTTCGCCGAACGCGCTCTGTCGCACCGACGCGTCCGCGCAGAGCAGGTGGTGATTGACGATGACGACGTCGGATTCGGCGGCGCGCTGCCGCATTTTCGTGACGAAGCAATCGTTGAACTGCGGGCAGTCGGCGCCGATGCAGTTCTCACTTGTCGCGGCAATGTCCGGCCAGAACGGCAGGTCCTCGGGGAGGTCGTCCATCTCAGCGCGGTCGCCGGTCTCCGTTTCGCGCGACCACTCGTCGATGCACTCGATCGCGATCGCCTCTTCGCGCGAGTGGATCGCGGGGCCGTTCTTCAGCGCTGCGAATTTATGGAGGCAGAGATAGTTGCCGCGTCCCTTCATGTAGGTCGCGGTGAACGGGATGCCGAGCGTGTCTTTCAATACCGGCAGATCCTTGAAGAAGATCTGCTCCTGCAGGTTCTTCGTGCCGGTCGAGATGAGCACGCGCTGGCGGCTCAGGATCGCGGGGACCAGGTAGGCGAGCGTCTTGCCGGTGCCCGTGCCGGCTTCGGCGAGCAGGACGCCCCCTTCCGCGAACACGTCGGCAACCGCGGCGGCCATCTCGAGCTGCGCGGGACGCGCTTCGAAGCCCTCGAGCGCGCACGAGAGCGGGCCACCGGGAGCGAAGACGGCGTCGACCGCCGCGGTCAGCTCTGGACTTCGGGGTACAGCGGGAACTTCCGGCACAGAGCCTCGACTTCTCCCTCGATTCGTCCCAGCGCGGCGTCGTCCTCAGGCGAGGCGAGCGCGCGCGCGATGAACTCGGCGATCCGGTCCATCTCCGGCTCGCGCATGCCGCGGCTGGTGATCGCGGGCGTGCCCACCCGGATGCCGCTGGCGACCATCGGCGGGTTCTGATCGAACGGAATCGCGTTCTTGTTGACGGTGATGCCCGCCTTGCCGAGTGCGGCCTCGGCAACTTTGCCAGTTATCCCCTTCGAGAACACGTCGACGAGCATGAGATGGTTATCGGTCCCGCCGCTCACCAGACGGAATCCCGCGGAAGACAATCCCGCCGCCAACCGCCTGGCATTCGCGACGATCTGCTTCTGGTAGTCGACGAACGTCGGCTCCATCGCTTCCTTGAAGCAGACAGCTTTCGCCGCGATGATGTGCATCAGCGGTCCCCCCTGGACGCCAGGGAACGTCGTCCGGTCGAGGTCTTTCTGGAACTGCGCTCTGCACAAGACCATGCCGCCCCGCGGTCCGCGCAGCGTCTTATGCGTCGTCGTCGTCACGAAGTCGGAATGCGGCACCGGGCTGGGGTGGACGCCGGCGGCCACGAGACCTGCGATATGCGCCATGTCGGTGACGACCGGCGCGCCGATTGCCTTTCCCACCGCGCCGACGCGTTCGAAATCGATGACACGCGGGTAGGCGCTCGCGCCGACCATGATCATGTTCGGCTTGTGTTCGTGCGCAAGCTTCTCGAGCTCCTCGTAGTCGATCCGCTCGTCGTCTTTGCGCACGCCGTAGGGAACGATCTTGTACAGCTTGCCGGAGAAATTCAGCGGGTGGCCGTGGGTGAGATGTCCGCCGTGGGCGAGATTCATGCCGAGCACAGTATCGCCTGGCTTCAACAGCGTGAAGTACACCGCCATGTTCGCCTGCGCGCCCGAGTGCGGCTGCACGTTGGCGTGTTCCGCGCCGAACAATTTCTTCGCGCGATCAATCGCGAGCGATTCCGCGACGTCGACGAACTCACATCCGCCGTAGTAGCGCTTTCCCGGATACCCTTCGGCGTACTTGTTCGTCATCACGGAGCCGGCAGCCTGCAGGACGGCCTGGCTGACGAAGTTCTCGGACGCGATCAGCTCCAGGCCGGTGTTCTGCCGGTGCTGCTCGTGCCGGATCGCGTCGGCGATTTCCGGATCGGTGGTGGCGAGCGTGCGCCACCGCGACGGTGTTTCGGTCGTGGACATCTAGAAGCCTCGTTCTATCTCGGTGATCTGATCGACACGCCGCTGGTGCCGGCCGCCTTCGAACGCCGTGCCGAGCCACAGCGCAACGATCTCGTCCGCGAGGCCGAACGCCACGATGCGTCCCCCCATCGCCAGGACGTTGGCGTCGTTGTGCTCGCGTGACATGCGCGCGGTGTAGAGATCGTTACAGAGCGCGGCGCGAACTCCGTGGACCTTGTTCGCCGCCATCTGTTCGCCCTGTCCGCTTCCACCGATGACGATGCCGCGGTCGGCCTTGCCGGATCGCACCAGGCGCGCGACCTCGGCGCAGATTGGTGGATAGTCGGTCGGCATGTCGCTGTGCGTGCCGCGATCGTCGACGTCGTGGCCCAGCCGCGTCAGGGTGACGACGACATGTTCCTTCAGCGTGAACCCCGCGTGGTCCGCGCCGATCGCGATGCGCATAAGATGCGATTATACGGTATGCCCAGTGTCGTCATCGGCCGCCGGGGAGAGGATCGCGCGCGCGCGGGGCACCCGTGGATCTATCGCAGCGATGTCGAAGAAGTGGAGGCGTCTGCCGGCGATCTCGTGCAGGTCGTGAGCGGACGCGGACGTCCCGTCGGCCATGCGCTCTTCAGCGACGAGTCGGAGATCACGCTGCGGATGATCTCGCACGGCGCCGCGCCGCCGGCGGCGACGTTCCTGCGCGATCGCCTCGCCGCGGCGATGGCCTACCGTGAATCGCTCGCGCTCGACGCGACCGCGTATCGTCTCGTGCACGGCGAAGCGGATCGCCTGCCGTCGCTGATCGTCGATCGCTACGGCGACTATCTCGTAGTCCAGGCGCTGTCGCAGGGCATCGATCGGCGGTTGCGCGAGATCACATCAGCGCTCGTCGACATCGCGCGTCCGAAGGGGATTCTCGCGCGCAACGATCCGCGCGTTCGGCTGCTGGAAGGACTCGAACAGCGCGTCGAGGTGCTGCATGGGGAAGTGCCGGAGCGGATCGAGGTTCGCGAAGGCGTCGTCCAATACCAGGTCGATCCGTGGCGAGGGCAGAAGACGGGACTGTTCCTCGACCAGCGGGAGAATCGCGAGGCCGCGCTGCGCTACGCGCGCGGTCGATTGCTGGATGCGTTCAGCTATAACGGCGGCTTCGCGCTCGCGCTCGCGCCGAAGTGCGACTCGGTGCTCGCCGTCGATATCTCTGAGGACGCCGTCGCGCGTATCCGCGAGAACGCCGCGCGCAATGGTCTCGCGCACGTCGAGGCGCGCGCGATGAACGTGTTCGACGAGCTGCGCGAACTGGAACGCGCCGCCACGCGGTTCGACACGATCGTCCTGGACCCGCCTGCCTTTGCCAAGAACAAGGCCGCCGTCCGCAAGGCGCTGTCCGGTTACAAGGAAATCAATCTGCGCGCGCTCAAGCTGCTGCAGCCTGGCGGGTTTCTCGTCACGTGCAGCTGCTCGTACAACGTGAGCGAGAGCATGTTCGTCGACATCGTCGCCGCCGCGGCCGCCGACGCCGGCGTCGAGGTCTCGCTGGTGGAGAAGCGCGCCCAGGGCCGCGACCATCCGATCCTGATCAACGTCCCCGAGACCTACTATTTGAAGTGCCTGATCCTGCGGAAGCTCGCATAGAGTCCGCCGCGGGACGCGACCTGTTATAGTGAAATTTTGGGACCTCCATGAGTACACGCCCCACGTTCACACCCCTGGCCGCCGCGGACTTCGCCTCCGCCTTCCCTGCCTCGCGCAAGGTCTACGTCGACGGAACGTCGGGCGTCCGCGTGCCGATGCGCGAGATCGCGCTGAGCAACGGCGAGACGCTCCGCGTCTACGACGCGAGCGGACCGCACGGCCACGACGTACGCCAGGGTCTGCCGAAGCTGCGCGAGCCGTGGGTCGCACGGCGAAGAGGCACGGCGGGGGTGACACAGCTCCATTACGCACGCAAGGGCGTCGTGACCCTTGAAATGGAATTCATCGCCATCCGCGAAGGGTTCGATCCGGAGTTCGTCCGGTCCGAGGTCGCGCGCGGGCGCGCGATCATTCCGGCGAACATCAACCACCTCGAGCTGGAGCCGATGATCATCGGCCGGCACTTCGCGGTAAAGATCAACGCGAACATCGGCAACTCCGCCGTGAGCTCGTCCATTGAGGAAGAGGTCGAGAAGCTGCGCTGGGCGACGCTGTGGGGTGCCGACACGGTGATGGATTTATCCACGGGACGTGACATCCATCAAACGCGCGAATGGATCCTCCGAAACTCCGCGGTGCCGATCGGCACAGTACCGATCTACCAGGCGCTGGAGAAGGTCGGTGGCAAGCCTGAGGACCTCACCTGGGAGATCTACCGCGACACGCTGATCGAGCAGGCGGAGCAAGGCGTCGATTACTTCACCGTTCACGCCGGCGTGCTGCTGCGGTACATCCCGATGACGGCGCGTCGCGTGACCGGCATCGTCTCGCGCGGCGGCTCGATCATGGCGAAGTGGTGCCTCGCGCATCACCAGGAGAACTTCACCTATACGCACTTCCGTGAGATCTGCGAGATCATGCGTGCCTACGACGTGTCGTTTTCGCTCGGAGACGGGCTGCGTCCCGGATCCATCGCGGACGCGAACGACGAACCGCAGTTCGCGGAGCTGAAGACGCAGGGGGAGCTGACGAAGATCGCGTGGGAATACGACGTGCAGGTGATGAACGAGGGACCCGGACACGTTCCGATGCACCTCATTCGCGAGAACATGGAGAAGCAGCTCGAATGGTGCGACGAAGCGCCGTTCTACACGCTCGGGCCGCTGACGACGGATATCGCTCCCGGCTACGACCACATCACGTCGGCGATCGGCGCCGCGATGATCGGCTGGTACGGCACCGCGATGCTCTGTTACGTCACGCCGAAAGAACACCTCGGCCTGCCGAACCGCGATGACGTCAAGGCGGGCGTGATTGCTTACAAGATCGCGGCCCATGCGGCGGACCTCGCGAAGGGACATCCTCGCGCGCAAGCGTGGGACGATGCACTCTCGAAGGCGCGCTTCGAGTTCCGCTGGCAGGATCAGTTCAATCTCGCGCTCGATCCCGTCACGGCGCGCGCGTTCCATGACGAGACCCTTCCGGCAGAAGGCGCGAAAGTGGCGCACTTCTGTTCGATGTGCGGTCCGAAGTTCTGCAGCATGGAGCTCACGCAGCAGATTCGCGAAAGCGCGCAGAAGGGCATGGAAGAAAAGTCCCTCGAATTCCGCAAGCGCGGTGAAGTCTACGTGCCGAAGGAATGATGAAATCTTTCGCCGTCGCGGCGGCGCTCCTGCTCGCGAGCGCCGGTCGCCCCGGCGCCCAGCCGACCCTCGCCGACGCGCAGCGCCTTTTCTATAACGCCCACTACGAGCAAGCGGCGGCGCTCGCGCTCTCGCTGCGCGAATCAGGTGAGCGCGATCTGGCGAATGACGAGGTGCGGACGACGGCGCTCCTGTTCGAATTGCGCGGCTTGCTGAACGGCCAGGACGCGCACAACGGAACCAACAAGGAAGCAGCGCTGAAGGCGTGCACGAAATGTCCCGCGGTGCTCGCGGCGTTCACCGACGATCTCCATCACGGGCAGGCACTCGCGCGTGCGGCGCTGAAGACGAATCCGAACGACTCGACGACGCTGTTCTACCTCGGTAAGCTCGATCTGAATTACGTCTGGCTGCAGCTGGGATTGCTTGGCAAGAAGACCGGGTGGGACGAGTACTGGGAAGCGCGCAAGTCGCTCGATGCGCTGCTCAAGCTCGAGCCGAATCACGTGCGCGGGCGCGTGGCGCGCGGGTGGATCGATTACATCGTGAACACGCGCATGCCGTGGGGCACGCGGTGGATCCTGGGAGGCGGCAACAAGAAGAAAGGCCTTGCCCTCGTGCGCGAGGCGGCCACCGACGCGACCGATCCGTTCAGCCACGCGGAAGCGGAGTTCGCGCTTTGGGACATGCTGCTGCGCGACAAGAATGTCCCCGCGGCGACAGAGGTCGCCCGCCGCATCGCGCAGGCATTTCCGGAAAACGGCGAGGTGGCGGCGTTCCTGGCGAAGTCTACGGCTGCACCGCGGGCGCCGGGACGATCTGAATGACGGTTTTGAAGCGCTCCGGCTGCTTGCCGCGTTTCGGATTGAGATAACCCGCCGAGCCGCCCCACGTGTAGTCCTTCACCGTCACACTTGGCGGAAAGGCCATCGTCTCTTCCTTGAACTTCCCGATGTCGAACTGGTGGATCGCGGGCTCTTCGTACACGAGCTCGCCTTTCTGCTTCAGCACCGTCCTGTAGTAGTTCACGATCTCGAGGAAGCCGGCATTGGTGCCAAACAGGTAGTAGCGCTGGCCGCGTCCCGCGTCATACGAGGCGAGGAACGCGGCGCCCGGATAGATCGTCACGCCGAGCATCTCCTCAGTCGGGACGTCGTTCGGGCCGGGTGCCGGTTGCGGCGGCTGAACGCTCGGCTGGGCTGGGGCCTGTGTCGGCGGGGGCGTCGCAGGTTTTGGCGCGCCCACCTTCGGGAACGGCTGCGGCGTCTGGGCCACAGACGAACCTGAAAGGCTCACTGTTCCACCAGCCACAGACCAACACAGGCCAACACAGAGGAGGAAGGCTGCGCGCATCTCGATATTATAGGCCTCGATGTCCGCCGTCCGCGAGTACTGCGAGCGCCATGTCGACTCGCTGATTGAGACGATCGAGACACTCGTTCGGCTGGAGTCGCCGAGCACTGACAAGGCCGCCGTGGATCGGTGCGGCGCCGCGCTCGCGGAGATCGTGCGCGCCGCTGGTGCGAACGTCGAGCGCATCGCGCAACGCGAGCGTGGCGATCACATCATCGCCCGGGTCTCCGGCACCGGCGACCCAGTGATGCTCCTCGGCCATTTCGATACCGTCTGGCCCGTGGGGACGCTCGCGCGGATGCCGCTTCGGCACGACGGCGATCGATTGCACGGGCCTGGAACGTTCGACATGAAAGCGGGGATCGCGATCGCGCTCTGTGCGATCGAGGCGTTGCGCGCCACGGAGACGCCGCACGCGCCGATCGTGATGATGTGGACCACCGACGAGGAGATCGGAAGCGAGACGTCGCGTGCCTTGATCGAGTCCGAGGCGCAGCGCTGCCGCGCGGTGTTCGTTCTGGAGCCGGCGCTCCCGGGCGGTGTCTTGAAGACGGCGCGGAAGGGCTGCGGCGAGTTCGAGCTGACCGTGCACGGTATCGCGGCCCACGCGGGACTCGATCCCGGAAAGGGGGCGAGCGCCATTCACGAGCTCGCGGCGCAGATCGCGGCAATCGAGCGACTGCAGGATCTGCCGAACGGCATCAGCGTCAACGTCGGCGTGATCTCCGGCGGCACCCGCGCGAACGTCGTGGCGGAAGAAGCGCGAGGGGTCATCGACGCACGCGCGCCAACCCGCGAGGCGGCGGACAGGATTGAGTCTGCGATACGCAGCCTGCAACCGGTGAGAACGGGAACGCGTCTTACCGTTAGGGGCGGTTTCGAGCGGCCCCCGATGGAGCGCACGCCCGCCAGCCGCGAGCTGTTCGCCCGCGCCCGCGCCGTGGCCTCCTCCCTGGGGCGCGAGCTGGGCGAGGGCAGCGCCGGTGGCGGGTCCGATGGCAACTTCACGGCCGCGCTCGGCGTGCCGACGCTCGACGGTCTCGGGGCCGTGGGCGATGGCGCGCACGCGGCGCACGAGCACGTCGAGCTGTCGTCGCTCGCCTGGCGCGCGGCGCTCCTCGCGGGACTGCTTGCGCCCGGCGACCAGGACGGACACGGTAAGATATGAATATGCCTAATGGCTTGAAAACGGCGCTCCTGCTCGGCGCGTTGAGCGGGCTGCTCCTCGTCATCGGACAACTGCTCGGCGGCGCGAACGGAATGCTCATAGGCTTCATTTTCGCCGTCGTGATGAACCTCGGCTCGTACTGGTTTTCGGACAAGATTGTCCTCCGCATGTACCGTGCACAGGAAGTGGGCGCCGGCCACCGGTTGTACGGGATGGTCGAGCGGCTCTCGCGTCAGGCGCAGCTCCCGATGCCGAAGGTGTACGTCATTCCGGATGCGTCGCCGAATGCGTTCGCGACGGGCCGCAATCCTTCACACGCCGCAGTCGCGGCCACGGAAGGAATCCTCCAGATTCTTTCCGACACCGAATTGGAAGGTGTCATCGCGCACGAGCTCGCGCACGTGAAGAATCGCGACATCCTGATCAGCTCGGTCGCGGCGACGATCGCGGCGGCAATCATGTTCGCCGCGCGCCAGGCGCAGTTCGCGGCAATGTTCGGCGGCTATGGCGGCCGCGGTGACGCTCGCGATCGCGGCAATAATCCAATCGCACTGCTCGCGACGATCATCCTTGCACCGATTGCCGCGATGCTGATCCAGATGGCGATCTCGCGCTCGCGCGAGTTCTCGGCCGATGCCGGCGGCGCGCAAATCGCGGGCAACCCCTACGGCCTCGCGGATGCGCTTCGGAAGATCGATGCGGTCTCGAAGCGCGTGCCGCTGAACGCCAACCCGGCGACGGCGCACATGTTCATCGTGAAGCCGTTTTCCGGTGCAGGTCTCGCCAACCTTTTCAGCAGTCATCCGGCCACCGAAGCGCGAATCCGCGCGCTGCTCGGCGGCGGTATCCGGTAGGAATTACTGCACCACTATGGTGAGCGGAAGGTGGGGCCACCCGCCTTCCGCGATGTGGCTCCCGTACTACGTACCGCGCAGTTCCCTTTCACCGTCAACAACTTACCAGCCGTCAACGGCCGCGCTCGAAACGGCGCGTTAATTGCTGGTTACTGCGGCAGCGATTGGGCGTTGTCGTGGAGGGCTCAGTGGAAGATTTCGACATCCCGCAGAACAAGCTGGCCGACTCGGCCGAACGAGTCGTCGACCGGGCGCTCGAGGAGGCCCGGCGCCGCGAGCATGCGCTGCTGACCAACGAACATGTCTGTCTCGCCTTCGCGCAAGCCGAGTGGGACATGTTCGGGCAGGTGATGCGCGACGTCGAGCTGAATCCGCACGAGATCCTCCAGGCGCTCGAAGAGCATCTCCGGCTTCTTCCAAGCGTGCCGGGGCGCGACCTTCGCGTGGCACCGTCGACGAAACTCCTGTTCAAGCTGGCGCTGCTGCACGCGAGCCGCTGCGGCCGGCACACCATCGAAGCGACGGATCTGTTCTCCGCCATCTTCGAAGAGACGCAAGGCATCCCGGTATCGATCATCCGTCGTCATGGCATCGAGCCCGAGGCGCTCGTGAGCCGCCTCGCGACACGGATGCGCGACCACGAGTTACGCGAGGAGCGCCTGAAGAAGCGCTTCGAGCTGCCGCCGTTCCTGAAACATTTCGCCACGAACCTGAACCAGCTCGCGCGCCAGGACAAGATTCCGCCGGTTTTCGGCCGCGACGCGGAAATGGATCGCGTCCTCGAAATCCTGTGCCACCGGGAGCGCGCCAACTCGGTCCTGCTGCTCGGCGAGCCCGGCGTCGGCAAGACCGCGATCGCCGAAGGGCTCGCGCGCCGCATCGAGTTCGCACCGGACACGGTGCCAGTGCGGCTGCGCGACTGCCAGATCGTCAACCTGCAGATGAACACGATGGTCGCGGGGACGATGCTCCGCGGCATGTTCGAGGACCGTATCCAGAACGTCATCCGCGAGATTAAGGAGCGGCCGAGCCTGATCCTGTTCATCGACGAAGTGCACACCATGATCGGCGCCGGGTCCGCGCTCGGCGCACCGTCGGACGCGGCGAACGTCTTCAAGTCCGTTCTCGCACGCGGCGAGGTCCGGATCATCGGCGCGACGACGCTGAGCGAATACAAGGAATTCATCCAGGAGGACGAGGCGCTGGCGCGGCGTTTCCGCACCGTGCAGGTGACGGAGCCGACGATCGAGCAGACCCGCACGATTCTCTACAACCTGCGCCCGCGTCTCGAGCGCAATTACTCGGTGCGCATCAAGGATGAAGCGATCGAGACCGCGCTCGAGATGTCGTCGCGCTACATGCGGCACCTCCAGCTGCCGGACAAGGTGATCGGCTGGCTCGACACGGCATCGGTGAAGGCCGAGATCGATCGGCGCTGGGAAGTGGACGGCCAGGATGTCGTCCAGGTGATCTCGCAGATTGCGCAGATCCCCGAAGACATGGTCTTTCGCGAGGTGACGAACCGCTTCCGCGACGTCGAAGATCGCCTCGGCGCGCGCGTCGTCGGTCAGCGCAAGGCGATTGACGCCGTCGCGCGGAGGCTCGTGCTGAACAAAGGGCCGCTCAAGGACGGCTTCGATCGTCCCGATGGCGTGTTGCTGTTCCTCGGGCCCACGGGCGTCGGGAAGACGGAACTGGCGAAATCCGTCGCCGAGTTCTTGTTCGGTGACGAGAAGAAGATGATCCGCGTGGACATGTCCGAGTACCAGGACGGCGCGGTTGCGGTGGACAAGTTGATCGGCATGCCCCGCGGCATCGTCGGCTCCGAGCGCGGCGGCGTGCTGACGAACCAATTGAAGGACACGCCGTACTGCGTCGTGCTGCTCGACGAGGTCGAGAAGGCGAGCGCCAGCATGTTGAACCTGTTCCTGCAGGCGTTCGACGAAGGCTGGGTCACTGACGGACGCGGCAAGCGCGTTTACCTGAGCGATGCGATCGTCATCATGACGTCGAACATCGGGTGCGAGCATTTCCGCAAGCTGACGAGTCCGCTCGGCTTCTACTCGAAACAGATCGGCATCGAGCAGATCCAGGGTGACATCACGCGCGAGCTCGAGCGACGGTTCTCGCCGGAGTTCCGGAACCGCATCGACGAAGTTGTGATGTTCTCGCCGCTCGCGAAGGAAGAAGTCCGGCAGATCACGCTGCTGCAGATCGACAAAATCGAGCAGACGCTCGCGCGCACGGGGCGCTCGCTCAGCGTCACGCCGGAAGCGATCGAGCAGCTCGTCGCCGAGGGTTACAGCCTCGCCTACGGCGCCCGGTTCCTGAAGCGGGTAATTGAAACGAAGGTGAAGCTGCCGATCAGCCAGCAATGGACGCAGGGAACGGCGTTCACCGCAGACGTGGAGGAGGGACAGGTCGTCATCCGGGTCGTCGAGGCGCGCGGCGGCTATCCTGCGCTCGCGGCAACAGCCTAGAAGTCGAGCGTCGCCTGTTCAGGGTCGGCCGGCCACGCTTTGAGGTCGGCCGATTCTTTTGTACGCGCGACGCGCCGCGCGCGACGATTGACGTCGTGCCGCTCCTGCAACATGTCGATCAGCGCGCGGACTGCTGTGACGTATTCCGGCGCGGCGTACGCGCCGGGGTACAACCTCTCATAGCTCGCGGCCATCTCAGGAAACTCCTGACGCAGGAAGCCCATGAAGTGATCCTTTGTCCCGCCTTTCAGGTACAGAAGGTTTGCCCCCATGAAGGCCGCGCCGTGTTCGGCGCACGCCTTGATCGTCGCTTCCAGTTTCGCGGTTTGCGTCGTGAACCCGGGAACGACCGGCGCCATCAGCACGCCGGCGTTTATACCCGCGTCGCGCAGCGTGCGAACGGCGCGCAATCGCTGCAGCGGGTGAGCCGTCCCTGGTTCCAGCGCGCGCCACGCCTCCTCGTCGACCGTCGGCACGCTCAAGTAGACGGTGCAGCTGGCGACGCGTGACAGCTCGGAAAGCAGATCGACGTCGCGCACGATCATCGGGCCCTTCGTGACGATGCCGACGGGAGTGCGCGCCGCAATCAGCGCCTCGAGCGATCGTCGCGTCAACTTGTAGTGCCCTTCGATTGGCTGGTAGGGATCCGTAGCGGTGCCGAGGGCAACCTGCTCGCGCGTCCACGACGGTTTATCGAGTTCGCATCTCAGCACGTCCGCGAAATTCACCTTCACGAAAATCAGGGACGAGAACTCGTCGCCCGGCCCGAGCTCGAATTGCGTCTGGTAACGGCGCGCGAAGCAGTAATGACATCCGTGCGTGCAGCCGCGATAGGGGTTCAGCGTCCACGAGAAGGGCATCCCTTTCACCGGGTTCAATGCCGAGCGGCAGGTGATTTCCTGGTACCGCGCTTCGTCTGCGCGCCGTTGCACCTGATCGAGCGAGGCCGCGCCGTGTTCGCGCACCTGCAGCGCGATCATCCTGGTAGTAGGGAGTTTACGGCCGAGGTCGAACAGGGAGTGCATGGGTGCTTCGCTTTTGTTTCGCCATCATAGCAGATACGCGAGAGCGAAGCCGATCTGGGCGACAAACATCATCCGGTACATGTGCGCCCAGGAAACGTGGTTCTCTTCCACCGCGAGATCTTCGGGCCGACGGAGCATCAGGTAGCAGACGTAGAGGCCGTACGCGGTCATGATCGCGGCGAGCACCTGCAGCAGAACGAAGTTGCCGGTGAGAATTCCCGTCCACGCACCCGCAGCGATCATCAGGAACGGGATCACGAATGACGGCGAGATCATCCACGCGGCGCGCTCGACACCGTAGATGATCGGCAGTGTGCGACATCCGCCGCGCGCGTCACCTTCCATGTCGGCGAAATCCTTCGTCGTGGACGCGCCGAGCAGGAACAGTCCGAAGATTGCGCCGATATACCACGGCTCCGGGGCGATCACGGTCTTCACCGACGACCAGCCGGCGACCTTGAGCAACACGCCGCGCGGAATTGCGATCGTGACGTTCGCCCAGATGCCGAGCCGCTTCGTGCGCGCGGGTGGAACTGAATAGAGAAAAGTGATGATTGCTGCGACGAGCACGATCCAGAAGCACTCGTGCCTCCCGCCGGGCGCAACCAGCCACGCGAGCGCGAGCGCGACAGCGTACGCCGCCCACGTGAACAGCCACGCATCGCGCATGTCGAGACGATTCGAGGGCAGCGGACGCTTCGGCTTGTTGATCCGATCGATATCCAGATCGTAAATCTGGTTCAGCGCGTTCGAGGCGCCATTGAGCACCGCGGCCATCGTCAGGCCCAGAATCGGATAGACGATCAAGTCCGCATGCCACGTCTCGCGCGGCGCGGCTCCATACGCCGTCGCTGCGCCCGATGCGAAACCCAGCGCGGGCGCCACCAGCGTGAAGGGCCGGCTGAATTCCAGCAGGAGTGCGAGCTTCTTCACGACAGCCAGATGGCGAGTCCGACGGCAACGAGTGCGGCGGTCGCGGTGTTGATGAAGTTCAGCATGTCGTTGTTCAGAATGCCTGGGGCCTCCAGCGTCGCCCCTAGCCAGCTTTCGATCAGCGAGCCTGCCGTTGCGGCCACCACGACGAGGGGGAGTGCATCCGCCGGCACGAGACCGAGCGCGACGGCGGCGGCGCCGAGCGCGAGCGCGCCGGCTACGCCAGCGGCCGTGCCTTCGAGAGACATGGCTCCTGAAGTTCCGGGCGGCACGCGCTTCAGCGACGTGATTGACACGGTGTGCCGGCCGAACGCCTTTCCGATCTCGCTCGCGATTGTATCGCTGCCCCCGGCCGCCAGGGCGACGGCGAAGGCGAGCCGCGCGAGGTCGGGCGACGAACCAGTCAACGCGACAGCAGCCGCGATCGCCGCGACGCCGGTGTTCGCGATCGCATTGCCCGGTCCGCGACGGCCGCCGCGTTCTTCAGCAAGGCCGAGGACCATCTTCCGTTTGAGTCCGGTCCGGGATGCCATCGTCGCCGCCGCGAACGTCAGCAGCAACAACACCCATCCCTGCCAGCCTGTTGAAACGTACACGACGATTCCAATCGCGACGCCGGTTATCGCACCGGTGACTGTGACGGAGCGCGCGAAGTATCCGGCGGCGGCCACCAGACCATTCAGCACGACGGCCCACGGCAGCCGCGATGTCGCAATCGCTTCGGCGTCAGGTAACTGTTGCAAGGTGACGAGCGATGCGACCGCCATCACGCTGCCCGCGGTGACGGCAACGGACAAGTTATCGTCCAGCCGCACCGGCATCGTTTCGACCAGTGCCGCCGCGATGGCAGCGGCGACAGGCGCGGCGATCGTGAACGCCACGATTGGCGGTGGCGTGGTCGCCGGGCGGCACCACCACGCGAGGAACACGCCTGCCGCCGCGCCGCAGATCGCGAATGCGGCGCTTCCACTCACCGTCTTGTCGCGGTTCCACGGCCAGCGCGGCCCGCCGAACGCGCGCCCCGCGAGCGTCGCGACACCGTCGCCGGCCGCCAGGATTCCCCACGCGGCCGCGATGATGTCCGGACGTCGTGGGAACGTCACAATCAGCAGCAACACGGCAAGCGGATAGAAGACGATGCCGTGAAGGCTGCGCGCGCGATCGCCTGGACGATACAGGCCATGCGCGAAGCGAGGCAGGAGGAACACGTTGAATGCGAGCGCGGACCCCGCAAGGATCAACGCCTGCCACCACGAAAGCCACCGCAGCAACAGGGCGAACGCGCCCATGGCTACGTGGACCAGCTGCCGCGCCGTTTCCGAGTGGCCCGCACGTGCGGCTCCGGCGGCTCGGCGTGACAGCCGCACGTTCACGCGGCCCCGGCGCGGCGGCGCCAGTACTCGAGCAGGTCGGCGAGAGTTTGTTCGATTGGAATCTGCGGCACCCAGCCCGTGTCCTGCGTCAGGCGGGCGTGGCTTCCCAGGATCACGGGGTTGTCGCTCGGCCGCAGCCGCGCCGGATCCACTTCGATTCGCACCTGCATCCGCGCGAGCGAGAGAAGGATGTCGAGCAGCGACCGCATGCTGTGCGCCCGTCCCGTGCAGACGTTGTACGGCCGTCGCGGCTGGCCGCGTTCGGCGAGCGCCTCGTACGCGCGGACGGTATCGCGCACGTCGGTGATGTCACGCTGCGCGTCGAGATTGCCGACGTGGAGCACCGGCTCCTGCCGTCCCGATTCGATCTCGGCGATCTGCTTCGCGAATGCCGATGTCGCGTACGACGGCGACTGGCGCGGCCCTGCGTGATTGAACGAGCGGACGAGCACAGCGGGGAGCGGAGAATCCGCAGCAACCAGCTCCTGTGCGAGCTTGCTGACGCCGTACGGCGTGGCCGCGCCGACCGGCGACGACTCGGTGATGGCATTCTGCTGCGGCTGGTAGACGAGCGCGGAACCGGTGACGAGAATCCTGCAGCCGAGCGACAGCTCTCGCGAGCTCTCGAACAGGTTATGTGTGCCGAGGACGTTGACGCGCAGTGCGCGCGCCGGTGCCTGCCAAGCGGTGTGAACATCGGCCGCGCCCGCGCAGTGGTAGATGACAGACGGATTCGCGCGCCGCAACGCCTCCCGCACTGACGTGCGGTCGAGGAGATCGACGGCTGACCAGGTCACCCCCTTGTCGTCGCGATCGTTACCGGAGATCTGCGCGCGAGCGGAGCCTCGATGCGCCCATGCGTGCGCGCGTTCGCCCCGCGATGTGAACCGCTCGAGCAGGTGGCTGCCGGCAAACCCGGTCGCGCCCGTGATGAGCGGAACAGCAGCCACGCGCGTCTCAGCGGTTACCGTACTGTCCCTGGTAGTACTTGCGGTATTCCGGGTCCTCGTCCTTGATCGGCCGCCACCACCACTCGTTCTCGCGATACCAGTTCACAGTTTTCGCGAGCCCCTCGTCAAAGCCTTCCTGTGGTTTCCATCCAAGCGCCTCGAGCTTCGCGGTGTCGAGCGAATAGCGTCGGTCGTGTCCGGGGCGATCCGCGACAGGCGTGATCAAGGAGGTCGGCTTTCCGACCAGATCGAGGATGCGGTGGGTCAGATCGACGTTCTTGACTTCGTTGCCGCCACCAATGTTGTAGACCTCGCCGTTCGTTCCCTTCTCGATCAGAAGGTCCACGCCACGACAGTGGTCGTCAACGTGCAACCAGTCGCGCTCGTTCTGGCCGTCGCCGTACAGCGGAACAGGGATGTCGTCGATCAGGTTCGTAATAAAGAGCGGGATGATCTTTTCGGGAAACTGGTTGGGACCGTAGTTATTGGATGCCCGCGTCACGATCACGGGCACCTTGTAAGTCGCCCAGTAACTGTAAGCAAGACGATCCGCGCCAGCCTTGCTCGCCGAGTACGGGTTGCGCGGCCGCAGTTCGTCGGTCTCCTTGCTCGAGCCAACGGGCACGCTGCCATAGACTTCGTCGGTCGAGATCTGTACGAACCGACGGAGCTTCGGATTGTCGCGTGCCGCCTCGAGCAGCACGAAAGTGCCGTAGACGTCCGTCTTGATGAACTCGCCGGCATTCCTGATCGACCGATCGACGTGGGTTTCGGCCGCAAAGTGCACGACCACATCGGACTCGCGGACGAGCGGCGCCGCCACATCCGCGTCGGCCACGTCGCCTTTCACGAACCGGTGACGCGGATGACCTTTGACGCTTTGCAGGTTCTCGAGGCGGCCCGCATACGTCAGCTTGTCCAGCGTTGTCACGTGCCAATCGTCGTGCGTTGCGATCGCGTGGCGGACGAAATTCGATCCGATGAACCCGGCCCCGCCGGTGACGAGAACCTTAACCATCCTTCCGCGTCCAGTCGTAGGGAAGCGTCCCGTGCGGATCGAGGCGGTACTCGTCGGGATCGGAGTAGCGATACCCTTCCGTCGGCACGTTCACGACGAGCGACGTCTCGCTGCTGATGCACTTCCAGCCGTGGTACACCAGGTTGGGCACCTGCACCAGCATCGGGTTCTGGCTTCCGAGGTAGAACTCGTTCACCGCGCCGTTCGTAGGCGAATTCTCACGCGTGTCGATTAACACCAGCTTCACCATTCCCGCGACGCATGCGAAATGATCCACCTGCAGCTTGTGGTAATGCCAGGCTTTGACGACCCCGGGATACGTGGCAGACACGTAGACCTGGCCGAACTTCGTGAACAGGTCCGAGTCGTCAGCCCGCAGGATTTCCAGCAGCCACCCGCGCTCGTCGGGCATGAGGCGGAGTTTCTTCGTCTTGACGTCGTGGATCGGCGTCTTCGAGCCGATCGCAAATTTCGCCGGGCTAGTCATATCTGATTCTTCACCAACGTATGCCAACCTCGGAATTATCGCCGAGCATGAAGCGATACGCCGAAGGTTTCACCGGAAGCCGGTAGATCTTCACGTTGCGCCCGATGAGGCTGTCTTCGACCCTGTTCGCGAGGTCGCTGATGACACTGCCTTCGAGGACGATGCTGTGCTCGATCTCCGAGTCGCGGATTTCTGCGCGCTGACCGATTGAGGTGAACGGACCGACGTACGCGTGCACGATCCTCGCCTCCGCGCCGATTACCACCGGGCCGCGAATCACCGAGCGTTCGATGACGGCGCCCGCCTCGACGATCACTTTTCCCTCGATGCGCGACTCGCCGTCCACTGTGCCGTCGATGCGGCGCGCAATCGTGTCGAGGATCAACCGGTTCGCTTCGAGCATGTCCTCGAGCTTGCCCGTGTCCTTCCACCAGCCCTCGACGAGATGCGGACGCACTTCGAGTCCGCGGTCGATCAAGTCCTGGATGGCGTCGGTAATCTCGAGCTCGTTGCGAAGGCTGGGTTTGATCCGCTTGACCGAATCGAAGACCGCGGGGGAGAACATGTAGACGCCCACGAGTGCGAGGTCGCTTTTGGGCTCCTTCGGTTTTTCGACCAGGCGAACGACCCGTCCATCCACGAGCTCCGCGACGCCGAACATCTGCGGATCAGGCACCCGCGTCAGCAGGATCTGTGCCGCCGGCGCTTCCCGCACGAACTCGTCCACGAACGCGTTGATTCCCTTGTTGAGCAGGTTGTCGCCGAGATACATCACGAAGGGATCGCGGCCGATGAATGGCTCGCTGATCAGCACCGCGTGGGCCAGACCGCGAGGAGCATCCTGCGGAATGTACG
Source organism: Vicinamibacterales bacterium (assembly GCA_035637115.1). Taxonomy (GTDB): domain Bacteria; phylum Acidobacteriota; class Vicinamibacteria; order Vicinamibacterales; family 2-12-FULL-66-21; genus JAICSD01. The sequence goes on from DASPXV010000024.1 coordinate 30,063, forward strand.
TGATGTTGATATTCCACCGCGAACCGTCCCCGACGGCGGCGCGGATCTCGGCCTCGGTATCTCCGACCACGATGCCGACCTCGCGAATGCCGGCAGCGGCGAGCGATTCGATGCCGTAGAACAGCACGGGCTTGTTCGCAACCGGCACGAGCTGCTTTGCGCTCGTGTAGGTGAGCGGCCGCAGGCGCGTCCCTTTGCCGCCGCTGAGGATCAGTCCTTTCATTCGTCTACCGTCCCTGCTGGCCGCCGAAAGCGCCAAAGAGATCCGAGAACGTGCCGATGCCCGCGAGCGTGAACGACAGGTTGAAGCGGTGGTCCTTGGGAACGCCGACCGTGCCGGCGCGCGTGCCGAAGTTGAATTTCTGGTACTCGATCGCCACGCCGCAGCACTGCGTGTTGTAGTGGCCGATGATGCGCTGGTTGAGGAAGTCCTTCGCCTTGATGTCGAAGTTGAACGCGTAGGTGCCGCTGAACGCGTTCCCCGGCTTCCGGATCACCGTCGTGCCGTTCAAATAATGCGTGAGCGTCTTTGCCGCTTCGCCGACCTTCGTCGGCGTGGACCGGTTGACGCTCCAGCCGGCGTTCACGACCGCCCAGCCGGCACTGAGTCCGCCGTTGGCTGTCACCGAACGCAGTGAATTCGTGTGCGTATCGTATTCGGTCCGGATCGTCGCGTCCGTCACCGTCGTCGGGGAGGCGTGGACCTGCAGCGCGAGCGGAGAGAAGTTGCTTGGAGGCAGCTGGCCGTTCGCGGTGCTTTGATAGTTGAAGTCGACGGTCGACGCCCTGTCGTCGCTGTAGTAGGTCTGCTGCAGCGCCACGTTGAGAATCTCGCGCGAGCTTATCTTTTTCGCATAGAGACGATTGTTGAGGCCGTACGTGTATTCGGTGTGGCCGCCGACCGCGTAGTCCGTTCCTTCGAGCTGGATGATGTTCGCGCGATTGGTGATGTCGGTCTTCCGCGAAATCACCAGGCTCGGCTCCACCACGTGCTTGAACTTCTGCGCGTAGGAGCTGCCCGGCGTGTTGAAGATTTTCGTGAACACAGGGCCGGTAATCGATGAAGCCAGCTCGAAATAGCGCCGCTGGATACCTGTGGGAACGCGCGCGCTCGCGTCATCCAGACTTTCGGACCAGTACGTCTCGTGGAAACGCATCGACGAGTTGAATGTCAGGAACTGCAGCCTGGTGAACGGAAACCGCAGCGTCGGCAGCATGTCGACGCGGGTGAGGCCGAGCGGCGTATCTTTGGTCGGCGTGTGCCCCGTGCGAACGAGCTGAACGAACTCACTGCTCGCGCCGAAGTACACAGGCAGGCCCGGCAGGCGCTTCTCGGCGCGGCTGAAATTGAGGCGCGGCTGCGAACCGCTGATGGTGGAGTCCGTGTCGTTGCTGAACGTCTCGTTGCGGTCCATCGTCGCGCTGACGTTGTTCGCGCCCCAGTTGCCCGTCATGTTGACGCCGAAGTTTCGCGTGCGGTTCGTCGCCGCGTAGATGTTCTGCTGATAGCGCTGCTGCGCGATCAGACTCGAGAAATAGTTCGCGCTGCCCGTCAGGCGCAGGTTGGCCGGCAGCTTCTGCAGCACCGTGCCGCTGATCGTGTAGCTGTCGATGCCGGCGATGACGTTCTGCGAGCCGTTGGCCTGCGGATACGTCGCCTCGTGTTCCTTCACGATCGACGTCTGGAAACTGCCAGACGAGGCCGCGGATTGAATGTAGCGGTACTCGCCGCCGAAGCTCTGGCCCGTCTTCGAATAGAAGTTGTGGTACAGCGTCGCGTCCTGGCTGCGGTTGATCGCCCAGAAGAACGCGTTGTTGATCGTCTGCCCTCTGATCGTCGAGGATCCGTAAATCGGGATCAGGAAACCGGTCGCGCGATCTTCCTTGTTGATCGGGTAGTACATCGCCGGCAGGTAGAAGACCGGTACGTCCTTCACTTTCAGGACCATATTCGTCAGCACCGCGTGCTTCTCCAGGGTCAGCGTCACCGAGTTGGCGACCATTTCCCAGCGCGGCGTCGGCTGCACGCACGTCGTAAAGCCGCCGTGCGTGATGCGATACGTCTTCGGCCCGAGCTTCTCGATCGTTTCTCCCCAGAAGAACGCGTCAGGCTCCTGCGTGCCGAAGAGACTCCGATCGATGCCGCGGTTCTCGATGTTGGCGATGCCCGATGCGACAAAGAAGGTGCCGGTCTTCGTGCGCGTGTTGAATTCCATGCGGTCGGCGGAGATGCGGCTCGTGCCCGATACGAAGAGCACGTTGCCGGACGCGCGCATCCGATCGGCGTCGCTGAACACCTCAGCCTGATCGGCGAACAGCTGGACCTCATTGCAGTCGACCTGCACGTCGCGGACGAGACGATAGTGGTTCTCGTTGATCCCGACGAAGTCCTGGCTCGTGGCCGCCCACTTCACGCTGCAACCGGTCGGCATCGTGGCCTGCGCGCGCGCGGGGAACGCTGTCGCCGTGAGGGCGATCAGGACGAAAAGGCTAGTGCGGAGCATGCTTTACGAGGATCGCAGAATATCACGGGCCAGCCACGCGCGAACCGGTCCGATCAGGAAGATCGAGCCTGTGACGACGACAGTACGGCCGGATGCGCACGCCTGGCGGACCGCGTCGATCGGATCGTCGATCGCCTGCACGCGGCCGGTCACTCGACGCACGATCTGCGCCAGCTCCGCCGCCGCTGCCGCGCGTGGATTCGGCGCCGTCGTGCAGATGACCGACACAACCGCCGGAGCGATCGCGGACAGCATTTCGTCAATCGCCTTATCCTGCATCGCGCCGAACACGAGGGTGACCCCATGGGGCTCCGTGTCCCTGAGGTAAGACGCGAGCGCACGCGCGCCGGCCGGATTGTGCGCCGCATCCATCAGGATCTTGCAGCCATCGAGGTGGAACGTCTCCAGGCGGCCCGGCCACGTCGTCGTCGACAACCCGGCGCGCTCGGCTTCGGCGCCGACACGCAGGCCGAGCGTCTCATCATCGTCGATCAAATCGAGCAACTGCAGCGCGACCGCCGCATTTGCCTTCTGATGCGCGCCGCGCAGCGCGAGGGGAATCGCGGCGACCCGCGCTTCCAGGCGGCCATCGAGGTCCGTGCGAATCAGGCGCGCGTGGCGCTCCGCGCAGACGGATTCGATGACAGCAACGGCATCGGGCGGCAGCGGGCCGCAGACGACAGGAATACCCTGCTTGATGATGCCCGCTTTCTCCGCGGCCACAGATACAATCGTGGAACCCAGCTGCTCCTCGTGATCCAGATCAATTGACACGATCGCCGCGGCGACGGGGGAGACGATGTTCGTCGCGTCCAGGCGGCCGCCGAGACCGACTTCGATCACCGCGAGGTCGACGTTCGCCTCCCGGAAGAGAACGAATGCCACCGCCGTCGTGCATTCAAAAAATGTCGGTAACATCTCCAGCGCGCCGGATCGGACGAGATCCTCCGCCGTGCGCTTCACGAGAGCGGCCGCAGCCTCGAGGCGGTCCGATGCCACTTCGCGGCCCTCGATGACGAATCGCTCCTCGAGCCGCACCAGGTGCGGAGACGTATAGCGCGCACTGCGATGGCCTGCCGCGCGCAGCGCGGCATCGACCATCGCCGTAACGGATCCTTTTCCGTTCGTGCCGCCGACAAGGATGGAGGGAAAGGCCGCCTCGGGATGTCCAAGCGCGGCGCAGAGCCTCGCGATGTTGGCGAGGCCGAACTTCATCCCGAACCGCTCGAGGCTGAAAAGAAAATCGACAGCGGAACCGCCTGCTCCGAGTGGAGTCGAGGGGTTCACGGCTGCGCGGCCGGAGTGGGCTCGGGGATCGCGCGGGCAGGTCCGTCGGCCGGCAGCCCGAATCGCAACGCGCGCACGATGGCCGCCTTCAGTTCACGCCGATCCACGACGAGATCGAGCATTCCGTGCTCGAGAAGAAATTCGCTCCGCTGAAATCCTTCGGGCAGCTTCTGGCGAATCGTCTGCTCGATGACGCGCGGTCCCGCGAATCCGATGAGCGCCTTCGGCTCGGCGATGTTCACGTCGCCCAGCATCGCGAAGCTCGCCGTGACGCCGCCGGTGGTCGGGTCGGTCAGCACCGAGACGTAGGGGAGGCGCGCGCGATCGAGGCGCGCGAGCGCCGCGCTGATTTTGGCCATCTGCATCAGCGACAGCGCGCCTTCCATCATGCGCGCGCCGCCGGAGGAGGCGACGATCACGACCGGCAGCCTGCGATCGATCGCGCGCTCGATGACGCGCGTGATCTTCTCGCCCACCACGACGCCCATGCTGCCGCCGATGAAGGCGTATTCCATCGCCGCCACGGACGTTTCGATGCCTTCGATCCTGCCGGTCGCGCAGAGGACCGCGTCCTGCATGCCGGTCGAGGCAATCGTCGCATCGAGCCGTTTGCTATATGGCTTGGTGTCGACGAACTTGAGTGGATCGGTGGAACGCAAGCCCACGTCGTATTCCTGCCAGTCACCGTCGAACAGCATGCGCAGCCGATCGGCGGCGCCGATGCGGAAGTGGTGCGCGCACTTGGGGCAGACGTTCAGGGTCGCAACGAGATCTTTGTTGTAGATGACCTCGCTGCACGTCGGACACTTGACCCACAGACCCTCGGGAACCCGGCTTTCCTTGTTTCCTTGGGGCTCGATGGGTTTGCGGACCTTCTTGAACCAGGCCATCGCCTGAGCTTACCAAAGGCTAAAGCGTAAAGCCCAAAGCCTATTTCGTCCTCGGAACGTAGTAGCGGGTGCCTTTCCCCATGCCATTCAACTGCTTCACGAGGTCGCCCAGCGCCTCGTCGCCCCAGGAGAGGTCGAACTGCGAGGTTTCGACGACGAGCAGCGGCGTCGCGTTGTAGTGAAAGAAGAAATGGTTGTACGCCTCGTTCAACTCGCGCACGTACTCGTCGTCCAGCACGGGTGCGTCAGGGTTGGCGCGCGCGCGATCCTTCAATCGACGGCGCAGGACGTCGGTGGGCGTCTGCAGGTAGATCACGAGATCCGGCGTCGGGACGTCCTGCGCCAGCAGTTCGTACAACCGCTGATAGATGAACAACTCGTTGTCGTCGAGATTCAGGTACGCGTAGATCTTGTCGCGCTCGAACAGGTAATCGCAGACCGTCACCTGGCTGAAGAGATCGCTCTGTCGCAGCGCGGTCTGCTGCCGATGTCGCGCAAGCGTGAAGAACAGCTGCGACTGGAACGCGGCGCCGGGGCGGTCGGCGTAGAAATCCGCCAGGAACGGATTCTCGACTTCGTCGAGCACCATCGTCGCGTCGAGCCGCACACCCAGCCGGTCGGCCAGCGCCGATTTTCCGACACCGAACGGCCCCTCGATGGCGATGTAGCGAAAGGTTTCCACCGTGGTGGTGGAGTATAAGCTACGGCCATGAGGATCGAGCGTCTGCGGCTGCGGCTGATCCGGCTGCCACTCGTGGCGTTCTTCGAAACCAGCTTCGGGCGCGTGTACGACAAGACGTTCGTTCTCGTCACGCTCGAAGGGGAGGGCGTCGAAGGATTGAGCGAGTGCGTGGCCGACGTCGATCCTTATTACAGCTCGGAGACGAATACGACGGCGTGGCACGTCATCAAGGAGTTCCTTGCGCCGCTCGTGCTGGGGCGTACGTTCAAGGATCCGCGCCATGTCTTTCCAGCGCTCGCGCGCGTTCGCGGCCACAACATGGCGAAGGCGGCGATCGAAATGGCGTGCTGGGATCTCGCGGCGCGCGGGCAGAACGTGCCGCTGTCGCGGCTCCTCGGCGGCACGCGGGATGCGATTCCTTCCGGCGTCTCGATCGGCATACAGGATTCGCACGAACAGCTCGCGCAGAGGATCGAGACGGAGCTCGCGGCGGGTTATCGCCGCATCAAGATCAAGATCAAGCCCGGGTGGGACATCGGCGTCGTCGAGATGGTGCGCGCGAGGTTTGGATCAATTCCCTTGATGGTGGATGCCAACGCGGCCTACACCCTGGGCGATGCCGCGCACCTCGCTGCGCTTGATCGGTTCGGCCTGATGATGATCGAGCAGCCGCTCGAGTACGACGACATCCGCGACCACGCGGAACTGCAGCGGCGTCTCGACACGCCCATCTGTCTCGACGAATCGATCCACTCGGTGCGCGCCGCCGAGGAGGCGCTCGCGCTCGGCGCGTGCCGGATCATCAACATCAAGCCCGGACGCCTCGGCGGGCATGGCGAATCGGTACGCGTGCACGACGTGTCCGCCACCAATGGCATTCCGGTATGGCATGGCGGCATGCTCGAGAGCGGCATCGGCCGCACGCACAACATCCATCTCGCGTCGCTCCCGAACTTCTCTCTGCCCGGCGACATCGCCGCAAGCAAGCGCTACTTCGTGCCCGATCTGATCGAGCCGCCGATCGAAGTCGATCCCGACGGCATGGTCCGCGTGCCGACCGGTCCCGGCATCGGCGTGAACGTCGACTGGGATCGAGTGGCGGCAGCCACGGTCGAACACTATGAGGTGAAGGCCTGACAGACTGAACGGGCCCACGGCTTCAGCACTTTGTGATGAGCCGTCGGCGCCGGGTAGACTGAGTGCTGTGATGCGAAACGCTGCGTTATTGGAATTCGTTGCAGTAGCCGTCTTCGCCTCGGCTTGTGCCAGTGCGCCGCCGAAAGCGCCCGCGGCGCCGGTGATTAGCGCCGAGCAGAAGTTGAGCTGGATCCTGCGGCTCGAGGATCAGCGGATCCTCAAGGCGCCGGAGCCGCCGCCGCCGCCGGTCGTCACACCAGCGAAGAAACCCAAGAAGAACGCACCGCCGCCTCCGCCTGTCGTCACGCCCGATCTGACGAAACTCGTTCTCGATCCCGACCCGCGGATTCGACGGCGCGCGGCCCTCGCGGTGGGACGCGTCGGCTTGCCCGACGGCGCGGCCGCGGTCCAGCCGCTGCTGACCGACGCCGATCCCGACGTGCGCCAGATGGCCGCGTTCGCGCTCGGCCTCCTCGCCGACAAGACGGCAGTTCCCGCGCTGACGACGGCGCTGCAGGATGCGGACGCGCGCGTGCGCGGTCGGGCCGCTGAAGCGCTCGGCCTGATCGGCGACGCCGGATCCGCCGAAGCGGTCGGACAGATGGTGTCGGCTTACATCAAGGCGGGCGCGATCGCGTCGCTCTCGCCAGACGACGAGCAGTGGCCGAAGACGCCGGAGGCGGACGCGGTCAGGCTCGGGTTGTTCGCGCTCGTGCGGCAGAAGGGCTACGAGCCGCTCGCGTCGGCCATCACGGACGCATCCGGTCGCGTGCCGGCGTGGTGGCCCGTCGCGTTCGCGCTGCAGCGAATCGGCGACGCGCGCGCGGTGTCGGCGCTGCGCCAGCTCGCGCAAACATCGGGCCGATACACGCGGTCCTTTGCCGCGCGCGGACTCGGCGGCTACGAAGACGCCGCATCTGTGCCGCTGCTCCGGACACTGATCGAACAGGCGCACGGCGACGTCTTCGTCACAGTGTCCGCAGTGCGCGCGCTCGCGCAGATCGGCGCGCCAGAGAGCGCCGAACCGATTCTCACGCTGCTCACCGCGGAGAAGGTCGATCCCAACGTGCGGCTCGAAGCAGTCACAGCCCTCGGCGCGCTCAAGAATCAGGAAGCGCTTCCGTACATCCAGGAACTCATCACCGATGACTGGGCCACGATGCGCGCGGCCGCCGTGCGCGCCGCGGCAGCGATCGATCCCGAGGGGTTCCCGCTCATGCTCTCGGGGATGGAGCCGGACCAGCACTGGGTGGTGCGGTCCGCGATCGCCGACGTGCTCGCGACGACGCCCGCGGACGTGGCGGTCGCGCGGCTGCGTCCGATGCTCGACGATCAAGACAAGCGCGTCGTCCCCGCAGTGCTCGACAGCCTGGTGAAACTGAAGGCGCCGGGCGTGGAGGAGCTCCTGCTGACAAATCTGAAGAACCCCGACGTTGGCGTCCGTTCTGGCGCGGCGCGCGGACTGGGGCAGCTTCGGCCCGCCGGCGCAGCGACGGCGTTGCGCGACGCGTATCGCCAATCGCAAGGGGATCCGGCGCTGCAGGACGCGCGCGAGGCGGCCCTGGCCGCGCTGGCGCGGTACGGGACGTCAGAGGCGGGAGAGACCGTCAAGGCCGCGCTCGCGGATGCAGATTGGTCGATGCGTCTTCGTGCAGCGGCGCTGCTCCGCGGTATGGATCCGTCGGCGGAAACCGTCAATGCGATTCGTCCTGTGCCGGGAAATCCGATCGCCGCGTACACGACGCCGGAGCTGATTGCGCCGACTGTGTCCCCGCACGCGTTCATCGAAACGGTGAAGGGGACGATCGAGATCGAGCTCACCGTTCTCGATGCGCCGCAGACGGTGCAGAACTTCATCGGCCTCGCCCGGAAGGGGTACTTCAACGGCCTGCAGATTCATCGCGTGGTGCCGAACTTCGTCGTGCAGGACGGCGATCCGCGCGGGGATGGCTCGGGGGGGCCGGGCTACACGATCCGGGACGAGCTGAACGATCGGCCGTTTGTGCGCGGCTCCGTCGGCATGGCGTTGTCAGGGCCCGACACCGGCGGCAGCCAGTTCTTCATCATGCATTCCCCCGCGCCGCATCTCGACGCGAAGTACACGGTGTTCGGGCGAGTGGTGAACGGGATGGACGTGGTGGATCGGATGCAGCAGCTGGATGTGATCCAGCGGGTGAGAATCTGGGACGGAAAGGAACTCCGGTAAAAGCAAAAACGGGGGCGACGTTCGCCCCCGTTTTTGGCGGGACGCGGGCAATTACCGCTTCTTGCCGCCCTTCTTCTTCCCGCCCTTTGCAGCCTTCTTCGCCATGCGTTTATCCCCCCTTTCGTGTGGGATTCGTTCGCGAGGAGCCGTTCACCGTATCGCAGCGCCGCTGCCTTCAGGCACGTCGGCGGTGCGTCCATACGCTGCTCGTCGCTTCGTGTGACCGCGCTTCGGTGATCCGCGTTCTCCGCGTCTTCCGCGGCGTGTTGTCGGCGTGATCTGCGGCCAAAAAAATCGGGGGTGCAAAGTTGCCCTCACACCCCCCAGACCGGTCGGCGGCGCTTAGCGCTTCTTGCCGCCCTTTTTCTTGCCGCCCTTTGCGCTTTTCTTCGCCATGCGTTCCTCCTTGGAACTAGGCTGCCCAGCTGTTACCGGTGACCAGGGGTTACAACAGGTGGGCTGAGCGAGCCACCCTCATACAAGATGTAGATTACGGATGAGAACCTCCAACTGTCAAGCACAAAGTAGGTGCGAATGTCAAAAAGTTGCACCTGGGAAACAGTTTCGGCTGGAGCGGAACGGAACTGTAGCTACCGCGTCGCGGTGAGACGCGCGAGCGCGCGCCGCGCGCTCGTCTTCGTCTCGGTTGCGCCGCCGAAGAACGTGCTCGCCGCGCGGTAGTAGTCGATCGCCTTGTCCTTGTTCGCGAGCCGCTCGTGGATCCGCGCGGCTTCGAGGTACGCGGACGCCGCGATCGGCGCGGGGCAGTCGCGGGCGCCCCGGATCACTGCCTCCAGTTGCGCGAGCGCCTCCGCGTCATCCTTCTTCGCGATCAGCACGTGAGCGTAGCGATACCGCGCGACGGGCTGTCGGGCATCGAGGTTGAGACTGCGCGCCAGCGCGGAGTCCGCGCCCGCGACGTCTCCCTTTTCGAGCTTGCGCATGCCGTCGAGCGAGAGCCGGTAGGCTTCCGCGGCCACCGGGTCGGGGGTTTTGCGCATCCGCGCCCCGGCGCGCTTGCGGACGTCATGAGTGTCGGGCGCGGGACTGTCCGCAATGGCCAGGCGATACGCAGCCACGGCGGCATCGTGATGGCCCATGCGGTCCTCGGCTTCGCCGAGCGCGAGGTAGGCGGCGGCCACCGCTCCCGCCGGTCGTGCGGGCTTTGCGGCGAGCAGCAGCCGCAGCTCCTCGAGCGCGACGTCGGTCTGGTCGAGGGCCTCGAGCTGTCGCGCGATACCCAGCCTCGCTCGTGCCTCGGCGACGCGCGTCTCGTTCACGCGGCCGGCGCGGGCGGCCGCGAGCAGCGATCGCCATGTCGCGAGGCTTGCCATGATGTCGTGCTGATACCGATCCTCGACGTCCGCCAGCTCCGCGAGGAACAACGGGTTCCCAGGGTATCGGTCGTGCAGTGACTCGAGCAGCGCGACGGCGAGGTCCGCGCGTTTCTCGTACCACAGATAGATAATCTGCAGCTGGTAGTCCGCTTCACCGCGAAGCAACTGTCCCTCGGCGCGCGCGCGCCGCATCCGCGCGAGCCCTTCTGTCTTGTCTCCGCCGGGCAGCATCATCAGGAAGCGCAGCATCTTCGCCGCCGCGGGCGCGACGTCGGCGTAGTACTGGTAAAGCCCGATCCCGAAGTAGGCGTCGTCGAGTCCCGGATCCAGGGCAATCGCCCGTTCGAGCGCCTGCTTGATGCGCTTGCCGTCGCGCGCCGCGGCCAGCTTCTCGTCGCGCAACACGCGCCACTGCACTCGCGCCGCATACGCGCCGCCCGCATAAAAATGGGCTTCGGCGTTTTCAGGCTCTCGGGCGACCCACGCTTCCGTGGAGGCGATGGCGCGTTCCGTCTCGGCGGCGAACTTGTTGTCGAGCGCGCGGCTGTCGGGATCCATCAGGATCCGCCACCACGTTGCCGTCGCCGCGAGAACGTCACACGCCTCTCGCGGCGCGCGCCCTGCCCCGGCCGCGTCGGAAGGAGCACAGGCCTTCGCGAGTTCCGCTTCGGCAGTATCGAACCGCGCGTCGAGGGTGGCGTCGTACACCCGGACCAGCGCGTCGCCGCCCGTCAGCTGATCGCGCGAACCGTCGGCGCGCGCCACCGAGCACCAGGCACCCAGCACGCACCACGTACCTAGCACGCACCCGGCACCAATACCCAGGCACCGAGCAGCCAGCAGCCACCGGGCATCAATACCCAGGCACCGAGCACGCGGCACCCCGCGGGTCATGTCAGGCTTGTGCGGAGCTGCTGCTTTTCGGCGTGGCGCTCAAGCGCGAGCGCGATCAGCCGGTCGAGGAGTGCCGGATAGTCGACGCCTGACGCCGCCCACAGCTTCGCGAACATGCTGATGGTCGTGAAGCCCGGGATCGTATTCACCTCGTTGACCCAGAGCGAGCCGTCCGCCCCCGACAGCAGGAAATCGACGCGAGACATCCCCGCGCCGTCGATCGCCTTGAACGCTTCGATTGCCATCTTCCTGACCAGGTCGGCAGTCTTCTTCGGCACGTCGGCGGGAATGATCGCCTTCGATCCCTCGTCGAGGTACTTGGATTCGTAGTCGTAGAACTCGCGCGACGGGATGATCTCGCCGGGCACCGAGGCTTCGGGCTCGTCGTTCCCGAGCACGGCGCATTCGATCTCGCGCGCGTCCGGGACGGCCGCTTCAATAACGATCTTTCGATCGAAGCTGCCGGCGAGCTCCATCGCCGCGGCGAGGTCCGTCGCGTTCTTCGCTTTCGAGATGCCGACGCTCGACCCGAGGTTTGCCGGCTTCACGAACATCGGGTACTTCAACGCCTTCTCGAGGTCCGCGGCGATCTTCGTGGCATCCGCCTGCCACTCGTGGCGAAGGACGACGCGGTACGGACAGACGGGCAGCCCGCGCGCGGCGAAATGGATCTTCATCGCTCCCTTGTCCATACCGACCGCGGACGACAGTACGCCCGCGCCTATGTACGGAACGTTCGCGAGCTCGAGCAGGCCCTGGATGGTCCCGTCCTCGCCGTAAGGACCGTGCAGCATCGGGAAGATGACGTCGAGCGACAGGCCTGTGACGACCGCGGCAGGCACTTCTGCATCGCGTCCGCGCGAGCGATCGATTGAGAGGATCGTCTCGTCGCTGGGACGCGCAACGAGGTGCACTTCGCGCCCTTCGCGCAGCGGCCGCGCGGCTTCGAGGCGCGCCTGTTCGATCACTTCCCCCGCGATCATCGTCGTCGGGGGCTTGTCGGCGAGCGCCCACCGTCCGTCCTTTTCAATCCGGATCGGCACGGGCTCGTAGCGCGTGCGGTCGAGATTCGCGAACACGGATGCCGCCGACGCCAGCGACACTTCGTGCTCTCCCGATCGTCCGCCGTAGAGCACGCCGATGCGCAAACGCTTCATCGTTTGTCAGAATACAGTACCCATAAGCCGTGAGCCATGAGCCCTGAGCCATTCTCGTTCCGCGTGACCGCGACCGAGGGCGCCGCCCGTCGCGGAACGCTGAACACGCCGCACGGCACTGTTCAAACGCCGGCGTTCATGCCGGTAGGCACGCGCGGAGCCGTGAAGGGCATCACGCATCGTGATCTCGAGGATGCCGGGGCCGAGATCATTCTCGGCAACACGTATCACCTGCACCTGCGTCCCGGCGACGATCTCATCGCGCGCGCTGGCGGTCTGCACGCGTTCATCGGCTGGCGGCGTCCGATTCTGACGGACAGCGGCGGCTACCAGGTGTTCAGCCTCGCCGCGCGCCGGAAAGTGACGGAAGACGGTGTCGCGTTCCGATCGCATCTGGACGGCGCACTGTGCGCGCTCTCTCCCGAGAAAGCGACGGACATCCAGGCCCAGCTCGGCTCGGACATCGCGATGGTCCTCGACGAGCTCATTGGCGCAGAGCCTCCGGGGACGCTCGACGCGCCCAGGGCGGCGATGGAGCGGTCGGCGCGATGGGCGAAACGCGCGAGGATGCGCCTCGAGCAACTGCGCAACGATCCTGGCTCCGCGCCTGACGTCATCGTCACCAATCCCGGGCAGGCGCAGTTCGGAATCATCCAGGGGGGAACGGATCAGGCGCTGAGGACGGAAAGCGTGCAGCAGACGGTCGAGATCGGTTTCGAAGCGTATGCAATTGGGGGACTGAGCGTGGGCGAGCCGGTAGAGATCATGTACGACGTCGTGGCGCACACGGCGCCCTTGCTTCCGTCCGACCGCCCGCGATATCTGATGGGGACGGGGATGCCGGATGACCTCGTCGAGTGCATCGCCCGCGGCGTGGATATATTCGACTGCGTGCTGCCGACCCGCAACGCAAGGAATGGCCAGCTGCTGACCAGCCATGGCGTCCTCGTTATCAAGAACGCGCAATACGCGGAGGACATGGGTCCGCCGGATCCCGATTGCGGTTGTTACACCTGCCGCACCTTCAGCCGGGCCTACCTGCGGCACCTTTTCATGGCCGGCGAAATGACGGCGGCGACACTGCTCACCGTCCATAACCTCTGCTTCTACCTTGACTTAATGCGCCGCATCAGGGATGCTATCGGTTTCGGTTCGTTTGGAAAGCTCCGCCAGGAGTTTCATCAAACCTTCTCCCGAAGATGACATATTTAATAGCAATGTCGGCTCCGGGCCAGGGCCCGGCAGGACTGTGGCAGTTTCTGCCCTTCGCCCTGATCCTCGGCATCTTCTATTTCCTGATCCTGCTGCCGATGAAGCGGCGGCAGAAGAAGGTCCAGGAGTTCCAGGAGTCGCTCAAGGTCGGTGACAAAATCGTCACGACCAGCGGCATCTACGGGCAGATCACGAAGCTGAACGACAAGTCGGTACAGGTCCAGATCGCCGACAAGGTCCGGATCGAAGTCGCGCGCGCCGCGGTTGGTGGATATCAGGGGCAGGACCCCATCGTCGCGCCGGATAGCGGGAACGTTTAAGTCATGTACAAGAACCTTCGCTGGAAACTTCTGACCATCCTCGCAGTACTGGTGATCTTCTTCGGTGTTGGCGTGTACCCGCTGCTCTCGCAGCGCAATCACTGGCCGTCGCCCGGCTGGCTGCAGGCCAAGGCGCTGAAGCTCGGGCTCGATCTCAAGGGGGGCGTGCACCTCGTGTTGAAGGTGAACACCGACGACGCGATGCGCGCGACGAGCGTCGCGACGAGCGAGCAGCTCCGCGAGTCGCTGCACACCCCGGGCATCACACCGAACATCTACGTCGATTCGAAGGTGGCGACGGTGTTCCGCGTCGAGGGGGTGCCGCAGGATCGCGACGCGCAGTTCCGCACGGCCGCAGACGAAATCGCGGCCACGAACTACGACCGCAATCCGCTCGCGGGGGGCAGCTACGAATTCAAGATGAAGCCCATTATCGAGCGCGACCTGCGCGAGCAGACGGTCGAGCAGACGCTGCAGACGATCGATCGCCGCGTCAATGCGCTCGGCGTGACCGAGCCGAGCATCGCGCGGCAGCCGCAGGGTGAACAAATCCTGGTGCAGATGCCGGGAGTCACCGACGTCGCGCGTGCGAAGGAGATCATGGGGAAGACCGCGGTGCTCGAATTCAAGCTGGTCGAAGCCGGGCCCGCGAGCAAGGATGATCTGCTCAAGCAGTACAACGGCACGCTGCCGGGCGACCTGGAACTGCTTCCCGGTTCTGGCGCCGAAACGGCGGCAAGCTACTACGTTGTCAAGAAGATCGCCCCCGTCAACGGGCAGGATCTGCGCGTCGCGAAGCCTGGCCTCGACGAGAACAACCAGCCAGCCGTGCACTTCGAGCTGAAGTCCGCCGGCGCCCAGAAGTTCGGCAAGCTCTCCGGCGACAACATCGGACGCTATCTCGCGATCGTGCTCGACAATCGCGTGATCTCCGCGCCTCGCCTCGAGGGACGGATCACCGACCAGGGTCGGATCAGCGGCGGCTTCACGCCGGAATCAGCGAACGACCTGGCGCTGACGCTGAAGTCCGGCGCGCTCCCGGCTTCGCTCACCTATCTGGAAGAGCGCGTCGTCGGCCCGACCCTCGGCGCTGATTCGATCCGCGCCGGCGTGACCGCTTCGCTCGTCGGGCTCGTGCTGATCCTGTCGTTCATGCTCATCTACTACAAGCTCTCGGGCGTCAACGCGATCGTCGCGCTGATGTTCAACCTGATCATCCTGCTTGGATTGATGGCGTACATCGGCGCGACGATGACCCTGCCGGGCATCGCGGGCTTCGTGCTCACGATGGGCGTCGGGGTGGACTCGAACGTGCTCATCTTCGAGCGCATCAAGGAGGAGCTCGCCGCACAACGCGGCGTTCGCGCGGCGATCAACGCGGGATTCAGCCGCGTGTTCCTCACGCTGCTCGACACGCACGTCGCGTCGCTGATCGCGGCGGCGTTCCTCTTCCAGTTCGGCACCGGGCCGATCCGCGGTTTCGCGACGACGCTGTCGATCGGCCTCTTCGTGAACCTGTTCACGTCCATCTTCGTCTCCAAGACGCTGTTCGAATTGGAACTCTCCAAGCGCCAGACGCCGGCGGTGAGCATCTAGCACCATGCATATTTTCAAGAACCCCAACTTCGATTTCATTCGCTGGAAGTGGCAGGCGATTGCCATCTCCTGGATCATCATCCTCACCGGCGCCTGGGTGATCTGGACGAAGGGCATGCCCAAAGGAGTCGAGTTCTCGGGCGGCACCATCGTGATCGTCGAGTTCGACCAGCAGCCGAACCTGGATCAGATCCGCACCTCGCTGCCCGGCGGCGGCGCCGATGCCGTCGTCCAGCAGTACGGCGATCCCTCGGCGCGGCAGGTGCTGATTCGCCTGCATACCGCGGGGGCCGAATCGGGCGGCGCGCTGAGCGCCACGGCGGACCAGCTGACCGCCGAGTTGAAGGCGAAGAGCTTCGGCAACTTCAGGGTCATCGGCACGGAAATCGTGGGACCGACTGTCGGCGCCGAGCTGCAGCGGCGCGGCATTCTCGCGACCGTCTTCGCACTCGCAGGCATCCTCGTCTATATCGCGTTCCGCTTCCGTTTCAGCTTCGCCGTCGGCGCGGTCGTCGCGACGATTCACGACCTGCTGATCACGCTCGCGTTCCTGGCAATTTTCAAGTACGAACTGAGCCTGAACGTCATCGCCGCGCTGCTGACGATCACCGGCTACTCGATGAACGACACGATCGTCATCTACGACCGCGTGCGCGAGAACATGCGCTCGATGCGGCGCGACAACATCGGCAACATCGTCAACGCCGCCGTCAACCAGATGCTGGACCGGACGATGATCACCGGCGGCCTCACGATGCTGTCGGTGATCGCGCTGTATTTCTTCGGCGGTGAAGTGCTGAAGGCTTTTGCGTTCACGATGATCATCGGCATCATCACGGGCACCTACTCGAGCGTGTTCATTGCCGCGGCGATCGTCGTGATCTGGCAGGGACGCACGCCGGTGAAGGCCGCGCCTGCGGCTCCCGTCGCGCCGGCGGCCTCCGCGAAAAAGTCGGGCAAGCGCGCCCGCGCCTCGTAATCAACCGCCGCGCCCGCTGTGAATTGGGCCGCTGCTGCGCTGCTGGGGGTCGTCCAGGGGCTGACCGAGTTCCTGCCCGTCTCCTCGACGGCGCACCTGCTGATCGGTGCGCGGCTGCTGGGTTACTCGGATCCCGGCGGCATCTTCACCGTCATGATCCAGCTCGGCTCGATCGTGGCCATCGTGTGGCTCTATCGCGTGAAGATCCTGCGCGTGCTTGCCGGCCTGCCATCGGATCGCGAGGCGCGTCATTTCGTGCTGATGATTGTCGTGGCGTTCCTGCCGGCCGCAATCGCCGGCGCGCTGTTTTCCGGCTACGTGAAGCGCGTGCTCTACACGACTCCGGCTGTGATTGCCGTGACCTTCGTCGCCGGCGGTCTCGTGATGCTCGCGGTCGAACGTTTCCGTCCCGCGCCGGTCGTGCTGAATGCGGATCACACGTCGTTGTGGCGCGCGCTCGGGATTGGCGCCTGCCAGACGCTCGCGTTGATCCCGGGCGTGTCACGCTCGGGCGCAACGATCGTGGGTGCGATGCTGCTCGGCCTCGATCGCCCCGCCGCCGCCGAATTCTCTTTCTTCCTTGCCATCCCGACGCTCGGCGCGGCATTCGCGCACGACCTTCTCGAGGCGCGTCACAGCCTGAGCAGCGGACGCGTCGAGGAAATCGCCATCGGCTTCATCGCCGCGTTCATCGCGTCGGCCATCGTCATCGAACCGTTTCTTGCCGTCGTGCGCCGCGCCGGGTTCGTACCCTTCGCGTGGTACCGCATCGTGGCGGGCGTGCTGATCTTCGCGGCGCTCCTGATGGGGCTTCTCTGAGTTGCTACGCGGCGGCAGACATGTACGGCGTAACGATAGATAGCAGAGAGGCGCGCACGGCGCGCCTGCGAGGGAGCGGCGCGGGGTACGGGGCCCCCGCTAGCGACCGAGCCGGAGTGTGGGGCGGACCCCCACGTAAGCAATGATGCAGTGGCTGCGGCGAAGCTTCATCGCGGGATTTTTCGTCACCGTCCCGCTGTTCATTTCCGTCGCGGCGATTCTCTGGCTGTTCCGCGTCATCGATGGCTTCGTCGGGCCTGTGTACATCCGGCTGCTCGGGACAGAGCGCGTCCCTCCGGGACTCGGCATTGCTACGACCGCGCTCGCGATCCTTCTCGTCGGCGCGGTTGCGTCGAACGTCGTCGGAAAGCGATTGCTGCAGCGCGCCGAGTGGCTGCTCCTGCACGTCCCGCTCTTCCGCAGCATCTACGCACCCATCAAGCAGCTCGTCGTCGCGTTTTCTCCCGACAACGAGTATGGCTTCAAGCGCGTCGTGCTCATCGAGGATGCATCGCGCGGACTGCTCCTCGGATTCCTGACGAAGGAATTCACGATCGATCGCGGGCAGGGAACCGAAGCGCTGATCGCCGTCTACGTGCCCACGAATCATCTGTACCTCGGGGACATCATCATCTGCCCGCGCGATCGCGCGTCGTATCCCGACATCACCGTCGAGCAGGGCATCCGCATTTTTCTCACCGGTGGCATGGCGCTGGCCGAACGAATCCGCGCCCGCCGTGGGGACGACAGGGTAGGGGATTTCCGCGTTTAGTAGGTATAATCCGGTGTTTTGTCTAACCACAGCAATCCAAATATGCGCATGAGATCCGAACGAGCGTCAGCGAGAGAGGCACGGGAGCGGCCCGCCTTCGCGCCGGAGGCGCTTCGGCCCGTCGGCCGTAGCTTCAGCGGAGGCGGAAGCGGGGTCGGGGTCCCCGCGAGCGAGCGTGCAGGGGGGACCGGGGGGGCGAAGCCGCCCGGGATGAAAATGATCGTAAAGCTCCGCATCCTGTTCCTGCTCGCCGCGTTGACGATGCCGCTGGCGTTCACCGCCACCGCGCACGCCCAGACGACGCCGGAGGGAGCTGCCGTTCAGACCGCGCATCGCGGGGGTGAGGCCAACCTCGTGCTGCCCGATCTCAGCACCGAGACGTTCCAGGGCATCAACGGCCGCACGCTGCTCATGGGCGGCCTGCTCGTGTGCCTGCTCGGCCTTGGTTTCGGCATGACGATCTTCATGCGCCTGAAGAACATGCCGGTGCATCGCTCGATGCTCGAAGTGTCCGAGCTGATTTACGAGACGTGCAAGACGTACCTGATCACGCAGGGAAAGTTCATCCTGCTGCTCGAGGTCTTCATCGGCGTGATCATGGTCTTCTACTTCGGCCGGCTGGCGACGACGATCGATCCGGTCACGGGCGCGGAAGTGCACGGATTCCCGGCGTTCACAGTCGCGGTCATCCTCCTCTTCAGTCTGATCGGGATCGCCGGCAGCTACGGCGTCGCCTGGTTCGGGATCCGGGTGAACACGTTCGCAAACTCGCGCGCCGCGTTCGCGGGGCTGAAGGGGATGCCCTATCCGATCTACGCGATCCCGCTGCAGGCGGGCATGAGCATCGGGATGCTGCTAATCAGCGTCGAGCTGTTCATGATGCTGTGCATCCTGCTGTTCATTCCGCGAGATTACGCCGGGTCCTGCTTCATCGGCTTCGCCATCGGCGAATCGCTCGGCGCGGCGGCGCTGCGTATCGCGGGGGGCATCTTCACGAAGATCGCGGACATCGGCGCGGACCTCATGAAGATCGTCTTCAACATCAAGGAAGACGATGCGAGGAACCCCGGCGTCATCGCGGACTGCACGGGGGACAACGCGGGAGACTCGGTCGGCCCCAGCGCGGACGGCTTCGAAACTTACGGTGTCACGGGCGTCGCGCTCATCTCGTTCATCCTCCTGGCGGTCACGAGTCCGGCCGTGCAGGTTCAGCTTCTCGTATGGATCTTCGTGATGCGCATCATGATGATCATCGCGAGCGGCGGCTCCTACCTGATAAATGAAGCGATCTCCAAGGCGCAGTACGCCAACGCACAGAAGATGAATTTCGAGGCGCCCCTGACGCGGCTCGTGTGGCTGACCTCTATCGTGTCGGTCTCCATCACCTACGTCGTGTCGTACCTCGTCATTCCGAACATCGGCGGCGATCCGTCGCTCTGGTGGAAGCTGTCGACGATCATCACCTGCGGCACGCTCGCGGGCGCGATCATCCCTGAGGGGGTCAAGATCTTCACGTCCACGGAGTCGAGCCACGTGAGGGAAGTGGTCACTTCCTCGCGTGAAGGAGGTGCGTCGCTGAATATTCTGTCCGGCCTCGTCGCGGGCAACTTCAGCGCCTACTGGCTCGGCGTGAGCATCGTCACGCTGATGTCGATCGCGTACTGGGTCAGCACGCACGGACTTGGCGGCGTCGACCCGGCGTCGCCGCTGATGATCGCGCCGGCCGTGTTCGCGTTCGGTCTCGTGGCTTTCGGCTTTCTCGGCATGGGCCCGGTGACGATTGCCGTCGACTCCTACGGTCCGGTGACCGACAACGCGCAATCGGTGTTCGAGCTGTCGGTGATCGAGAGTCTTCCGAATATCAAGCAGGAGCTCAAGAAGGATTACGGCTTCGACGTCAACTTCGAGCGCGCGAAGCACCTGCTGGAAGAGAACGACGGCGCCGGCAACACCTTCAAGGCCACGGCGAAGCCCGTGCTGATCGGCACGGCGGTCGTCGGCGCGACGACGATGATCTTTTCGATCATTGTCGTGTTGACGAATCGTCTGACCGAGAACGTCCAGCTGCTGTCCATCCTTCATCCCCCTTTCCTGCTCGGACTGATCACCGGCGGGGCGATGATCTACTGGTTTACCGGCGCGTCGACGCAGGCCGTCACGACGGGCGCGTATCGCGCGGTCGAATTCATCAAGGCGAACATCAGGCTCGATAGCGTCGAGAAAGCGTCGGTGACGGACTCGAAAAAGGTAGTCCAGATCTGTACGCAGTACGCGCAGAAGGGAATGTTCAACATCTTCCTCGCGGTCTTCTTCGGTACGCTCGGCTTCGCATTCCTCGAGCCGTACTTCTTCATCGGCTACCTGATTTCGATCGCGCTGTTCGGCCTCTACCAGGCGATCTTCATGGCGAACGCCGGCGGCGCGTGGGACAACGCGAAGAAGATCGTCGAAGTCGAGCTGAAGCAGAAGGGAACAGCGCTGCACGCCGCCACTGTCGTGGGTGATACAGTCGGTGACCCTTTCAAGGACACGTCATCGGTGGCACTCAATCCTGTCATCAAGTTCACGACGCTGTTCGGGTTGCTGGCGGTGGAGCTGGGAGTTCAGCTCGCGAGGGACTACGGAATGGCAATGAGTCATATCCTGTCCGCCGCATTCCTCCTGGGGTCGGCGTTTTTCGTCTATCGGTCGTTCTACGGCATGCGAATCAGGTCAGGCGGATAGGCCATATACGAAAAAACGGTGTCCAAGGTTCACAGGGGTTCGTTGACACTCGTTTTTGCAACTGACTATAATTCGCGGTCTTGCGCCGCAGGACGTTATTAGGAGGGTCAGCCGTGCCGCGTGACATGTTCGGGGACGTCGTCGAATCGACGGTAAAGCTGGGCTCCCAGAAGTGGTACACCGTCCCGCTGTCGATTCTCGCTCACGTGCTGCTGTTTGGCGCGATCATCATCATCCCGCTGATGGCAACCGACGTGCTCCCGTCACCGCCATCGATGATGGCGTTCGTGGCGGCGCCGCCACCACCGCCGCCGCCGCCGCCGCCCCCCCCCGCACCCGCGGTGGCGCAGCCGAAAGTGGCGCCGGTCGTTTCGAATCCAAACGCGGCGCCCGTTGAAGCGCCGAAAGAAATCAAGCCGGAAGTGTCGGTCCCGAGCGTCGGCACCGGTGTTCCGGGGGGCGTCGAAGGGGGCGTCCCCGGTGGCGTCATCGGTGGTGTCGTCGGCGGGTTGCCCAGCGCGCCGCCTCCGCCGCCACCCCCGAGCGCGCCCGTCCGCGTCGGCGGCAACATCAAGACACCGACGAAGACCAAGGACGTCAAACCGGTCTACCCGCCGATCGCGCAGTCCGCGCGCGTGCAGGGGGTCGTCATCATCGAAGCGACCATCGGCCCCGACGGAAGGGTCAGGGACGCGAAGGTTCTCCGTTCGATCCCGCTGCTCGACCAGGCGGCGCTCGACGCGGTGAAGCAGTGGGTGTTCACGCCGACGCTGCTGAACGGCGTGCCGGTGCCGGTCATCATGACCGTCACGGTGAACTTCACGTTGCAATAGTCAGGGCGTTAACCGGAGGCTTTCCCTCTACAAAAGGCTTTCCTTTTCTTGAGGCTCTCGTTTTCAAAGGACAGGGGCGAATGAATTTAATTGAGATGTGGGGATCGATGGGGCCGATTGCCAAGGGCATCGGCGTAATCCTGGTGATCATGTCGATGATCTCCTTCGGCGTCGCGATTGAGCGCATCTACACGTTCACGCAGGCCCGCAAGCAGTCGAAGCTGTACGCGCCGCAGGTGGCGAAGCACCTCAAGGAAGGGCGCCTCAAGGACGCGATCGCGATCTCGGGTTCGAAGAACTACCGCTACAGCCACCTCGCGAAGGTCGTCCTCGCCGGGTTGCAGGAATACCAGTTCCAGCAGGAAGCAGGCGGGAACCTGAGTCGTGAGGATCTCGTGGACACCGTGCGCCGCGCCATCCAGCGCGCGTCCGCGCTCACCGCGAACGATCTGAAGAAGGGAGTCGCGGCGCTCGCGACCATCGGCGCGACCGCTCCGTTCGTCGGACTGCTCGGCACGGTCGTTGGCATCATCACGGCGTTCCAGGGCATCGCGGCCACCGGCTCGGGCGGTCTCGGCGCGGTCTCCGCGGGTATTTCCGAAGCGCTCGTCGAAACGGCGCTCGGCCTGGTCGTCGCGATCCCGGCGGTGTGGTTCTACAACTATCTCACCGGCCGTATCGAATACTTCAACGTCGAAATGGACAACTCCTCCTCGGAGCTGGTCGACTACTTCATCAAGAAGACCGCGTAAGAGGTAACCGCCATGGCCATGGACCTGGGAGCCAAAGGCTCCCTCAAAGCTGACATCAACGTCACGCCGCTCGTCGACGTCATGCTGGTGCTGCTCATCATCATGATGCTGATCGCACCGATGCTGCAGCAGGGCGTGGCGGTCACGCTCCCTGAGGCCGGGAACACCGGGGACAAGCCCGACACCCAGGATCAGACGGTCGTCGCCATCGACTCGCGCGGGAAGATCTACGTCAACGCGATTCCCGCCGCGCCGGACGATCTGGTGCCGCGCGTGCAGCGCGCCCTCGAGGACAAGAAGGAGAAACTCGTCTACCTCAAGGGTGACAAGGACGCGCAGTACAGCGCGATCATGGACGCGATGGACGCGCTGCGGAAAGCGCAGATCGAGAACATCGCCCTGATCACCGAGCGCAAGATCAAGCCGAGCGGGACAGGCTCGGGTGGGGGAGGCCAGTAATGCATCACGCGCACAAGCACCACGGCGCGGAAAAGGTCGTCAAGGGTGAAGTGCCGCACGCCAGTGCGGACATGAACGTCACCCCGCTGATCGACGTCCTCCTCGTCCTCCTGATCATCTTCATGGCGGCGCTGCCGTTGACCCAAAAAGGCGTCGACGTCAACCTGCCGCTGGAGACAGAGCAGAAGGCGCAGAACAACCCGAACGACAACCAGATCGTGCTCGAGTACGGCGCCGATCGATCGATCGCCGTCAACCATCAGCCGATTCCGCTCGACCAGCTCGAAACGCGCCTGCGCGACGTCTTCGAAGCGCGCAAGGAAAAGACGATGTTCATCGTCGGGGACCCGTCACTGCGCTACGGCGACATCGTGACCGTCATCGACGCGGCCAAGGGCGCCGGCGTCGAGAAGGTCGGCATCGTCACGATGGGCATGCGCAACGAGGCGAACGGCACCGCGCCGCCCGCGAAGACGGGCGGCAACTAGTCACTTCATATCGGTACGGCCAAAGGGCCGCTCGAACCTGAGCGGCCCTTTGAACGTAGCGATGCTTGTCGGGCAATCAGTGATCCTTGTCGGGCAAGGGCTGACGCTTGTCGGGCAAGGGCTGATGCTTGTCGGGCAATCAGTGATCCTTGTCGGGCAAGGGCTGATGCTTGTCGGGCAATCAGTGATCCTTGTCGGGCAAGGGCTGATGCTTGTCGGGCAA
>DASPXV010000025.1:0-2721 GCA_035637115.1 Vicinamibacterales bacterium
GGCGCTGGCGGATCGCCTCGCCGAGGCGTTCGCGACGTATCTGCACGCGCGCGTGCGCGACGACTGGGGGCACCCGGATCCGGCGACGATCGCTCCCGACGATCTCCACCACGAGAAGCACCGCGGCATCCGTCCCGCCCCCGGCTATCCTGCGTGTCCCGATCACAGCGAAAAGTTCGATCTGTTCAAGGTGCTGCAGGCGGAGCGGCAGGGCATGGCGCTCACCGAGTCCGCCGCGATGACGCCGGCCGCAAGCGTGAGCGGGTTCTACTTCTCACATCCACAGGCGAAGTACTTCAACGTCGGCCGCATCGGTCGCGACCAGGTGGAGTCATACGCGAGGCGGCGCGGCCTGGCGATTGAAGAGGTGGAGAAGTGGCTGTCGCCGAACCTCGCGTACGAGGCCGTCGAAGCCGGCATGAAATGTTGAAGCCGTAATCCATTCCAACCTCCGCGGCGCCTGACGCGTCTACATCTGGCGGGAGGCATCGCCATGTTCCGCCAGTGGATGGATGCATTCGCTCACGACGCCCGCTTCGCCCTCCGTTCGATGGCGCGGACGCCTGGGTTCACCGTCGTCGCGGTCCTGATGATCGCGCTCGGCACCGGAGCCAACGCCGCGATGTTCAGCGTGATCGACGCGGTCATGCTCCGATCGCCCTTCACCGATCCTGAGCGGCTGGCGATCGTCGGCGTGCGGACGGCTGAGGGCCGGGCGACGGCGGCCATGTCCGTCGGGCAATATCGCGGCCTGCTCGAATCAAGCACGGCGTTCGAGCGCGTCGCCGCGGTGGCAGCCGGGCAGCGGCCGATCCTCACGGGGCTCGGCGCGCCGCGTCGCTTCAATGTCGAATGCGTGACCGCGGACATGTTTCCCGTTCTTGGGTCGACTCCCATCGCGGGCCGAACGTTCGCCGCGGATGAAGACCGTCCTGGCGGCCCGGCTGTCGTCATCCTGAGTTACGAGTTCTGGCAGCGCGAAATGGGCGGAGCCGCTGGCGCTGTCGGGCGCGTGGTGACCCTCAACGGCATTCCCACAACGATCATCGGCATCATGCCCCGCCGGTTCGGCGGACCGTATTCGCGCAACAACAACGACGGGTGGATGCCGGCGGGGCCCGTGCTCGCCGGCGGCTCTTCACCGGGATGCGTCGGCCGGGCGAATGTCAACGTCTTCGCGAAGCTGAAGCCAGGGTTCAGCCTCGACTCGGCGGCGCGGCAGGCGACGGACGCTGCCGGCATCGCGAGACTTGAAGACTCGCAGGGGAAAACGGGCGCCCGCCTGAACCTGGTTTCGCTGCAGGAACAGACCCTGTCGGAGCTTCGGACGCCGCTGCTGGCGCTGCTTGGCGCGGTGGGGCTCGTGCTGCTGATCGCGTGCGCGAACGTGGCGAACCTGCAGATGGAGCGAATCTTCGGCCGGCGTGTCGAGCTTGCCGTCCGGATGGCGCTCGGCGCGACGCGCGCACGCACGGTCCGTCAGACGCTGACCGAGAATCTGCTGCTGGCCGTTCTTGGTGGGGCCGCGGGTGTGATCCTCGCGCGGTGGGCGCTGCAGTCGATCGTTGCGCTGCTGCCAGGATACGTGCCGCACGTGAATGACATCGAAATCAGCACGCGGGTACTCGCGGTGACGTTGGCGGTCTCCGCCGTAGCGGGCGTGGCGGTTGGGGTGATTCCCGCGATTCAAGGCACATCATCCGGATTGATGGCAGATCTTCGCTCAGCATCGCGAACGGCCACGCGCGGCACCGGTTGGATCCGCCGCGGGCTGGTTGTCGGCCAGGTGGCGCTGTCGCTCACACTGCTCGTTGGCGCAGGGCTGATGATCGCCACGTTTCAGTCGCTGCGTCCATCGGATCCCGGCTTCAACGCCACCGACAAGCTGACCGCGAGCGTGCGGCTGCAGGGCCCGGCCGCGAGTGCGCCGGCCGCGTTCTTCGGGAATTTATTCGAACGCACCCGCGCAATTCCCGGCGTGCGTTCCGTCTCGGGATCGACCTACGTGCCGATGAGCGGCCTCGTCAGCATCGTCACGCTGCGCAGCGGCGGGACGTCGCAGGACGTGTTCAGCGGGATCGTGACGCCGAACTATTTCTCGGACATGGAAATCCCGATCCTGCGCGGGCGCGGGTTCGAGGAGCGCGATGGCGCGGGCGCTGCGCCCGTGGCAATCGTCAACGACACGATGGCGCGCAGGATCCGGCCGGACGGCAACGCGCTGGGGGCGGAAGTCGAGGTGCAGTACTTCGATCGCCGCCGCGAAGTCCGGCAGCTCATCGGAATCCTGCGCGACACCCGCAGCTCCGGGTCCGATCTCAAGGCGCGCCCCGAAATCTACATGCCGTTCGCGCAGAACCCGGTGCCATCGATGAATCTGATCGTCCGCGCCGCCAACTCCGGTGATCCGCAGATCCGCGCCGCGATCCGCGCGGCCGCGTTTGCTATTGATCCGTCGCAGGTCGTCGATCGCATCGTGCCGATGCAGGAGATTCTCGACGCGCGCGTCTCGACGCCCCGCTTCGGCGCCTGGCTGCTGGGCCTCTTTGCGGGGATGGCGCTTCTGCTCGCCGCCGTCGGCCTCGCCGCGTCGATCGCCTGGTCGGTCACCCAGCGCACCCGCGAGATCGGCGTCCGCATGGCGCTCGGCGCCAATCCGCGCCACGTCGCGGGACTCGTCCTGACGCAAGGCCTCGGCCTCGCCCTCGCCGGCGTCATTCT
>DASPXV010000026.1:0-2233 GCA_035637115.1 Vicinamibacterales bacterium
GACCTACGACGACAGTGACCCGCTCACGGGCAGCGATAGAGCGCTGGGACTGGTTGATTTCTCGTTGTTTCCGCACCTGGAGCGCGAGGACATGCCGGACACTTCCCTGGCCAACATAGAAAGATGGGCCGCCGGGATACCGGTACCGGCGTACGCGATTGACGATCAGACCGCCATACAAGTGGTCGACGGCACCGTCGAAGTCGTCTCCGAGGGGCACTGGAAGTTGTTCACCCCCAGCCCGGAAGCAAGCGAATCGGGCTAGGAGACAACGCCCGCTGGCTGGGCCAGCGTTCGAGAATGTTCCCTGAGCCAGAGTCGCCGCCCGACGCGCTCGGCTACGGCACCGGCCACACGGCGACGATCCGGTCGCCTTCGCCCTGCACGAACGCGACGTGGAGTGGGCCGGCCGGGATTGCGCGGGCGGCGCACCGGTACTGAGCCGTTACGAAGGGTGGGCGCTCGCGTACGCAGGAAACGCGGCGCATTTCCGGTTCGAAGACCGGCGACCACCGCCCCGCTTCGATGGCGACGCGTACGTTAAGGGCGACTTCGGCCGATCGAGCGACGGCCGGCGTCGGAGCGAGTCGCCCGGCCTTGCAGACTGCCGCGTCCGCAAGCGCGCCGTGGTCGATCCCGGTGACGCGAGCGCCGCGGACGATCGGGTCGACCACCTCGCAGCCGTGCTCGCCGGTGAACGTGCAGCGGTACCCGCCGCGCCTCATGCGCCGACAGGAGACATCCTGAATCGGGCGGCCGACAGCCGCCTCGAGGCCCCGCACTACCCCACGATCGAGCGACCGCGTCGTCCCGTCATCGTCTCCGCGACCACAGGCCGCGAAGATGGAAATGACCGCAACGAGACAGACGAGCACGACCAGGGACAGCGGAGTCGTCCTCGCGATCCGGCTGCTTCGACCGTCGAGTCGCAAAGACACTGGATCAGGCCCTCACCGAAACGCAAGGGCGCGCGGCGTCGCCATTACGCCCCATTGAATCAGGTCGAGACGTCGGAAGCTCAAGCGTCACATTGCGCCGCGCTCGCTCGGCTTCAAGAGTGCAGGCGGGTCGCAATAGCGGCGACGGTCGGCTGCGCCAGTGCGCGGCAATGACCCCCGACGATCAGCAAGCTTGTGACTACGATCGCGCTGTGCCGCTTCCCCGCCGCATCCGTGGTCAAGCCGTACTCAACCGATACTGGATCGAATTCGACTGGGGCAATCAACGGCCGATGCCAGGGACCAACCTGGGTTGTGGCGTCACTGCGTTCGATCGCGAGGACGCTCTAGATCTGATCGAAAAGGCCGTCTTCGCAAACAAAGCGATGCCTCCGATAAAGAACGTCATCGAAGATGTCGACATCGCCACGCTCGATGAAGGACACGTTATCCCGAACATGGGCGCGCCGAGCGAACGCGGCGTCTGGTTCCCGAACCACCCCTAGCACGCTCTCGGGCGGCAGCACGTAGAGCTGCGCCAGTATCCGGGAATGACCCCTGATAGCACGCAGCTTGAGATGGACTTCGATGCGATTGCTGCGGTTCTAGCGGCTGCGTTGAACCGGGTCGCGCCGACTGGCGTGTGGCTGACGTCCGAGCGCGCCTACGGTGGCGTTGGCGTGTTCACGAACACGTCTGACGGCCGCCACGGTGGGACTGGTCTACCGGAGAGCTTCCCGCGCGGCGCGGCAGCTCTCCCGTTCCTGGTCGAATCTGTGCTCGACGGCGTACAGGACGACATCGCTGAGTTGACTGGGCTGCCATGGCCGTCGGATCCGCATTCGACCAAGCCTTTGCCAGAGGCGTGGGCGCGAGTCGCCGACGGACAGCTGACGTTCGGATACGGCTCGATCCAGCTCGGCGACGGCTACGACATCTCCGGTCTGATCGTCACGCTGTCCAGGTAAGGCCTTCGTCGCCTGCGCCAGCGCGCCGAAATGACGCCTGGTGCGGTTATGAGTCGAACCAGGGCCACTCGCGAAGCCAATTCGGTCCGAGCCGTCGCTCAAGACCTACCACGTAGCGGCCAGCGCAGACGTGGCAGATCGTCGCGCGATCGCCGGCATGGAGCATGGGAACGTCATCGGCATCCGGATGACGGCCGCAGAACGAGCACGGACCCGGATTAGCAGGAAGCTCAATCCGGATTGATCGCGGGTGGCGACGCATCACGCAGCCTTAGCCTAAGCACAGCTCGGCCATCGACTCGAGTCCGACCCGCGGACCCTAGCCTG
>DASPXV010000027.1:0-17055 GCA_035637115.1 Vicinamibacterales bacterium
CGTCGGCCGCCTGCGCGCGGGCGTATCGTCTGCCGCCGCCGCGGACGCCATGGACGCGATGTACGCGGGACAACACCCGCGCGCAGGATCGGGACGCGACCGCCTCGAGATGGAGTCGATGCGGTCGCGCCTGATTGGCGCGCCTGGCGCCGGCAGCATTTACACCTTCGTCGGGCTGCTCGCCGGCGTCGTCATGCTGACGCTGTTCATCGGCTGCGCCAACGTCGCGAACCTCCAGCTCGCGCGGGCGGCGGCGCGCCAGCGCGAGATTGCGGTCAGGCTCGCGATCGGTGCGGGACCGGCACGGATCTTCCGCCAGGTACTCACTGAAAACGTCGTCCTCGCCGTGCTCGGCTGCGCGCTCGGCCTGATCGTCGCGTCGGTGTCGCTCCGCCTGATGGCGCGGTTCCAGCTGCCCGGCGGGATCGACATTCAGGAGCTGCCGCTCGCCGTCGATCGCCACGCCCTCGCCGTCGCCATGGTGATCGCGGCCGCGACCGTGGTGCTGTCCGGACTGCTGCCCGCTTTCCAGGCGGCCCGCGTCAGCTCGCTCGCGACGCTGCGCGGAGCGTCGCGCGTCAGTCCGCGCAGCGGCGTGCGGTCGGCGCTGGTCGCCGTTCAGATCGCGCTCAGCCTCGTGCTGCTGACCGGAACGGCGCTGTTCCTCCAGAGCTTCGCGGCGGCGCTCCGGGTCCCGCTCGGTTTCAACCCCGCGGGTGTCGCGACGACGACGCTGACGCCCGCGGCAAAGGGCTTCGACAAGCCGCGAGCGCGCGAGTTCTTCGACGCCGCGCTCGTAAAGGTCCACGCCATTCCAGGCGTGACCGCCGCCGCGTGGACCAACATGCTGCCGATCAACGGGTCGATGTCGATGAGTGCCGCGATCGACGGCTATCCGACGAAGCCGGGCGACGACAGCCACGTCTACGTCGCCAACGTCGGTCCCGAGTACTTCGCCGCCGCCGGCATCCGGCTGCTGCGCGGCCGCCTATTCACAGCGAACGACAAGACCGGATCTCCGCTCGTCGGCATCATCAACGAGTCCGCCGCCCGCCGCTTCTGGAGCGGCCGGGATCCGCTCGCCGGCCGTATCATGGCGGACGACAAGAACGTCATCGACATCGTCGGCGTGGTCGAGGACACAAAGATTCGATCGCTCGACGAGAAGCCGGAGCCGTTTCTCTACACGCCGTTCGCGCAGCCGACCGGACCGTTCGCGATGGATCGCGGCACGCTGCTGGTGCGGACGTCGGGCGATGTGCGCGCGCTCGTGCCGGCGCTCCGGGATCAGCTGCGCGCGACCGACCCCGCCGCACCGCTCTCGGCGGTGACGACGTTCGAGTGGCAGGTGCGCCGACTCGTCATGCCGCAGCGGATGGGGGCGGCGTTCTTCGCCGCGTTCGCGGCGCTTGCGTTGACGCTGGCGTCAATCGGCATCTACGGCGTCGCCGCTTACGTCGCGGCGCTGCGCACGCGCGAAATCGGCGTGCGCATTGCGCTCGGCGCGGATCGGGCGCACATCCGCGCGCTGGTGCTGCGGCAGGGAGCTACGCCGGTCGGTCTTGGCATCGCCGCAGGAGTCGCACTGGCGCTGGCAGGCGGCCGCTTCGCCGCCGGCTTCCTGCGCGGCGTGACGGCCCACGATCCGCTGACCTATACAGGAGTCGCGGTCCTCCTGTCCGCCATCGCTCTGGCCGCTACATGGATCCCTGCGCGGCGTGCGGCCCGACTGGATCCCATCCGCGCGCTGCGCGTCGAGTGAGTTCTTCCAACCTGTAGCTTCCGCCTTTAGGCGGAACCACAGCGGATTAAGATCAACGAATGCGGTTGGATGTCTGGCTGGACGTCGCGTGCCTGTTCAAGACGCGCTCGGAGGCGAAAAAGGCCTGCGCTGGGGGCAGGGTCGATGTCTGACAAAACGGGGACTGTCCCCGTTTCCAACGCGGAAAAACGGGGACTGTCCCCGTTTTCCGCGATCAGCAAAATACGGCCATTTTTTCTCAGGATCATGGAAACGGGGACTGTCCCCGTCTTCAGGATCGTGGAAATGGGGACTGTCCCCGTTTTCCGTATGATGCGGTTGTGCGGCTCGATGTGTGGCTCGACGTGGCTTGCCTGTTCAAGACCCGCTCAGAGGCGAAGAAGGCCTGCGAAGGCGGGAAGGTGGACGTCAACGGTCAGGGCGTCAAGCCTCACCGCGATATCAGGGAAGGGGACGAGATCGAGATCTCGCGCGGCTTTGGCCGCCACCAGAAGGTGATCGTCCGCGCGCTCGCCGAAAAGCACCTGCCGAAGGCGGAGGCCCGGTTGCTCTACGAGGACGTCACGCCGAAACCCAGCCCGGAGGAGATCGAGCTGCGGAACATGGCGCGCCTCGCGACGCCGTTCAGACGACCGGGCGCGGGGACGCCGGACAAACGGGAGCGCCGGGAAATACGCAAGATGAAGGGTCGCAGCTGAGGTTAGTGTGCTAGAATCAGTGGTTTATGGCTAGCCACGAATCCGCAGTCAAAGCGCACCGTCAGAGTCTCGTCAAGCGCGAGGCGAACCGTCAGTACCGTGCCCGTCTCCGCGGCGCTCTTCGCGCCATCCGCTCCGCCATCGACTCGGGCGATCCGGCGAAAGTGAAGGACGCGCTCCGCAACACGATCTCGCTCGTCGACAAGATGGCCGGCAAGAAGGTCATTCACCGCAACGCCGCCGCGCGCTACAAGTCACGCCTGGCGAAGCGGGTCAGCAAGCGAAGCGCCGCAGCCTAAGGCGCCTTCGCGCCGTGCGCTTCGGCGCCCAAGCGTCCGTCAGACTCGGCGCCCCGATGACGCGCACAGTTCGACGACGAGCCGCTCCAGCAGGACCCTCGGGTCCCCCCCGGAACTTTTCAGGTCGAGATCCGCGCGGAACAGCGCCTCCACGGCGGCAGGGATCCGCCGCGGATCCGTGTTTCCCAGCTTGTCGCGCACGAACCAGCCGAGCTGACCCAGGATCATGTAGGGCACGGCGCCGGCGTCCAGCGCCAGCGCGAGCTGTCGCAGCGCCTCGCCGGCGTTCCTGTTCTGAATTGCGTTGGTCACCGCCCAGTCGTCCTGCGCCGCCTCCGCACTGACAACTTCCTGCGCGTCCGCGAGCGTGATCTTCGGCTTTCCCGCTGCGTAGAGCATCAACCGCTCGATGTCGCCGCGCAGGCGGACGATGTCCACACCCGCCCGTTCGGCGACGAGGCGCGCCGCCGCCGGGTCGATCTGCTGGCCCGCTTCCGCCACAGCCTT
The DNA here is from genome assembly GCA_035637115.1 of Vicinamibacterales bacterium. Classification (GTDB taxonomy): domain Bacteria; phylum Acidobacteriota; class Vicinamibacteria; order Vicinamibacterales; family 2-12-FULL-66-21; genus JAICSD01. The sequence goes on from DASPXV010000027.1 coordinate 3,267, forward strand.
CCGTACGAGCTGCTCCGCCACTCGCGCGGCGGCCCGGAAATCTGTAAACCGCGGGTTCTTCTCCGTCTTCAGGCCCCAGCACTCGACGACCGTGGCCTGCTTCATCAGCGCCTTGCCGGCGCGACGGGTCTTGTCGATATCCGACGTGGCAAGCACGAGCGTCGTCGTCGGCGAAGGATCCTGCAAGTACTCCGTCAGCGCATCCAGGTCGCTCGGCGGCTCGCTATCCGCCTCGCCGTCCTCGATCTCCTCGACGGCCTGCCGTCCGCGACGCTTCGGCTTCAGCAGCTTCTCGGCCCGGAGCACGACGACGACTCGTCGATCGCTCATCATCGGCAGCATCCGCGCCGCCTCGACGATCGACGCCGCCGTCACTCCCTTCTCGCCCGCATATATCCGCTCGACATTGAACACTCGCAGTTCGTCCTCGACGACTGACGCGATGTCTCCCGCCAGCCGCGAGATCTCCGCATCGTCGTCTCCAAGCAGAAGGTAGACCGGATCGGGCGTGCGCTTCGCGATCTTGGTACGAACGTCCGTCGGAGAAACGGGGGGCATATCTCTAAAACGCTTCGAGGATCGCGCTCACGAGCGCGCGCGCGAATTCGTTGGCCATGCGCTCGCGGGCGTTGACGTCCTGGCCGAGGAACGTGCTGGTGTCGAGCGCGCTCGTCGGGTTGAGCGCGAACTCCTCCCGGTACTGCATCGACGGGTTTGACCACAGGACCTTGTTCGTCTGCATGTCCTTGAATTCGACGGACGCGGTCAACGTAAGCGCATAACGCGTGGCCTGCTGCGCGGTGTTGAACGCCACGGGCGACAGCGTCACGGACGAAATGACGCCCGTGAGCAGACCGTCGACGCCCGTCGCATCCGGGACGATCGTGTACTTGCCGCGGCCGATGAACTCGCTGCGGACGCGCTCAGTGACCTGCCGGTCGAGATCGAAGACAGCGGTGTTGTTCGTGAACATCGGCACGCCGATCCGCTTGATGTAAGCGGGGAGGAACGATCCGCGGCCCGCGAGCGAGTAGCCGCAGCCGCTGTGCGCGAGCATGGCGAGAATAACGATCGCGAGGCGACACGCGTGCTTCATGTTTCTCATCCCACGACGATGCTGACGAGTTTTCCGCCCGATACGACGACGAGCTTCTTTACCTGCTTGCCTTCGAGATGCAGCTTCACCTGCGGATTGGCCAGCGCGAGCTCGCGGAGCTGTTCCTCGCTTGTTCCCGCCGGGATCGTCAGCCGGCCGCGGATCTTGCCGTTCACCTGCACGGGCACGACGACCTCCTCGGCCTTCGCGACCGCATCGTCATATTTCGGCCAGCCGGCGGCAACGACGCCGTTCGTGTGGCCGAGTGATTCCCACAGCTCCTCCGCCATGTGCGGGGCGAACGGCGAAATCATGCGGACCAGCGCTTCAATCGCCTCCTTCAGGACGGCGATTGTCCCCGGCCGCTCGATCGCTCCCACCTGTTCGGGCTGCTCGCCGATCGGAAGACAGCGGCTCGCGCCGCAGAATGCGTAGAGCTCGTTGACCAGTTCCATCATCGCGGAGACCGCGGTGTTCAGATGGACGCGCGGATCGAGATCCAGGGTCACGCGACGGATCGTCTCGTGCGTCTTCCGGCGGAGCGCCCGCTCGGCGTCGTTCAGCTCGAGCGTGCCCGGTTCGGGAATGCCTTCGCCGCCGATCGTCTCAGCGAGCGAATCCGCCAGCCGCCAGACGCGCGCGAGGAACCGCCAGCTGCCTTCAAGGCCGGCGTCGGTCCACTCGATTTCCTTTTCCGGCGGCGCAACGAAGATGACGTACAGCCGCAGCGCGTCCGCTCCGTACTTCTGGATCATGTCGTCGGGGTCGACCACATTGCCTTTCGACTTCGACATGACCTGTCCGTTCTTCAGCACCATTCCCTGCGTCAGCAGGCGCGCGAACGGCTCGCCAAGGGATGTCATGCCCAGATCGCGGAACACACGGGTGAAGAAGCGCGAGTAGATCAGGTGCAGGATGGCATGCTCGACCCCGCCGCTGTAGAAATCCACCGGGCCCCAGTAGCCCACCTTGTCCGGATCGAACGGCAGCCGGTCGTTCTTCGGATCGCAGAAGCGGAAGAAGTACCACGACGAATCGACGAACGTATCCATCGTGTCCGTTTCGCGCCGCGCCGGGCCGCCGCACGCCGGACACGTCGCGTTCACGAACTCCGGGATCTGGCCAAGCGGCGAGTCACCGCGTCCGCTGAACTCCGCGATCTTCGGCAGCACCACGGGGAGTTGCTCATAGGGCACCGGGACCATCCCGTCCTTTTCGCAATACAGCACCGGGATCGGCGTGCCCCAGTAGCGTTGGCGCGAGATCCCCCAGTCTTTCAGGCGGTACTGCACGGTGCCGCGGCCGATGCCGCGCGTCTCCGCCTCCGCCGTCATCTTCCGGTTCGCCTCTTCCCACGACAGCCCGTTGTACTCGCCGGAGTTCACCAGCGCCCCTTCGCCGGCGTGCGCCTCGGCCATCGTGTCGGCGTTCAGAGGATTATCGGGATTCTGCACGACGATGGTGATCGGCAGCTGGTACTTGCGTGCGAACTCGAGGTCGCGCTGATCGTGCCCCGGCACACCCATGACCGCGCCCGTGCCGTAGTCGATCAGGACGAAGTTGGCGATCCAGATCGGGACGGGCTTCCCGGTGAACGGATTGATCGCCTGGCGCCCTGTGTCGAAGCCTTCCTTCTCGACCTCGCCGGTCATGCGCGCGGATCGATCCTGCGCGGTAAACTTCGCCACCTTCGCGCGGAATCCTGCCGGGTCTGCGGAGGCATCCGCAAACTGCTGCACGAGCGGATGCTCGGGCGCCAGGACGATGAAGTTGGCCCCGTAGATCGTGTCGATGCGGGTCGTAAATACTTCGATGTCCCCGGCGGAGTCCAGCTTGAAGCGGACGCGGGCGCCTTCTGACCGCCCGACCCAGTTGCGCTGCATCGTGAGCACCTTCTCGGGCCACGACTCCAGCTCCCCCATGCCGTTCAGCAGTTCGTCGGCATACTGCGTGATCTTGAAGAACCACTGCTCCAGTTCGCGCGTGATGACGGGCGTGCCGCACCGCCAGCAGCCGCCGTCCACGACCTGCTCGTTCGCGAGGACCGTGTTGCAGCTCGGACACCAGTTCACGCTTGACCGCTTGCGGTATGCCAGCCCGCGCTCGAGCATCTTCAGGAACAGCCACTGGTTCCACTTGTAGTACTCAGGCAGGCACGTGGCGATCTCGCGCTCCCAGGCGTAGCTGATGCCCAGGCGCTGCAGCTGCCCCTTCATGTGCGCGATGTTCTCGAGCGTCCAGGTCTCGGGATGCGTGCCGTTCTTGATCGCCGCGTTCTCCGCCGGCAGGCCGAAGGCGTCCCATCCGAACGGATGCAGCACGTTGAAGCCGCGCATCCGCTTCATGCGCGCGACGACGTCGCCGATCATGTAGTTGCGGACGTGGCCGACGTGCGCGTGCCCGGACGGGTAGGCGAACATCTCGAGGCAATAGAACTTCGGCTTCGACGGATCTTCAGTGACCTCGAACGCGCGCGACGTCCGCCAGCGCTCCTGCCACTTCTTCTCGATTGTCTGCGGCTTGTACTCCGGCACGATCCTCTAATTATATCCTCCGCCTTCGCCGCCCTGCGGCTTCGGCGAGGCAGGTGCGAGTACGTCGAGGCTCGCGTCCAGGCACGCGCGCAGCGCTGCGAGATCGTAGCCCCCCTCGGTGACCAGCGCCATCGGACAGCCGATCCACGCTGCGGTCTTCGCGAGCGAGCGCACGATGGCGGCGTAGCCGGCGGTCGACACGCGCATCGATGCCAGGGGATCGTCCGTGTGCGCGTCGTAGCCGGCGGAGACGAGCAATAGCTCGGGATGGTATTCGTGCAGGCGTTCGCCGATCACGGCATACGCCTTTGCGTAGTCCGCATCCGTCGCGCCGGCGGCGAGCGGAACGTTCAGCGTGAAGCCCTTCCCCTTCCCGATGCCGGTCTCGTCCGCGGTGCCAGTGCCGGGATAAAACGGGAACTGGTGAGTCGAGATGTAGAGAACGCGGGGATCGTCGTAGAACGTCCACTGGGTGCCGTTGCCGTGGTGGACGTCGATATCGACGATCGCGACCCGGGAGAGTCCGCGCGCGAGTGCTGCGGCAGCGGCGACCGCGATGTTGTTGAACAGACAGAATCCCATTGGCTTGTTACGCTCGGCGTGATGTCCCGGCGGCCTGACGAGCGCGAACGCGATCTCACCGGTGTCGAGCGCATGTTCCATCGCCTGCACTGCCGCGCCCGCGGCGAGGAGCGCGATCTCGTACGACTCCGGCGAGGTGAACGTGTCCGCATCGAGCATCACCGCATGGCCGCTGGTCGCGGCGATCGCGTCCACGTGCGCCGCATCGTGCACGCGCAGTAACTCCTCTCGCGTCGCCGGCCGCGGCTCGACCACCCGTCCATCCTTGTCGCGCCAGTCGTCCGACACCTGTTCAAACACCTCGGCCCTTTCCGGGCGCTCGGGATGCCCGGGTGGTGTGGTATGTTCGCCGAACCGCGGCGACGAAATCAGCAGCATCGACGATGTATACTTTAATTCTCTGATGGAATTCGTACACGCCGGTTCTACGGCTCAGTCGGGCGGGCCCACACGACAGATCTTGGTGGTGGAAGACGACGAATCGTTGCTCGAGGCGCTGTTTCGCGCGCTCAGCGACGATCCGACATATGAGGTCATTGGCTGTTCGAGCTTCGAGCAGGCGCGCCGGCGGCTGCGCGAACAGCACTTCGATGTGCTCATCACGGACGTGCGGCTTGGCGCCTTCAACGGCCTGCAGCTGGCTGTTCTCGCGAAGGACGTCGACCGGAACACGCAGCTGATCGTGTTTTCCGGTTTCGACGATCCAGTGCTCCGCTCGGAAGCCGAACACCTGGGGGGAAAGTACCTGGTTAAGCCGGTCGCCGCAGCAACCTTGCTCGATTTGATTCGAACAGGCGAATCTTAGGCGATCGCGCGGTTCGGCCGTTGATCAGGACTCTTCCGGCCCTTCGCGGCAGACCCGCTGCGCCCCGCTTTCGCTTCCTGGGCCGGCTCGCACTGATGCTTCTTCAGGAAGCTCACGAACCGCTTCACGTCTTCCGCACGCATGTTGAACAGGCCGATCAGGCCACGGTAGTCGCCTGCGGTGCGCTCGAGCCCTCTCGCCACGATGGCGCGCAGGTCGTCGCGCGTCAGATCGCGCTGCATGAACTGAGGGTAGACCGCGGACCAGAATGATTCGCGCTGCACGACCATCGAATCGAACAGCTGGTCCGCACGACTGCAGACCGGCGCAGCCGCGTTGACCGACAGATTACGCGCGCGGCGGCGGGCGAGCTCGGAGGGAAGATCCTTGGGTTCGATCGTCTGCGATCCATCGCGCACGACCAGTCGTTCCGCAAGGTTCTTGAGCTCTCGCACATTCCCCGGCCACGAATACGACAGCAGGATGCCGGCCGCGTCTGGCGAAACGGAAGGGACCTGAACGCGGTAGGTCCTGGCGAACTGCTCCAGGAACCGCGTCAGCAACGGGAGCACGTCGTCGATCCGATCGCGCAAGGGCGGCACATGGATCTGGATGACGTTCAGCCGGTAGTACAGGTCCTCTCTAAAAGTCTTTTCCTGAACCTTGTCGAGCAGATCGCGATTCGTCGCCGCGATGACGCGTACGTCAACGCGATTATCGGGACGGTCCGAACCCACGCGCTGGATCTCGCCTGTCTCCAGAAACCGGAGGAGCAGGCCCTGCATGCGCGGGGTCGTTTCGCCAATTTCGTCCATGAACACGGTGCCCCGGTGGGCCTGTTCGAGTACGCCGGGCCGATCCCGGTACGCGCCTGTGAAACTGCCCCGCACATGCCCGAAAAGCTCCGTTTCGAGGAGCGTCTCGGTCAGCGCCGCGCAATTCACCGTGATGAGTGACGAACGGCTGCGGCTGCTGCCGGCGTGAATCAGTCGTGCGACCACTTCCTTGCCGACGCCGCTTTCGCCCGTGACGAGGACCTTCGCGTCACAGCGCGCGGCATAGCCCAGTTCGCCGCGCAAGGCTTCAATCGAAGCGCTTTCTCCAATAAGCGCGACAGGCTCTGACGGCGTAATCATCTGAATTGATACGGGGAGCGGTCATGTTACCCGCCGGCGGGCGCCCCGTCAAGAGCTTCACAATTCACCGCCGCCGGCGAACCGAACCGCGTTTTTCCCTTGCGCTTTTGCGGTGAGCAGGGCCTGGTCCGCCCGGCCAATCAAACGTTCGGCCGTGTCCCCGGGTTGATACAAGGCGACCCCCGCGCTCAACGTGATTTTCGGCCCCCCGGAGCCTGCGCGGAATGCATCCTCGACACTCTGCCGGACGCGTTCGGAGACCTGCCGAGCCACCACTTCGTGCGCGCCGGGCATCAAGACCGCAAACTCTTCTCCTCCGTACCGCGTGCACACGTCGAACAGGCGGACGTTGTCGCTGAGCAGCGCGCCGATCTCGCGCAGGAGGTGGTCGCCCTCGAGATGCCCCCACGTATCGTTCACACGTTTGAAGTCGTCGACGTCGATCAGCATCATCGCGAGCGGCTGCTGCAGGCGCTGCGCGCGTTCGAGCTCCGCCTCGAGACGCGGCATCAGGTACTGACGGTTGGCAAGACGCGTGACAGGATCGATGCGCGAAGCGATCGCGAGCAGTTCCATGTCCCGCAAGGTGCGCTGACGCGCGAGCGCCAGTGACGCGACTGGCATGATCCGCTGCAGGGCAACGAGATCGTCGCGTGTGAACTGGTCAGCTTCGTGAGGATCCGCCACACCTATCACACCGAGGCTAAGACCGTCCGCCAGCACAGGGACGACAATGCAGGATTCAGTGCGATACCGGGGGCGCAGCGGCAACGCTTGAGGACCCGAACCAGCGCCCGCAAAGAAGGGCTGACGTGTCGCGTAGACCCGGCCAATCAGCGCTTCGCCCGGCTCGAGCCGCAGGTGTTCGACGATCGCATGCGGATAGCCAAACGTGCTCACGATCCGCAGTGCGCGCTCTTCTGGTGCGTACAACGCGAGCGTCGCCAGCTCCGCTCCTGATACGCGAGCGGCGGCGCGGACGATTTCTGTGTAGATCCGGTCAGCGTCGGTGAGCGGGGAAAGCCGGCGGCCGAGTATGTACGCGATCCGGCCGGCCCGCTCGATCGCGCGCCTGCGCTGCACCTGCTTCATCGCCGACGCCAACGTGCTGATCCGATCCAGCGATGCGGCGAGGCCTGGCCGCTCCTGCCAGTCCTCTCGACTTCCGGGCACCAGGAGCAGCCAATCCGGTGCGTCACCAGACAGCAGTGCCGTCCAGAATGGGTCACGCGGAGGTCCCTCTTCTGCTACCGACATCAGTGCCGGGGAGACAGGCCGCGGCAGGTTGCCACTGTCCCCGGCGAACCGCCATCGGCCGCGCACACGTTGGAGAAGGGCCAGGGGCACCCCCAGCGTCCCGGAGATGCCACTGAGAAGATCGGTGACGGAATTGACCCGTCCGCCCGTGTCCGGTTCCCCGGGTACGGACGCACCGGCCCACGGTGCGAGCGACGATGACAGCAATGGTAATGAAACCTTCCAGACTCCCGGCCACTCCGACTTGTGCGCGACCGGACTACGGGCGAGCTGAGCATGGGATATGCCACAGAGCGTGCGGTGTCACGACTGAAGCCCGTCTTGTGACCCGCGCTGAGACGACGCGAAATCCCGCGTCCCGAGAGAACATTGTCCGCTGCCGACGAGAATCTGTGCGAACGCCCAGCCTTTGAAAAATCGCAGTGTCTCTGGCACGTTCGGACGCGCGCGCACCCGCCCGGAGGAATGCAGATTGCAAAATCGTCGTCACTCGCTTGTTACAAGCGTCCACCACGTCTCGAGGTCGTCACATGCAAATTCGGTTTATTTCATCCCTCACGCCCGAGGATGAAAACCTCTTCGCGCCGGCCGTCTTGCGCGCTGCGACCGCCCTGCTGGACCAATTCCCCATCGCCTACACCCTTCGGATTGAAACAGCAGGTACGGAGGTGCATCAGCACAGCCACCCTTCGACAGAAGCGTTAGGGGATGTGCGACTGCCGATCAAGCGAGAGTTCCGGGTAGTCGACGGGCGCTAGCGTAGAAATCATCTCTGACGGTGACTTTATCCTCCCCAGAATTCCCCTTTACTCGGCGGATTTCGTTCTCGTTGTCAGTTTGCAACACTTAGCGGGGGCACACGTGTTGCGCTCCGCGGGGCGTGCTTCTTCCATTCGCCTCTGGTACCGCGCAACCTGCGCCGCATCATTCCGCGGGCTGTGTCGCCCTGGGCGGCGGCACCGGATTGCCCGTCGTGCTCCGGGGTCTGGTCCACGCGCGGGCGCAGACAACCAAAATTGGCGACCTCACCGCCATCGTCGCCGTCACGGATGACGGCGGTAGCTCGGGCCAGTTGAGGGACGCGCTTGGCGTGCTGCCGCCCGGTGACATCCGAAACTGTCTTTCGGCCCTGACTCCGCTCGGATCGCCGCTGGGGGACGTGCTGCACGAGCGCATGCGGTGCGAAGGTGTGGAGGGGGAGCACCCGATCGGCAATCTTCTGCTGACGGCGCTGACGCGCGTGCAGGGCGATCTCCTGGGCGCCATTCGCTCGCTCAGCGCAATCATGGGTACGGCCGGCCGGGTGCTGCCCGCCACGCTTGCGGATGTGCGGCTGCGAGGGGACTTCAGCGATGGCGCTGAAGTCGTCGGCGAAACGGCAATTGCCGCGCGCCGCGCGCGTATCGATCGGGTGCGATTGACCGCGCGAGCAGCGGCGCTGCCGGAATGTCTCGACGCGATCGGGCGGGCCAACTTGATCGTCGCTGGTCCCGGCAGCCTGTATACCAGCGTCATTCCCACGCTGCTCGTGGACAAGATGCGAATCGCCGTCGAACGCGCCACTGCGACACGCGTGTATGTCGCGAACCTGATGACACAGCCGGGTGAAACCGACGATTTCTCGCTGGCGGATCATCTCGCAGCACTTCGCTACCATGCCGGCGGTGATCTGTTCGATTACGTACTGGTCAATCGGCGGCCGATCAGCCCGGCGACGCTGGCGGCCTACGCCCGCCAGGGATCGCGCCCGGTGGTGCACGACGGGCGGCGCCCGTGGTCTTTCCGCACGCGGATTGTAACGGCGGACATCGCGGTGACAACCCCTTCCGGGATCCTGCGCCACAATCCAGTCGCCCTGGGCTACGCGTTGGCGGCGCTCGCGCGCCCAAGGGCAGGCGGCGCGGTGCCGACACCACATGCGCCAAGCACCGAGACCCTGCGCCTCGCCACGAGGATGCTCGCGGCGTTCTGATCGAGTCCGCACACCTGTGCCGGCCGCGCGGCGAATGCCACCCACGGGAGGAACATAGTTCGCTGTGGCGCAGAATCTGGCGGCTCTGTGCCGGGTTCTGGATACAGCCGCACGCATGCGTACACCTCATCTGGAGGCGTTCAGTCAGGCGGAACGTGAATTGCAATTTCGTCAGCGCTCACCGCAAATCGCAGGAAACGTCAAAGAGGGCGAGGCTTGTTCGTATGGAGATTCGTTTCATTTCATCGCTGACCCCGGAAGATGAAAACGTGTTCGCCCCTGCGGTACTCAAAGCCGTCGTCGCCCTGCTGGATCAATTCCCTATCGCCTATACTCTGCGCATCGAGACCGCCGGGACGCATGTCTACCAGCATAGTCACCCATCGATCGGCGACCCGGCGATGCCGCTTCGTGCGGATTTCCCGCCGAAACCGCGTCTGCTCAGTACCAGCCAGGACTAGCGGCGCCGCAGGGCGCCGGTGAACCGGAAGGCGGCGAGCGATTCGTGAGGCAGCTCCTCTTCCGTTGTCTCGTCCTCGCGGCGGCGCTGTGTACAACGTGTCGTGCTGCGGCGCAGTCGCCCGACAACCTGCTGGTGATCGTCAACGATGCGAGCGAGGCATCGAAGGCAATCGCTGGTTATTACGTGCAAAAACGTGCAATTCCGCGCTCAAATGTGATCCACTTGAAGGCGCCGATCACAGATGAGATCAGCCGGGCCGCGTTCGTCGGCTCGATCGAACAACCCATTGCGAGCGCGCTCTCCAGCGGAAACCTCCAGGACCGCATTCTCTACATCGTCCTGACCAAGGGCATTCCGCTGCGGATTGCGGGGACGCCGGGCCGCAGCGGGACTGGCGCAAGCGTGGATTCTGAACTGACGCTGCTCTATCGCAGGATGTCGGGTGCAGCGGTGCCCGTTGATGGACCCGTACCGAATCCCTTTTACGCAGGACCCGATTCCGCTGTGCACGCGACCTTCAGCCATGCCGCGCAGGATATCTACCTGGTGACGCGTCTCGATGGCTTCAGCGTCGCGGATGCGACATCCCTTGTGGATCGCAGCCTGGCCGCCAAGGACAGCATCGGCACGATCGTGCTCGACCAGCGCGGGGCTTCTGCCGACAAGCCGAATGAGTGGCTCGCCACCGCCTCCGAGCGTCTGCGTACTGCGCCCGACCGCGTGCAGGTACTGCTCGAGGCAACGCCGGCCGCCGCCACGCTTTCCGGCGGGGCGCTTGGCTACTACTCCTGGGGTTCGAACGATCCGGCGCTCAAGGTGCGCGCACCGGCCGTGACGTTCGCGGCGGGGGCGCTGGCGTCGATGTTCTTGAGTACTGACGCACGGACCATGACGGAACCGCCCGCCGACTGGAAACCAGGAGCGGCGGAGTACGCTGCCTCCTCTCAGTCCCTCACCGCCGACCTGGTTCGCGCGGGCGTGGCGGGTGCCGCGGGCCAGGTTGCCGAGCCCTATCTTGATGCAGCGGTCCGCCCGGAGATCCTGTTTCCCGCCTATGTGTCAGGACTGAATCTCGCGGAAGCGTTCTACCGCGCGATGCCTTCGCTCAGCTGGCAGACCGTGATCCTCGGGGACCCGCTGTGCGCGCCGTTCCGCTCTTCCACCGCCGCCGCCGGTGAATTCAATCCACCCATCGATCCTGAGACCGATTTGCCAGCGCAATTCTCCGCGCGCCGTCTCGAAAACATGGAACGAACGGCAGCGCTGCCGGTTCGCAAGCTGCTGCTGCGGGCGGACGCGCGGCGCGCGAAGGGTGATCTGAGCGGCGCGGTCAACGCGCTCGAACAGGCCACCGCAGCTGACGTGACCCTCAGCAACGCGTTTCGAGCGCTAGGCGTCCTCTACGAAGCGACCGGTCAGTCCGACAAAGCGCGCACGGCGTACGCGCGCACTCTTGAAAACAATCCGAACGATGTTGTGGCATTGAACAATCTCGCGTACGCGACTGCCGTGCGAGATCACCGGCCGGCGGACGCGCTGCCGCTGGCAGAGCGCGCCTTCAGGATAACGAACGGTGCGCCCCTGATCGCCGACACCCTGGGGTGGATCAAGCACCTGCTCGGCGACGACGCCGGCGCCCTGCCATTGCTGGAGCGAGCGATCAACCAGGATAGTGCGAATATCGATCTGCAGTTGCACGCCGCCGTGGTATTCGCCGCCGCGGGTCGCCTCGAAGACGCCGCGCGAGCGTTGAAGACCGCAAGAGAACTGGACCCGACGGCTGTCAATCGCGACGAGTACCGCGCGGCGCAGAGACGAATCGGCGGTGTCAGCCCCGGCGGCGGGTCCTGACACGCAGCGCCACCAAACCTCCCAGGCCAATCAGCATCAGCATCATCGAGCCGCCGGGCTCCGGGACCGGTACCCCAGCCTCGGGCGTCGGCTGAAGCGGAGGCTCGGGGCCGCCGGGAGGGTCAGGGTTCGGGATCAGCGGCGGCACGTCCGGGTCATTCGGAGGAGTGAAAACAGGCGGATCGACGGGAACAAACGGATCGGTGATCACTGGCGGTGGTTGCCGCCGTGGCCCAGGAGTGCCGGGATTGTCCGGCGTACCGGGCACTCCTGGAGTGCCGGGATTATCCGGGGTGCCGGGCACTCCCGGAGTACCTGGACTGCCGGGAGTACTCGGACCCTCAGGAGTACTCGGACCCTGCGGCGCATTCGGGGGCCCGGGGGGGCCAGGAATCCCGGGAGTGCCACCAGGGTCAGTCGGGTCGGATGGCGCACCCGGACCAGAAGACCCGTCAGGCACCTCGGGCAGCACCGGTGGTGCCGTGGGAACAGCTCCGGGAGTAACCGCTCCCGGCGGCACACTTCCGGCGACAGGTCCGGCGAGGCCCGGCGAGGTGCCTGGTCCGGGACGCCCCGCGCCAGCATTGACCGAGGGGGCGACGGCACCCAGCGGAAGACCGAGGCCGCTCGTCGCGATGAGCGCCGGGCTGCTGCCTGTGGGTCCGTTCAAGACCGCGGAATCGGGTTCCGCAGGCGAAATGGCGCCGGGCACGTCGCCCAGCTGATTGGCGCAACGGGTGCGCGCGACGAGCTGTCCGTCGGTGATGACCCGCTCCCCCGCCGGCAGCAGCAGGCGCTTGCGCGTCCAGTAAACGTGGTCGCCAACCCGATACGACACGTATGCCACTTTGGGGGAGCCAAGGCGCTCCACACGCGCCTTCGAGAGCTTGAAGCCTTTGTAGTGGTCGGCCACTACGGGATCGGTCGCGATGGCCTTTCGGAGTTCGGACACAGACTCGACGCCACCGGGCACCACCGAATACGGGAACACGGCTCGCTGTGGGACGCCCGGAAGGGACGCATCGAGCGGTGCGAGGGGCGGCGGAGCCGGCACGGATGCCATCAGGGCATCGCCATCGACAGGTGCAGTTGCGAGGTCGCGTTGACTCAGAGCAACGCCGGCCGAGACGGCGGCGAGCGCTCCGAGGGCGGCGACGGCGAAAAACCGAATGGCACCAGGCCGGTGGCGGCGCCTTGTTCGAACGCGGTGAGCCATACGACTCAGTCAATCGCAACAGCCGGGCCAGCTCAACACACGTCAAGTTGCACCGTAAGATTGCTAAGTCCTTATATACCAGTTTTTAGGACCGCTGGAATGTTGGTGAATCAGTGACAAAAGTCAGCCGGATAGTAGCCTTTTGTAGCAGGCACAGCGCCCTACGGGACCCTCTGGGCCTGTTCGGCGGCGCGGCGGTATCATGACGGCCGTGCGAGGTCCGCGAGACAGTATCGAGTATTTGTACGCCGTCATTACGGTCGCTCTGGTCATCGCCGCCCTCCTGTGGCTCACCCTGATATACGGGGTGTCGAACAACGTCCTGGTCGCGCTGCACTACAACGATTTCGGAAAGTTCTATTACGCCGTCCTGCACGCGCGCCACGGGGAGAACCTGTACGCGCCGAGCGTCGCGACTCTCATCCCACTCTCCAAGACGGTTTCGAGGCAGTTCTGGGACCTGAACCCGCCTCACTTCCACTTGCTGGTCTGGCCGCTGTCGTATCTGCCCGTGCGACAGGCCTACATCTGCTGGACGGCGATCAATGTGGCACTCGCAGGAGTGTCGCTGGCCGCCGTCGAGGCCGAGCTGTCCCTGCACTTCTCGCGACGCACGTACATTGTGATCGCTTTTCTGTTGCTGGCGGCCGCGCCAACGGTCGCGTGGTTCATCACCGGACAATTGACAGGCATTCTTGCCGCGCTCGGGACGTGGATTTGGATCGAGTTGCGAAAGGAACGGTGGGGCCGCGCCGGAATCGCGGTGGGGCTCGCGTGCGGCTTGAAGCTCTTCCTGGCTCCGCTCGCACTCTACCTGGCACTTCGTCGCCGGTGGGCGGCAGTGGCCGCCGCAGCCGCCGCGGCGTGCGTCTGCTTT
>DASPXV010000028.1:0-13791 GCA_035637115.1 Vicinamibacterales bacterium
ACGCCCATAGCCGATGCACGGCGAGCGGCGGTGCTGCGGCAGCTGAACGCCATGGATCGGCCGGAGTTGAAGGGAGCGCTCACCGATTTCTGCGCGGCGCCCGCGTGGATCGATCGCGTCGCAGCGGCGCGTCCATTCACGTCAATTGATTCGGTGTTCGCTGCCGCGGACGCGGCGAACGCGTCCGTCCCAGCCGACGACTGGTTAGAGGCATTTCGGCATCATCCGCGAATCGGCGAGCGCGCGGCGCAGCGATTGCAGTCCTACGCTGCGCACGATTCCTCTTCGCGCGAACAGGCCAGGGTCCAGGACGATGCTTCTGCGATTGCCGCGCTCGCGGAAGCCAACCGCGCGTACGAGGAACGTTTTGGTCACATCTTCATCGTGTGCGCCTCTGGCCGGACGGCATCCGAGATGCTCGCGATGCTGCGCGATCGCACGAACAACGATCCAAAGACCGAGCTGGCGCTGGCAGCCAGCGAGCAACAGAAGATCACGCGCCTGCGGTTGGAGCGACTTCTCAGATGAGCATCTCGACGCACGTCCTCGACATTTCGATCGGACGTCCGGCAGCAGCCGTTTCCGTCCGCCTCGAGCGAGAGAACGCGTCGATCTGGACGGAAGTCTCGCGCGGCGTCACGAACGGCGACGGGCGCGTGCCCGCGCTCGTAGCGAAAGACTCGACGCTGCAGGCGGGTACGTATCGGCTCGCGTTCGACATCGTCGCCTATTTCGAGCGGCGAGCCGTGGAATCGTTCTACCGCGAAATCACGATCGAGTTCATCGTGCGCGACGCTGCAGCGGACTATCATCTGCCGCTGCTCGTCAGTCCATTCGGTTATTCAACGTATCGAGGGAGCTAGCGTGAACATGAATGAATGGGCGAACCTCCTGTTTCGCTGGGCGCACGTCTTCTCGGCAATCCTGTGGGTCGGGTCCACGTATTACTTCACGTGGCTCGACGGGACGATGCGTCGCCTCGAGACCAAAGGTGACAAGGGGGGCGTGTGGATGGTGCACAGCGGCGGGTTCTACACCGTCGTGAAGCAGAAGACGCTCGGCGTCCGCCCGTCCGACGTGCATTGGTTTCGCTACGAGGCGCTGGCGACGTTTCTGACGGGATTCGTCCTGCTGAATCTCGTGTACTACCACGGCGGATTGATGGTCGATCCCATCGATCCGAAAGTTACGCCAGTCGTCGCGTCGATTATCGGGGTCGCAGTCCTGCTCGTCGGCTGGATCGTCTATGACCTTCTCGTACTGACACCGCTCGCGAAGAACGACGTCGCGTTCGGGACGCTCGCGTTCGTGCTCATCATCGCGACGACCGCCGGACTCTCGCAAGTCTTCAGCTCGCGTGCGACGTACATCCACATTGGCGCACTCCTCGGCACGATCATGGTTGCGAACGTGTGGATGCGGATTCTGCCTCCACAGCGCCGCATGATCGCTGCCGCCGCAAAAGGGGAACCGTTCAATGAAGCGCTCGGCGCCGGCGCGAAGCTTCGTTCGAAGCACAACACGTTCATAGCGGTGCCGACAACGGTGATCATGATCAGCAATCATTTCCCGACGGCGACGTACGGCAATCACTACGCCGTCGCCGTGCTGGGCGGGCTGATCCTCGTCGGCTGGGGCGCGGCTGCGCTCATCCGCCGCGCGTGACTTCCGCCTAAAGGCGGAAGCTACACCTTCTCTTTGAGAGCTCTTGTACCTTCCGCCTTTAGGCGGAAGATCGGCGCCGGTGCTTGACGATCTTCACGAACGACCCGGAGCGGAGCTCGGCGAGCGTGAGGCCGGTCAGGGCGCCGATCTCCGTCTCCTGCACGGCGCCGCAGTTCAGCGCGCGAAGGAAGAAGTTCAGCAATCCCTGTCCCGTTGCCGCGTCGTCGAACACCTCGCCGACCAGCGTCGCCTGCGCCGCTTTCGAAATGAAGTTACGCAGCCGCTCGGACGCCGCGTCGAGACTCTCGAGAAAGAACGCGTAGACCGCGGCGTAGCGCGTGACCAGTTGCGCGGGATGCAGATCCCACCCCTGATAGAAGGCGTTGGTCAGCGAGTGGCGGATGTCGTCGTAGTGCAGCCGCCACGCCTGGTGAATCGTGGCGCGATCTTTTCCCACAGGCAGTACATTCGTCGCGCCGTCAGAGAGCCACACGTCGGTGCCCGCCAGCGCCACCTGCATGATCGCTCGCGCAAAATCGCAGACCTGGTGGCGCATATGCTGGTGCGCCGCCGTAATGCCCAGCGACGCCGTGTAGTCGTACGTCCCGAAGTGCGCCGCCACAACGCGGCCGTCCCCCTCACCCACCAATGATGGCAGGCTGACCGCACCGTTCTCATCGAAGATCGAGTACGGCGTTTCGACCATCAGCTCCATCCGCAGGCTCCCCGCGGGAAGATGGTGCGCTGCCTCGATTTCGGCGAACGTCTGCACGAGCGCAGCAACCTGTCCTTTTGCCGTAATCTTCGGCAGCGTGACGACGAAGTTTGCGGGCAGACGGCGATTCGTCTCTTTCAGGAGCCGCTCGAGAAAGAGGTGCGTCGTTCTGAGCGCGCGTTCGCGCAGCTCGTCACCGAGATTCTTGACGCGGATGCCGATGAACGGCGGCAGCGTCCCCGCCTTCGCGCCGTTCCCAACTTCCACTGCAGCAGACGCGGCGTGTCCGTCTTCTTCCGCGTCCGGCCGATTGCCGTAGCCGTCCTCGAAATCCAGCCGGAAATCTTCGACGGGTTCGCGCTGCAGCTTCTCGCGCACGCGCGAGTAGACGCGTTCGGCCGCAGCTGGCGCAATGCCCAGCACCGACGCGAGCGTCTGTGCGTCTGGTGCGTGCTCGTGGAGGACCTTGACGGCCGTCGCGCCGAGACGCGCCGCCGTGTCCGCCTTGAAGAGGTGAGCGCCGCCGTACACGGTGTGAATCGGCTGGCGCCGATGTGTTGAGCTGTGCACGACGAAAGCGTATACCAAGCGTTAGAATCAGCCGGATGGAGACGCCGCAGATCGGCCGTTCCGTGAGGCGCAAGGAAGGGCGCGCCAAGGTCACGGGCCAGGCACTTTACGTGGACGACGCCGCACCGGCAGGGATACTTCATGGCGTGACCGTGCGAAGTCCGATCGCGCGCGGACGCATCACCGGCATCACGTTCGATCCGGCAATCCCGTGGGACGAATATGTCGTCGTCACCGCCGCCGATATTCCGGGAACGAATCGCGTGAAGCTGATTGCCGACGATCAGCCGTACCTCGCGACCGATGTCGTCAATCATCCCGAGGAGCCGGTCGTTCTGATCGCGCATGCGGATCGCGCGCGCGCGGATGAGGCGCGCCGGCGCGTGACGATTGAGATCGATCCCCTGCCGCCCGTGTTGAGCATCGACGATGCGCTTGCCGGCCGCGAGATTATCTGGGGCACCGATAACGTGTTCAAGCGCTACGCGGTCGTCAAGGGAGACGTCGACAAGGCGCTCGCCGAAGCGCCGATCGTCGTGGAAGGTGAATACGAAACCGGCGCCCAGGAGCAGCTGTACATCGAGCCGAACGGCATGCTCGCAGTAGCCGATCGCGAGCATGGCATCACGGTGTGGGGCTCGATGCAGTGCCCGTACTACATCCACAACGCGCTCGCGGAGCTGTTCGCTCTTCCCACCGAACGCATTCGCGTCGTCCAGATGGAGACAGGCGGCGGGTTCGGCGGCAAGGAGGAGTATCCATCCGTCATTGCTGGACACGCGGCGCTCCTCGCGTGGAAGGCGAAGCGGCCCGTGAAGATGATTTACGGCCGCAGCGAGGACATGGCCGCCACGACGAAGCGGCATCCCGCGCGCACCAAACATCGCACGGCCGTTTCGAGGGACGGACGCCTGCTCGCGATGGACATCGACTTCACGATCGATGGCGGGGCCTACTGCACGCTGTCGCCTGTCGTGTTATCGCGCGGAACGATCCATGCCGCGGGCCCGTACTCGTGTCCGAACGTACGTGTGCAGGGACGCGCCGTCGCCACGAACGTTCCACCGCACGGGGCCTTTCGAGGGTTCGGCGCGCCGCAAAGCATCTTCGCGCTCGAGCGCCACATGGACCGTGTCGCGGCTGCCGTTGGGCTCACGCCGGAACAGTTCCGCCGCCGCAATTTCATCCAGCCCGGTGACACACTCGCGGTGGGACAGACGATTTCAGAGCCGGTGAACATGCCGGCCCTGCTGGATCGCGCTCTATCCGTTTCCGACTATCACGCCAAGCGGGAGCGGTTCGCGCGTGAAAACGGCGGTCGAGCGATCAAGAAAGGCATCGGTCTCGCGGCGTTCATGCACGGCGCCGGGTTCACCGGTTCGGGCGAAGTGCATTTGCAATCGATCGTCGGGGTCGAAGGCACCGCGGGCGGCTGGGTACGCGTTCTCGCCGCAAGCACGGAGATCGGCCAGGGGACGAACACGATCTTTTCGCAGATCGCCGCCGAAGCGCTTGGAATCGATTGTGCTGACGTCGAAGTCGTCCAGCCGGACACGTCCGTCGTGCCGAACAGCGGCCCTACGGTCGCATCGCGCACGTGCATGGTCGTGGGAAAACTCGTCGAGTCCGCGGCGCTCGGCGTGAAGCACGCCCTGATTGACGCCGGTTACCTGCCGGCGGTCTACACGCGCTCAGAGTTTCAGTCGGCGTGCACCCGCTACGTTGCCGCATTCGGATCGCTTCGCGGCACGAGCCAGTATCAGCCGCCGCCGGGGCTGCGCTGGGACGACGACAAGTACGTGGGGGACGCGTACGGCACGTACGGCTGGGCGGTCTACGTCGCCGAAGTATCAGTCGACATGACGACGTGGGAGACCCGCGTCGATGATTTCGTGGCCGTGCAGGAAGTGGGCAAGGTGATCAATCCGACGCTCGCGGCAGGACAGATCGAAGGGGGTGTCGCGCAGGGCATCGGCTGGGCGCTCTACGAGGACGTCGTCTGGCGCGAAGGGCGGATGGCGAACGCACAGATGACGAACTACATCATGCCGACGTCGATGGATCTTCCGCCGATCAGTGTGTACTTCGAGGAGGTGCCGTATCGCTACGGTCCTGCGGGAGCGAAGGGGATCGGCGAGCTGCCGATGGACGGGCCGGCGCCCGCAATCTTCAACGCCGTCGCGAACGCGACAGGTATCGACGTCCGGCGTCTGCCGCTCACGCCCGAGCGGCTCATGTCGCTGATGGAGCCCGCTGGTGCCTGATGCCGGCGTGCTGCGCGTGACGTGCACGCTGAACGGCCGTCGCAGCGTCCTCGAAGGGCATCCGATGGCGCGACTGCTGGATGCGCTCCGCTCGTCGGGTCTTACGGGGGCGAAGGAAGGCTGCGGCGAAGGAGAGTGCGGCGCGTGTGGAGTGCTGCTCGACGGCACCCTCGTGAACAGCTGCCTCACGCCGCTCGCGCACGCGGAAGGGGCGTCGATCACGACCATCGAAGGTGTTGCGACCGACCAGATGTTGCACGAAGTGCAGGAGGCATTCCTCGAATATGGCGGCGCGCAGTGCGGCATCTGCACGCCCGGAATGGTGATGGCTGCGGTGGAGCTCCTGTCGCGCACGGCGGAACCGACGGAAGAGGACGTTCGCGTCGCGCTCGCGGGGAATCTCTGCCGCTGCACCGGCTACATGCGCATCTTCGAGTCCGTGCTCGAGGCGGCGAAGCGCCGATGATTCCGCTGCTGGACAAATACCAGCTCGTCGTGCCGCGGTCACTGCGAGAGGCGCTCGACGATCTCGCGAAGCATCCGTCCGCGCGTCCCTTCGCCGGCGGCACGGATCTGATGGTGGTGCTCGAGGCGGGGCATCTTCCGGAAGGACGGTATGTCAGCCTGCAGAATTGCCCGGAGCTGCTCGGCATCCAGGCCTTGGACGGCGGCGGAATTCCTGGACACCGTAGCCTTGGCGAAGGTGTCAGCATTGGTGCGCTGACGACGTACACGGAGATCCAGCGCTCAGCGCGGCTCGCGCGCGAGTATCCGCTGCTCGGGGTCGCTGCGCGGGAAACGGGCGGCGTCGCGACCCAGAATCGCGGCACGATCGGCGGTAACATCGCCAACGCATCACCGGCAGCCGACACGCCGCCGGTGCTGCTCGTCTACGATGCCGAACTCGAATTGATGTCCGCGTCCGGCATCCGGCGCGTCCCGTATCACGGCTTTCATCGCGGGTACAAGAACATGGATCTCGCGCCTGGAGAGATCATCGGGAGAGTAATCCTGCCTTCGAGATCTGTGTGGCTTCCGCCTTCCGCCTTCGCGCGAAGCGCTTCGGCGGACCGCCGTAGCCTTGGCGGAGGCTGGTCAGGCGGAACATCCGATCAACGCGGAAGCTACTACAGAAAAGTGGGAACGCGCCGCGCGCAGGCGATCGCGAAGGTGTGCTTCGCCGGCACGATCCGCGTCGACAATGGCGTGGTGCAGGACACACGCATCGCGCTCGGCAGCGTCGCACCCACCGTCATCCGTGCATTGGCAACCGAAGAAGCGCTCCGCGGCCAGCAGCTCGATTCGAACACGATTGCCGCCGCCGAACGCGCGCTGCTCTCGGAGATCGCGCCGATCGATGACATCCGCTCGACCGCGCGCTACCGCAGCCGAGTGGCTGGGAACCTGCTCCGCGAATTCCTCTCCTCGGCCCTATCCCCCGGCCCTCTGCCCTAGGCCCTCTGCACTATGCCCTATGCCCGACAAGAATCACGGATAGAAGATGACGCCGACTCCCGTCCGGGTCGCCCATGAATTGCCGCTCGCTTTCGCGCTGGTGATTCCCGACTTTGTCGTCGAGTGTCCGAAGCCGAAGCCCACCTCCCCGAAGACGCTGAACTTGTCGCCCAGCGCGTACTGCGCGCCAAACGATCCCGCAACCGAGGTGCCGTTCCCCTTGGTGGTTGTCGAAGAGTTGGTAAAGCCCGAGGCGTTCGTCGTGGCCGATATGTGGCTGTAGGTGAATCTCGGGCTGAAATATGTGCGCAGGTGGTCGTAGGTGTGCAGGTAGAACAGCGCGCTTACGCCCGTCGCCACGGTCCAGCTATCACTATCAGTGACGAATGACGAGCCCGATACCTTGCCACTTCCTCCCGAGAACGACAGTTCCGGTCTGATCGCCACCTTGTCGCTCGCCTGCCAGATGATGCCAATCGACGCCGGATATCCCATGGTGATGCCCGTCTTCCCATTGTCCTGTGCCCCCGCCGGCGTCGCGAGCGCGAGGAGCGCCAGGCAGATCGGAAGGTGTCGCCGAATACGCATACGTATGCCTCCTGTCCTTATTACGACGGATCCACGGTGTGGCTTCGTTGTTCGTCCCGAGCTAGCGGAATACGTGCCGCAGCATCAGCTCCCGCACTGCCGCATCCGCCTGGCGCGTGCCCGGACGCGAGCCGTCCTTCGCCCGGGTCGTATCCGTGTTGAACGACACGAGATATGCGGTCCGAGACGGGCGATGCAGATAGAGGTGCGAGATGAAGCCGTTCTGATCGCCGCTGTGTCCGATCAACTCGACGCCACCGTGACGTTCGATGAAGAACGACAATCCCGCGTACGAGTCCGGCCCGTTCACCCCTTCCCCTTCAACCGCCTTGATCTGCCGTGTCCACATGTCCTCCAGGGATGACCGCTTGAGGACGTTGTCATATAAGGCGCGATCCCCATCTGAATCGGCTCCCAGCAGGAACGACAGGTAGTTGGCCATGTCGTCGAACGGCGCGTTCAGTCCGCCGTTCGACACTGTGATCCCTGTGTCGAAATCGAACGGCGCTTCGCGAATGCCGGCGTCATCACGGAAATAGCTGTGCGAGCGGCGGGGGAGCAGGTGATATGGCGCGCGATCGAAGAACGAGCTGTGCATGCCGAGCGGCATCAGGATGTTCTTCGTGACGTAGACCTCGTAGTCGTCGCCCGAGAGCAGCTGGATGATGCGTCCCAGGAAGATCACGCCGGGATTGGAGTAGCTGTATTTTGTTCCCGGCGCGAACTGCACGTCGGTGTAGGGCAGCATCGCCACGATCTGCTCCCACGTCGTCGGCTCGAACGGGTGCCACGGCTTGTCGCCGCCCCAGGGCCACGTCGATGCGCGGAAGCCCGCGCTGTGCGACATCAGGTGGCGGATCTTCACCTGCGAGATGTCGCCGAACGGGTCGTGCGCCAGCCGCAGTTCCGGGATGTACTTCACGACCGGATCATCGAGCGACAGCAGGCCGCGATCGCGCAGTTGCATGATCGCGATGGCGGTGAACGTCTTCGTGATCGACGCCCAGTGGTAGATGGTGCCGTTGGTGACCGGCTTGTTGCGGTCGCGATCCTGGAATCCTTCGTTCTGGCGGGCGACGATCTTTCCGTCGCGCACGATCATCAGGCTGCTGCCCGCGATTCCCGATCGCTCGAGAGCGGCGCGGTAGCCCTCCACGACGGCGGGCCATCCGGGGAGCGCCGGCTGCGCCGCGAGCGGTGCGGCGACTGCCAGCGACGAGAGGACGGTATATATTCGGTGCGACATTGCGTACCTTCTCCGTCGTTGCCGTCGCCGCCGCGCTCCTGACCGCGTCCTGTTCCGATCCCGAAAAGGCGCGGATCAAGGAGACGACGAAGCCTACCTACGACAAGACGACCGGCAAGCTCACCCAGCTTACCTACGACGCGAACAAGAACGGAAAGATCGATACGTGGACGGACATGGATGGCACGAAGCCGCTCCGATCGCGGATCGATCAGGATGAGGACGGAAAGATCGATCGCTGGGAATACTACGACGACAAGGGGGGCCTCGCGAAAGTGGGCTTCTCACGCAAGCAGGACGGCAAGCCCGATGCCTGGGTGTTCTCCGCGCCGGACGGGAAAGTGTCGCGAGTGGAGATCTCGTCGACGGCGGACGAGAAGAAGATCGATCGCGTCGAGTTTTACGAGGCGGGCGCCCTGGCGCGTGTTGAAGAGGACACGAATAGCGACGGGCGCATCGACAAGTGGGAGACCTACGCGAACGGCGCGGTGAAGACGGCAGCCATGGACGAGAACGGCGATGGCCGGCCCGACCGCAGGCTGACGTACGTCAATGGCAATCTCGCCCTCCTCGAATCGGAGCCCGACGCGGCGGGGCAGTTTCAGAAAAAGATCACGGTGAAGTAAGCCGCCATGATCCTCCTCCTCGCGCCTGAGGCGGCAGAGCGCGGCGAGCTGGCCACTCTGCTGGAACAGCTTGGCCATCAAGTCACCGTCCACGCGCCTGCCGCGGTGCCGCCCGCGTTGACGGCGCCCGAGCGGTGCGACGTCATCGTCCTCACCTCAACGCCGGTCAGGATGCCTCAAATTCCTCCGCCGTCATACGAGTCAGGAAGTCCGTATTCCCGTGGTCTGTATAGGGGATCGTCGGCGGCCGGACGCTTCGTCGGATCGAAGCCATAGGCTCGGATATCTCATGTTTTCCAGGCCCCCAGAGACGGGTGCACAGGGCGCGCGCCTGAGCGATGATTATTGAATGCCGGATCCGATCGATCCCCGCGTCGACATAGGACACATCCACCTCAAAGTCGCCGATCTCGACCGCGCCGTCGCCTTCTACTCAGGAGTCCTCGGCTTCCAGATCACCACCCGCATGGGCCAGCAGGCCGCATTCCTCAGCGCGGGCGGATACCACCACCACATCGGTCTCAATACCTGGGAAACCCGGAACGGCCATCCGCCGCCGCCGGGGACGACGGGGTTGTATCACGTGGCGATTCGTTACCCGGATCGCGCCGCACTGGCCGATGCGCTGCGGCGGCTCGTCGATGCGCGCGTGCCGCTCGAGGGCGCGTCGGATCACGGCGTGAGCGAGGCGCTCTACCTGCACGATCCGGATGGCAACGGTCTCGAACTGTATTGGGATCGTCCGCGCACGGAATGGCCGAAGGGACCTGATGGATCGCTGCGCATGACAACGGAGCCGCTCGATGTGGACGCGCTGCTCGAAGAAGCGCGCCGGCCCAAGGCCGCCAACGTGCCCGCCTCGGCGCCGCTGCTCGAGCCCGCCACGCGAGCGAAGCTCGTCGATCTGCGCACGGCGCTGCTCAACCTCCACAAGGCGCTGCTGGATGACGCGAAGAGCGCATACGACATGGATCGCGGCCGCATCGCGTCCGCGGGCGCACTGCTGCAATTCGTCATCCACGATCCGTGGTTCGCGTGGCTGCACCAGGTATCCGAGCTGATTGTCCGCATCGACGTCATGACGGCGACGGAAGGGAAGACGACCGACGCGAAGGTGACCGATCCGAAGCCAACGGAAGCGGATGCGCGCATCCTTCTGGATCAAGTCGATCGACTGCTGATCCCGTCCGAAACCGGCGACACGTTCGCGCGACGCTACTTCGAAGCAATCCAGCGCCAGCCCGCAGTCGTCCTCGCGCACGGCGCCGTGAAGAAACTACTGAAGAACTCCCCCTAACGAACGCTCATGTTATCGCTTATTGCCGGGGTGTTTGGCGCGCCGCATTCCGAACACCGCAGTGCCGGATCAGGTGGATATCTAACCAACCGATGCGAACGATGCGGTAATGGCACACGTGGTGCTATGCAGGATACCGGAGGCTTCTGATGCGTTGGAGCGCCGGCGATCGCGGCAATATCGAGGACATGCGGGGCCGCTCGGGAGGCGGAGGCGGAATGATCCCGCTCGGTATCGGCGGCGTCATCATCGTCGCCCTGCTCAGCATGTTCACAGGTGTGAACTTCTTCGACGTACTGGGAGGCGGCAGCAGCTCAACGCCCAATTCATCAGCGGTCGGCACCTCCGGCAAGGTGACCACCTCGCCCGGCGAGGAAAAGATGGTGGACATGGTCGACGCCGTCGCGCGCGATGCGCAGGAGACGTGGTCCGAGAAACTCGGAAGCCGTTACCAGCCGACAAAAGTGGTCTTGTTCCGCGACTCGATCCAGTCGGCGTGCGGCTACGCCGGAGCGGCGACCGGTCCGTTCTATTGCCCGGGCGATCACAAGGTCTACCTGGATCTCGGCTTCTTCGATGAATTATCGCGACGCTTCGGCGCGCCAGGTGATTTCGCGCAGGCGTACGTTCTCGCGCACGAGATCGGCCATCACGTGCAGTACCTGACCGGCACGGAAGCGCAGATGCGCCAGATGCAGCGTTCGAATCCGGGCAGCGCCAACGCGCTGTCCGTCCGGCTCGAGCTCCAGGCGGACTGCTACGCCGGCGTCTGGGGACATGACGCCTCGAGAGCGGGACGATTTGCAGCAGGCGGGGTCGAGCTGGATCCCGGCGACCTCGACGAAGCCATGCGCGCGGCCGCTGCAATCGGTGACGATCGCATGCAGAAGCTAGGCACGGGACGCGTGATGCCGGAGAGATTCACGCACGGCTCGTCCGAGCAGCGCGTCAGCTGGTTCAAGCGCGGTTTCGACAGCGGCGATCCGCAGGCCTGCAACACGTTCCAGTAACGGCGTCGGAGGTCGGAGACCGGAGACGGTATAAGATCTCCGTATTCAGCCGTCCGCCAAGAGACTCGATCGGTCGATCGTCGAAGGTCCTATCGCTCGCGCCGTGTGGCGCCTCGCGTGGCCCACGGTGATACAGAACATGATCGGCGGCCTTCAGGGCATCGTCGATCACGTGATGGTGGGGCATTACGTCGGCTTCACCGGCAACGCCGCCATCGGCGTCGGCTGGCAGATCTTCCTCGTCGTCGTCGTCTTCATCTCGTCGCTGTTCACCGGCATGGGCGTGCTCGTCGCGCGCTTTGCCGGCGCGAACGACCACGAGAAAGTCAACCGCGTCGTCTACCAGGCATTCCTGACCGCGGTGATCCTCGCGCTCGGCATCCTCGCGCCGATCGGCTACCTGATCTCCCCGACACTCCTCGAGCTGGTGCACGCGTCACCGGAGGTCCGCGCCGCCGCGCTGCCGTACCTGAGGACGATGTTCGTGTGCAGCATCGGACAGCTGCTGTATTTCATGATCGCCGGCGCGCTGCGTGCCGCGGGGGATCCGCGCACGGGACTGCGCATCGGGATGTGGATCGTCGGGCTCAACGTCGCGCTGAACATGATCCTGATCCGCGGCCTCGGACCGATTCCGGCGTTCGGTGCGCAAGGGGCCGCGCTCGGCACGTCGATCGCGTCGGCGATCGCGTCGGGTGCCGGCATCTGGCTGATGGTGACCGGACGCGTCGTCGTGAGCTTCGCCGGCGTGCCGCGCAGGCCTGACTGGCAGATCATCCGATCGCTCTTCAAGTTCGGACTGCCGGCGGGCGTGCAGGGTGTCGCGATGAACATCGCGGGCGTGCTGCTGCTGCGATTCATGGGCTCGCTGCCGTACAGCGCTGAAGCGCAGGCTGCCTACGCGGTCTGTTACACCGAGCTGTTTGCGTTCATCACGTGGACATCCGTCGGATTGATGAGCGCCGCCGCCACGATCGCAGGGCAAAACCTCGGCGCCGGGCGGCCGGACCGCAGCGTGCAGGGAGTGCAGGTCGCCGCGCGCTTCGGCCTGATGATCGCCGCAACAATCGGTATCATCTTCCTGCTCTTCGCGGATCAACTGCTGGCGTTCTTCGGCCTGACAGATCCGACGGTGGTGTTAATCGGCCGGCAGCTTCTGCGGTACCTGAGCGTGTCAGGCCTTTTCATCGCGCTCGCGCTGACCTACACGGGAGGGCTGCAGGGTACCGGCGATACCCGCAGCCCGCTCTTCATCACGCTGGTGGCACAGGTCTTCGTGCCGCTCGGTCTGTGCTTCTATCTCCAGGGGACGGGACAACTCCAGGCGTCCGGCATCTGGCTCGCCATCGTCCTCGGCCACTTCACGCGCTGCGCGCTGTCCGCGGCACGCTTCCATCAAGGCAGATGGAAGACCATCGCAGTGGGAGTCTGATAGTCGCCACTGACCAGTTATCAGTCGTCAATTACCAGTTGCCGCAAAACTGGAAACTGGAAACTGGAAACTGGAAACCGGAAACTGGCAACTGGCAACTGGCAACTGGCAATGGCTACTTTAACCGAGCGAAGCGAAGGTCCTGGAAGTCATAGCTGAAATCGGTCTCGGGAGACACAGCGCGCATACGCACCGTGTCGATCGTGCCGTCGGGATTGAGCGAGAACGCCACGAACGCATCCGCGCGCAGCTCGCGATCTTTCCAGCGCGCGACGAACGTATCGTGTTGCCAGTGCTCGAGCGTACCGTTCAGGCGCGGCGTCCGATCAAAGGTGATTGTGAGTCCGCCGCCGGGCGCGGTCGCAATCGTCATCTCGCCGTACCACGCGTCACGATACTTCCCTGCGTACTTCTCCAGCGCGAGCGAGGGCTTCGACGCCGAGTCGCGCGCGGCCGCCGAGGCGTTCGTTGATTGCGCCGTTGCAGACGCCCGCCGTTTTTCGATTGCCTGATACGCGGCGACCCAGTCAGTGGCGGCGGGCGCGCCAAGGTACGCGTCCAGGACGAGGTTCGCGATCGACTCGAACGCGCTGCCCGATTCCTGGTTGGTCAGAATCACGACGCCGACCTGCGCGTCCGGAATCATGGCCACCTTCGACACGTATCCCGGCAGGCCGCCAGTGTGCGTCACGAGCTTGTGCCCGCGGTAGTCGCGCAGAAACAAGCCGAGACCGTAGCCATTGAAATTCGGCCGAATCGCGCTCAGCTCCGGCGCGCCTTGTCCTGCCGGAATCGGCGTGGTCAGCGTCGTCAGCTGTCGTGCGGTCGCGGGTTTGATCAGCGCGGATCCATCAGCAAGCCGGCCCTCGGCGAGCTGAACGAGCATCCACTTCGCCATGTCCTCGGCGTTCGAGTTGATGCCG
>DASPXV010000029.1:0-22608 GCA_035637115.1 Vicinamibacterales bacterium
CGAAAGCCGCGCAGGCGGCTTGCCCACCGTAGCGGCGAAAGCCGCGCAGGCGGCTTGCCCACCGTAGCGGCGAAAGCCGCGCAGGCGGCTTGCCCACCGTAGCGGCGAAAGCCGCGAAGGCGGGGGAGGTTCTCTTACGCCGCCATCGCGTCCACGCGCTGACGCAGGCGATCGAGATCGCCGCGCAGCGTTGTCAGCCGCGCGTCGGTCTCGCGCAGCTTCTCCCCTTCGGACCGCACGAATCGGCTGTAGGGGGCGATGCTCTCGCGCATCCGCGCGGTGCTCCGCCCGATCTCTTCCTGGAACTGGACGCGCAGCGCTATCGACAGGCGCGCGCGCACGTCGGCGATCTTCTCGCGCATCTGCGCCTTTGCCTTGTTGCGCTTCGCCGGAATGATGAAGAACCCCAGCGCGGCGATGACGCTCGCGAGCAGGATGCCGGTGACGTCAGCGGCCGCGGTGCTCGCCGCAATGGTGATCAGCGTGCCGAGCCCGATCGCCCCGCCCGCGGCAGCAGCCGCGGTCGCGACCGCGTTTCGCGCACCGTCCGCGAGCTGGCTTGCCTCTCGCCGGCGATCGTAGGTGTCGACGACTTTCTGCGCGGCGCGGCCGACGGTTTCGACCATGCGACGGCGCTCGTCGTGGAAAGGCCTGGACTCGTCGTCTGCAACGGATCCGGGACCACCGATCTGGCCGATGATCCGATCCTTGAACTCGCGCCGACGCTCGAACAGGTGCCGCGTGATGCGCTGCCACTGCCGGTAATCCTGATCGACGAGCCAGTCGATCAATTCGTTCACACGCTTGTCGATCTGCTGCGGCGCGTCGGCCACGACCTGCCGCTCGAATCCTTCCTGCATGCGCGAGCGATTCAACAGATCCATCACGCGGCCAATGCGCATCGTGTCATCGAAGAAATCGTGGCCGCGGCGCTCCATCTCGAGCAGCACGTTGTCCACCGCCGCCATCTTTCCCTCGAACTCGCGCGCCATGTCCGCCTCGAAAATGCCAAGCTGGCTCTCGACGTCTTCGAGCAGCGTGAAATCTGACTGCAGCGCGGCCAACCGCTCGCGCGTCGCGACGCCGTAGCGATCGATCAGCGCTGCGCCGACGCCGAGCGGATTGAGCAACTTGAGCCGCATGCGCGCGGCGGCGTCGAGCGACGTCCGGATGTAACGCTCGAGTGGCTCGAATCCGCTCGACGACCAGAGCTGCGGCTCGCCATTCTTCGCGCGAAACGCCGCCTTGGCGCTGACGGGGAAGATCTCCGGCGTGACGCCGAGCAGCCGCCGCGCGTTGTCGGCGACATAGGCGCGAACCTCCGCGAGCTCCTTCTCGTTCGCGAGAATGTCCACCTTGTTGATCACGACGACGACCTTCTTGCCCCAGTCGCGGATCTGCTGCAGGAACGCGCGCTCGGTCTCGGTGAACGGCCGATCCGCCGACGTGACGAACAGCACGAGATCGGCGCGCGGCACGAAGTTCGACGTGATCTCCTCGTGCTCGCGGATCACCGCGTTGGTGCCCGGCGTGTCCACGATGTTGATGTCCTCGAACCTGACGGGCGTCACCTGCGCTGTTGTCGGCGTGACTCCTTCTTCCATGCGCCGCTCGCCCGTCAGCGCGTTGATGAACGCGCTCTTACCCGAGTTGAACTCGCCGACGACGAGGAGCAGAAAGAGCTCGTCGAGCTGCTCGATCGATCGCTCGAGCGGCGCCATGTTCTCGTCGCTGGCGCCGAAGCGGATCAGGCTCACGCGCAGGTCGTTGAGGATGCGGCGCTCTTCGCGCACGACATCTTGTTGAGCTGGATCGAGAATGCCCTTCAACGACATTCATGGTCCGGGTGCAAACCTCGATCCCCGCAGTAACATTGACGGGATGTTCGGTTCGGATGAGTCAGGCCGCCCGTGAGTCGACTTGCGGACGCCATCAGGCGTCATCAGAAACTCAACATCCTCGCCTTTACGCTGACGGTACTCGTCGCGGTCGCCGCGCTGGAGATCGTCGACCTGTGGTGGCGCCGCGACAACGCGCTCAAGAATGCCGAGACCCGGGCCACCAATCTCACCGTCGTGCTCGCTGAGTACGTCAGAGGATCGTTCGCGTCCGCGGATGCCGCCCTGCGGCAGCTCCAGGTCCATGGCAACCGCATCGGCGGATCCTCGGCGGCGAAGGAGGACTGGGATTCCATCCTGGAGCCCACGCGCGCTGCGCTGCCCGAGATCGGATCGATCTCCGTTACCGACAAGCAGGGCACGATCACGCACTCCACGCTCGCCGCGATCGTCGGCGAATCACGCGGCGACAATTACGTCTTCAAACGGCTCTCCACGACCACGATCAACGAGCTCGTCGTCGATCGACCGTACGTATCGCGGCGGGCCAATCGTCAGTACACCATCCCGGTCGGTCGTCGGCTGACGAACGACGGCGGCGGCTTTGACGGCACCGTCGTCGCCACGATCATTCCGGAGGGCTACCGGGCATTCATCCGCAGCATCGGCGTCGGTCCCGACGGCAACATCGCCGTGCTGCATCCGGATGGCGTCGTGCTCTTCCGCGAGCCGTCGGTCGAGGATCCGATCAACCAGCCGGCGCAGGAAAACCCGGTCCTCGGTCTCGCGACGCAGCATGGCGAGGGCGTGTATCACGGGCGGATTGGTCCGGAGGACAGGTATTACATCAGCGCGTATCGCACGATCATGGGTCCGTCGCTGATTGTCGCCGTCACGCTCAGCGAGCACGACGTGCTGGCGGACTGGCGGCGGCAGCGCCGCGTCTCGGCGGCCGCGTTCGGGACGCTAACCGTCACGCTCGCGCTGATGGTCGCCGCGCTCTTCCGTGTCGTCGGCGCGCGCGAGCGGGTCGAGCGCGAGCTGGCGGACGTGCAGCGGCAGGAGGCAGAGCGGCTGCGCGTCGCGAACGAACAGCTCGCGGCGGCACTCGAGCGCGAGCAGCATGCGCGGCACGAGGTCGAGACCGCGAGTTACATGAAGGACGAGTTCCTGATGACCATCTCGCACGAGCTCAGGACGCCGCTGACGGCGATCTACGGATGGGCGCGCGTGCTCGGAATCAGGAAGATGAAGAAGGAGGAGCAGACGCGCGCGATCGCGGCGATCGAACGCAACGCGCACGCGCAGACGCGGCTGATCGACGATCTGCTCGACGTGTCGCGCGCGATCAGCGGCAAGCTGCGGCTCGATCTGAAGCCGGTGAACGTGCCGGACGTCGTCCGCGCCGCGATCGAGACGGTGAATCCCGCAATGGCCGCGAAGTCGCTGCGGTTCGACACGACGTACGATCCGGGCACGCCGCAGGTGATGGCGGATCCGGATCGTCTGCAGCAGATCGTCTGGAACCTGCTGTCGAACGCGATCAAGTTCACGCCGGATGGCGGCACGATCCGGCTCGCCGTCGCGCGCGCGGGTTCGAACGTCGAGATCGCCGTCACCGACAGCGGCTCCGGCATCCCGGCGGATTTCCTGCCGCACGTATTCGAGCGCTTCCGCCAGGCCGACACGGGGACGCGTCGTCGCTACGGCGGCCTCGGGCTCGGGCTCGCGATCGTCCGCCACCTCGTCGAGCTGCACGGCGGCACCGTGTCCGCCGAGAGCGTGGGCGAAGGCCACGGCGCCACGTTCCGTGTGCGGCTCCCGCTGCCGGTCGCGGTCCCCATCCCCGTCCCGGGGTCAGGTCTGTAAATCGCCCTGTCCTCAGGGTCAGGTCTGTGAATCGCCCCGTCCTGGGGGTCAGGTCTGTATATCGTCCCTAAACGCGGGTCAGGTCTAGAAAACGGTAGTGACCTGGCACCCCTCAAGGGCGTTTTACAGACCTGACCCCAGGGCAGGGGCGGTTTACAGACCTGACCCCCAGGGTCCAGGCAAGCGCGCGCTGGACGGAGTCGTAGAGCTGGCGGCGGGCGCCGCCGAACGAATGATTGCGCGCCTGGACGGGGATCAGCCAGCGGTACGGCGTGTCGGGGCCAAACAGGACGCGCGCGTCGGACGCTGACAGGTACTTGTCCCTCGTGGACTGGACGACTGCGATGGGCGTCACCGCCAGGCGCGGCAGAGTGTCGTAGAGCGCGGACTCCTTCACGTACTCCTCTTCCCGCGTCAGCGCGATCGCAACCACGCCGGCGAGGGACGGCCGCAACGCACCGGCGCCCGCGGCGGCAACCGAAAGCCCGGCGCCGCGCGAGATGCCGACAAAGATGATCGGGTGGTCGACAGCGAGGTGCAGCGCGCTTCGCGCCTCCACGACGATCCGCGCGTAGTCGCCGGCGAGCGCCTGCGGAGTGATCGTGTCGCCGGCACCGAGATGCGTGACGTAATCACGCGCGTCGAAGCCGACGATCGGAAAGCCAAAGCTGACGAGATGCTTGTACGCCGCCAGATCCTTGCGCCGCCAGCCGCCATCGCCGGTCGCATAGACAAGCAGCGGACGGCCATCGGCTGCGCCGGCGTTCGCGAAATGAAGCACGAGCGAGTGATCGTTCAGCACGATCGAACGATCGGGGATGGACGGCGACGCCGCTGCGAGCCACGCAGCGAGAACGGCGCTAAGCACGCCCGGCGTCCCGTCGTCCCGGCGCCACGGTCGCCTTCCAGCTGCCGGCGATCAGCGCGCTGACGTTCGCGAGCGCGACCGGCCACTCCCACGCGCCTTCGTACGCCATGTAGCGCGGCAGCCAGTCCGGATCGAACTTCTGCTTGTAGAAGCGCACGCCCTGGAAGTTGTACCAGTGCTCGCCGCGCCGGAAGATCAACGACGCGAGGCGCTCGCGCTGATGCGCGCCGCGATGCTCGCCGACGAACGCGAGTGGCGCCATCCCGAGATTGAACGTGCGATAACCGAGATCCTTGCCGTACAGCATGATCGACGTGAGCAGGAAGTCCATGACACCGGGACGTTCCGTCCGGTAGCGCATGAGATCGACCGAGAGCTCCTGCCGCTTCGGCCCCTCGAGCAGGTTGGCGAACGCGAGCAACCGGCCCCCTTGTTTCGCCTCGATCGCGCCGCATCGACAGCGTGATAAGTAATCGGCATCGAAATACCCGATCGAAAACTGACGCTCGATGACCTGCTTCGCCTCCAGCCAGTGAAGCGAAATCTCTTCCAGATCCGGAATCCGTCGCGCGACCTCGAACGGCTCCATCACGCGGAAAAGGAGACCGTCACGCTCGGCGCGCCTCAGGATCTGCCGCGACATCTTGCCCGCGTGCCCCTGCAGCGTGACGCGATCGAGCGGAACAATCGCTTCCTCTCCAAGCTTGAACAGGTGATATCCCCGATCGTGCAGCAGCGGAATCCATTCGGCAGATATCTGATAGAACAGCGGACGACGATCGATGCCCGCAGCGAACGCGAACAGCGTGTCGAGGAACGCGCCGCGTTCCGCCACGCCGCGGACGACGGGATCGGAGAACACCGCCAAATAGGGACCGATCGTCCGATACAGGCAGAACCCGCGGTCGTCGAAAAATATCGACTTGTCACCCACGGCCACCATCATCGGCGTCGTGCCCATGCCATAGGCCGCATTGAATTCCAGCGCGCGGTTGATCACCGCATCCGGCGGACGCGTGAAGTGAACGGGCGTGCGCAGCAGGACGTACAGCGTCGCCGCGCCAAGCGCGAACAGCATCGACGCCGCGGTGCGCACGAACCGGGCGCCCTGGAAGCGATAGCCGATGTCCGTCCACCGCTGGAACACACCGGTGCCGAGATGATGCGAGAAGATCCCGAACACGACGAAAAGCAGGAGCGCCGCGAAGCCGAGGCCCAGATCGGCGGATTCGAACCAGTCGCCTCCGCTCTCGCGATTGAACAGGCCCGACTGCGACCAGGCTGCGATGCCGACAACGGCGAGCGTGACGCTCTCCTCCCAGTCGAGTCCCTTCAGGATCGAGGCAAACCCTGCGAGCAGCAGCAGCGCCATCGTCCCGGTAAACGCGGCGCGGTAACCGCGCGCAAGTCCGCGCGCCAATGCGAGCAGCAGCAGTCCCGCGAGGGCCGCCGTGATCTGCCCTGCCTCGACGAGCGGAAGCGGAACGAGCTGCTCAAGCAGGATGAGACGCGCGTGCAGCGCGGGTGACGCGCTGCTGATGATGATCAGGACGCCCGAGCCGCCGACCAGCGCGGCGATGACGCGCCGCGCGAGAGCGGTGCGGCGAACCGACTGGCGCGTCGCCCACGACAACAGCAGCAGCGACGCGGTGAACCACGGCCCGATGTAATAAATGAAGCGATAGGCCGCCAGCGCCGCCGTGGTGACGCTATGGTTCAACGGCAGGTTCGCGATCCAGAACGCATCGCTGCTGCCGAACCCGCCCGGAACGAGGCTCGCAAGCCCGATCGCCTGGCCGTAAAAGAACTGGTCGACGAGCAGGATCGCCGACGTTCTTGCGCCGGTGGCAAACATGCAGGCGGCGAACGCGGCCACCGCGACGAACCAGTCCAGCCAGCCGACGAGGGCGAGCTCGAACGTACGTGCGGGTCCCGCAGGCTCGCCCGCGAACCGCTCGAATCGCCGGGCAATCGCGCGGACGATCCAGGCGACGGCCACCACCATCACTGCGGATGTCGCGGCGAGAACCGCGGCACCCGCGCCGGCACGGGATGCGGCAAACGCCGCGACCGTCCAGCCGCCAAGTCCCGACACGAACGCAATGACGACCGCGACGATCCCGCCATGCAGCTCGGAGAGCTCGTTCACGGCGTCGCGATAGAGCCACAGGCGAATGGCCGGACCCGCGAGCGGACCGAGCGTCAGAAAGTTGCTCCAGCAGAACGCCACCGCGCCGAAGCGCCAGCGCTGGAGCCGGGTCGTCCGCGTGTGGCGAAACGCCAGCACGTCGTAGAGACCCATGATCGCCACGTTCGCGATGGTGAGGACTGCCGCAACGACCAGCCATCGTCCGTCCAGCGCGCGCAGCGTCGCGCGGACGTCGTGAATGTGGATTCCGCGCAACGCCTGCCACGACAGCGCGAGGACGACGACGATGATGACGAGCCCCCAGGCGCGCGCCGCGTGCGCCACCAGCCACGTGGACGCTCGCGCGAACTGGTGTCTCATCGGCGCTTCGATGCGAGCTGCGCGATCCACGCGAGCCCTTGCGCAAATGCCGCAGTCAATTCCTTGCGGCGATCGGTAAAACGATGGTTGCTCGCCTCGATGAGCACGAGCTGCTTCGGATCGCGCGCCGTCGCGCGGAACCGTTCGTAGTCGGCTCGCGCGACGTACTCGTCCCTTGTCGACTGGATCATGAACAGCGGCACCGGCGAGACAGCAGCGATGACCTGGTGCGGAGCGAACGACGGTTCGCCGGCGTCATGCTTCGTAATCCACGACAGCGTGTCACTCCATCGCCAGGCGAGCTCCGCGCTCGGCGGCAGCCCCATCGTGATCACACCATCGATCCACGCATGGTTGCGTGCGTCCGAAGCGGCGAGCACCGCGAGCGCGGCTCCTTCCGACACGCCCGATACGACCACGGGATGCGTCAGGAGCATTCGGCTCCGCGCGAAGTCAGAGATGGCGCGGTAATCGCCCGGCACGTCGGAGGGCTGGAGGTGGGACTTTCCTGACGTGAACGCGGACAGGTACTGCCGCACGTTGACGCCGATCACGGTGTAGCCCTCGGCAGAGTACCGCTCCGCGAGCGACACGGCCAGGCCCACCCAGCCCACGTCGCCGCTGCCCATGATGATGGTGCCCCGGGCGGGACCCCGCGCCGGGTAGACGGCGAGACTCAGTGTCTGCCCGCGAACGGGCAGCTTTTCCGTCGTCGATGCACGAGCGGTGACGGCTCCGGTCAGCAGCGCGAGGAGCGCCACCATGACCGGAAGGGAACTGCGCACACTCCCGCCTTTTCCCCTCCGCCTTGTTGTATCCTCCCACGAATGGAACGGAAGAGCGCTCACCATTTCGAGCAGGAGCTCCTCAACATCTTCGATCAATACGTCCACGGCGATATCGATCGTCGCGGGTTCCTGGATCGCGCCGGCAAATTCGCCGTTGGCGGAGTGACCGCGGGCATGCTGCTGGACATGCTGAATCCGCAATTCGCCGCGGCGCAGCAGGTCCCGAAGGATGACAAGCGCCTCAAGGCGGAATACGTCGAGTTTCCATCCCCGCAGGGGAACACCGGGAAAACGAAGGGCTATCTCGTCCGAGCCGCGAACGCCAACGGCAAGCTGCCGGGCATCATCGTCGTCCACGAGAACCGCGGGCTCAATCCGCACATCGAGGACATCGCGCGCCGGCTCGCGCTCGACAACTTCATGGCGTTTGCCCCGGACGCGCTGGCGCCGCTGGGCGGCTATCCCGGCGACGAGGACAAGGCGCGGACGCTCTTTCCGCAGATCGATGCGGTGAAAACACGCGAGGACTTCGTCGCCGCCTCGACGTGGCTGAAGAATCGCCCGGATTGCACCGGCAAGATCGGAGCGGTCGGATTCTGCTGGGGCGGCGCTGTGGTGAACTTCCTGGCAACGCGCCTGCCCGATCTCAACGCCGCGGTCCCCTTCTACGGCACGCAGCCAAGCGCGGAAGAAACGGCGAAGATCAAGTCACCGCTGCTGATTCACTACGCAGAGAACGACGATCGCGTGAACGCCGGATGGCCCGCGTTCGATGCGGCGCTGACGGAGCACAAGGTGCCGCACGAGATGTTCAAGTATCCCGGCACGCAGCACGGCTTCAACAACGACACGACTCCGCGGTACGACGCCGCCGCCGCGAAGCTGGCCTGGGACCGTACCGTCGCCTTTTTCAACAAGCACCTGCGGTAAGATTTGAACGTGGCTTCGAAGTTTTTCGGGATTCTCGCGCTCGCGCTTATCGGCCTGACGACGGCCTGCAACGATACATTGACGACGCCGTCTTCCAGCGCGCCCTACAGCCAGGTGGACCTGCGCCTGGGCACCGGCACGGAGGCAGCGTCCGGCAACATCGTCACGCTGAATTACACCGGCTGGCTGTACGACCCGACCAAGACGGACGGCAAGGGCCTGCAGTTCGACACGTCAGTCGGAGGCACTGCGCTGACGTTCACGCTCGGCAGGACCTCGGTCATTGCCGGATTCGATCAGGGCGTGACAGGGATGAAGGTCGGTGGCGCGCGGCGGATCGTGGTTCCGCCGTCGCTCGGCTACGGCGCGTCGCGAAACCATTCGAGCCCGCCATACGCGACGCTGGTCTTCGAAATCGATCTGCTCGACGTCACCACAGCCGGCAGCTAGCCGCCGACGTGCACGCGCAGTCCGACGAGCAGCGCGGTCGCGCGGTCGTCGATCTTCGCTTCTCCTCCGCCGGTCGCCTTACCTTTGATCTTCGCGCGATCGAACTCGCCGTAGAGCGCCACCTTCCGCTTGATCCAGATCTCCATTCCGCCGCCGTAGGTCCAGTTCCAGCCCTTCGTCTGCGTCTCGAACTTCTGCGTCGCCACGTCGATCGTCTCCTTCGTCGTCAGCGTGGCCTGGTGATAATTCAGTCCCCCCTGGCCATAGATGCGCACGGGCCCCGCCTGCACGCCGGCCTTGCCGAGGAT
The DNA here is from genome assembly GCA_035637115.1 of Vicinamibacterales bacterium. GTDB lineage: Bacteria > Acidobacteriota > Vicinamibacteria > Vicinamibacterales > 2-12-FULL-66-21 > JAICSD01. The sequence goes on from DASPXV010000029.1 coordinate 9,561, forward strand.
CGACCAGATGTCCGCGCTGAGGTCCGTCTTGAACGTGTAGGTATCGCCACCGCCTGAAACTTTGAGATTGCGCGGATGCAGGTAGCTGCCTTCCACGCCGAAGTTCCGCGTCAGCCACAACGTCGCGCCGAAACCGTATGAAACCGGGCGCTCGTCTCCGGAGCACGGAGACGCGTTGCCGCACTGCAGAAACAGGAAGTCGCGGAATTTGGTCAGGCCGCCCCCCGCGAACATCACGAATCCCTTTGGCAGCGGCGCGTGCGGCTTCGATTCACCGGCTTCCTCGTCCGGTGACACGGGCTTCGGCGGTGTGTAAGTGCCATTGACAAGGAGGAGCGTCGGATTCGGGGAGGCGACGTCGATCACGATCGTGTTCACGCGCCGGACCCAGAAGAGCCCGCTGATCTCGCGGCGCTCGCATCCCCCGGCCACCGGCGCGGCCGCGCGATTACGATCGACGATGAGCACGCGCCGCAGCTTTGGGCACGTGTCGACGAACACGTTCGCGTCCATCTCGGCCTTGCCGTCCTTCTCGGGGAGTGTGAATGGGATGATCACGTCCCCATCGTCGCCGACCGTGCCCGTGCCGACGGTCTCGGCGTTCAGGATCACTTCGACAGGCGTTCCGGCGGGGACATGGCGCAGCATCACGCGCTGCGCCGACGCGGTCCCGAGTCCCAGGGTGATATTGAGTGCGGCCGCGAGTCCGAGCAGCCGCCACGGGCTTTTCATTCGCTCTCCTTGAGAACCTCGATTATCAGCTATCGGTTAACCTTTTTGCACGTTTCTACGTATTGACTAGGCGTGCTGAGAGATCTCCGCTTCGCCCTCTACCTGATCGTCAAGGATCGGTGGTACTCCGCCGTCGCGATCATCGCCCTGTCGCTCGGCATCGGCGTGAACGCGACGGTCTTCACGCTCGTGAACGCAGTGCTGATTCGAGGCCTGCCTTACAAGGACTCGGGCCAGCTTTACATGCTCAGCATGCAGCGCAAGGACAGCCCGCGTTCCACTGGTGTCTCCTACGCGGATTTCCGCGATTTCCAGACGCAGAACAAGAGCTTCGCAGGGCTCGCGGGGTTTTCGAACAACGGCGTGAATCTGAGCGGCGACGGCGTCGTCCCGCAGCAGGCCGGATCCGCCGGCCTCACATCGAACGTCTTCTCGCTGCTCGGACAGCCGCTGCTGCTCGGACGCGATTTCCTGCCGTCCGACGAGAAGGCGGGCGCCGAACGCGCGGTCATCATCGGCCACAAGCTCTGGAAAAGCCGGTACGCAGATGACAAGAACGTCCTCGGCAAGAGCGTGAAGATCGACGGCGTGCCGTCCACGATCGTCGGCGTCATGCCGGACGGAATGGAGTTTCCGAACAACACCGAATTGTGGACGCCGATCGTGCCCACCGCCGACCAGCAGAAGCGCAGCGCGCGGTTCATCCAGGTGTTTGGACGCATCCGCCCGGATGTCAGCCGGCAGCAGGCGCAGACCGAGTTCAGCGGCATCGCGTCGCGGCTGGCGGCCGCCTACCCGGACACGAACAAGGATTTTCCGGGCGTGATGATCCAGACATTCAACGAGCGCTTCAATGGCGGAAAGATCCGCACCGTATTCCTCGCGCTGATGGGTGCGGTGGGTTTCGTCCTGTTGATCGCCTGCGCGAACGTGGCCAACCTGCTCCTGTCACGTTCGGTGCACCGCTCGCGCGAGATCGCCGTCCGCATCGCCCTTGGCGCGACGCGCTGGCGCGTCGTCCGGCAGCTGCTCGTCGAAAGCGTGTGCCTCGGGGTGATCAGCGGATTCATCGCGCTCGGTCTGGCGTGGGTCGGCGTCCGCCTGTTCGACAACGCGGTCTCGGACTCCGGAAAGCCATACTGGATCCAGTTCACGATGGACTACACGGTCTTCGCCTACATGGCGGCAATCTGCGTGCTGACCGGAATCATCTTCGGCCTCGCGCCCGCGCTGCAGGTGACCAAGACGAACGTGAACGAGGTGCTGAAGGAAGGAGGCCGCGGCAACGCGGGCGGCGTGCGCGCGCGCTGGATGACGGGAACGATGGTCGTCCTCGAGCTCGCGTTGACGCTGGTGCTGCTGGTCGGCGCCGGACTGATGGTCCGCAGCTTTCTGAACCTTTATACCCTCGACACCGGCATCCGGACGACGAATGTGATGAACATGCGGATGTCCCTCGCCGACACGCGATATCCGAACGCGGAGGCGCGGCGTGTTTTCTACGATCGCGTCGACCAGAAGCTGTCCAGCGTGTCGGGCATAGAGTCCGCGACGCTCACGACGGCGGTGCCGCCGTTCGGCAGCGGCAGGCGCGGGATCGAGATCGAAGGTGGGCCCGTTCGCAAGCCGGAAGAACAGGCGCCGCAGGTAGCGAGCGTCTCGATCACGCCGAAGTTCTTCGACACGGTCGGCGTGCAGCTTCTGCGCGGCCGCGCGTTCAACGCGACGGACGGCAACCCCGGGTCGGAAACCGCCATCATTAATGACAAGCTTGCCGCGGAGTTCTTCAAGGACGAGGACCCGATCGGTCGTCGCATCCGCTTCGCGCAGGGCCAGGCGAGGCCGGGAACTCCTCCTCCCGTCCCCGTCTGGCGCACCATCATCGGTATCAGCCCGACGATCCGCCACTCGCCGCCGCAGGACACGTCGTCGCTCGCGGCGGTCTACATCCCGCTTCGTCAGGATCCGTCCGGTTTCGTGAACCTGCTCGTGCGCAGCAGGCTGCCGCCGGGGTCCGTGATGAACGCCGTCCGCGCGCAGGTGGAGGCAATCGATCCGGACCAGCCCGTGTTCACGATCCAGACGATCGACCAGATGATGGCGCAGCAGATGTGGCCATACCGGGTATTCGGCAGCCTGTTCGCCATCTTCGCGGTCATCGCGCTGGTGATGTCCGCTGTCGGTCTGTATGCGGTGATGGCGTACTCCGTCACGCAGCGGACACCGGAACTCGGGGTCCGCATGGCCCTCGGGGCCAGCCGCCGGAACGTGATCTGGCTGATTTTCAAGCGTGGTCTGTGGCAGATGGGGCTCGGACTGGGGCTTGGTCTTACGGCGGCGTTCGGCGTCAGCCGCGTCCTCGGCAGCCTGCTGGTGGACATCACGGCCACGGATCCCGTCACGTTCGCGTCGATTACCGTCATCCTCGCAACCGTCGCCATGGCCGCGTGCCTCCTCCCGGCCCGCCGCGCGACCCGCGTCGATCCCCTCGTCGCCCTGCGCGCCGACTAGCCTGGGGTCAGACTGGGGTCAGACTGGGCTCAAACCCGAGTCTGACCCTGGTCTGACCCCAGTCTGACCCCGGCCTACGATTTGCTGTACGACGGGCGGAGCCCTTTGCGCTGAGCTAGGGGCCAAAGGAGACGGTGTGGCGAAGCGAGCGTCCAGAAAGCAGTCAACGAAACCCACACGAACTGCGCGACAGACGGCCCGGAAGGCGTCGAAGGGGCCAGTCGCCCGGCGAAAGACTGCCGCGCGCGCGACGGCGACGCGGAGGACGCGGACGGAGCCGAAGCCGAAGGAACCCTCGAAACTCGCGACGGCGGGCGCGGCGGTGAAGGGCGCCGTGGCGACGGCGGTTGCGGCGGTCGCCAAACGGATGCCCGGCGCAAAGCCGGACATGGACGCGATCACGCTGCTCGAGACCGATCATCGCCGCTTCGAGGATCTCCTCAAGGAAGGGGAAGAGACCACGGACCGCGCCGTCAAGGTACGGACCGAGCTTCTCGAGACCATCACCACCGAACTCGGGATCCACGAGTTGATCGAGGAAAGGATCCTCTACCCCGCGCTCAAGGAACACCCCGAAGCGCGCGACATCGTCCTCGAAGGCTTCCAGGAGCACCACGTCGCGGATCTGATCTTGAAAGAGCTGCATGAAGTCGCAAAAGACGATGAGCAGTGGGGCGCGAAGTTCAAGGTGCTGAAGGAGAACATCGAGCACCACATCGAGGAAGAAGAAGGACCGATGTTCCGCACCGCGCGCGGCGTGATGTCGCGCGAACAGCTGCAGGAGCTTGGCGCGCAGATGGCGCGGATGAAGCGCGACGCGGAAGCCGGGCGGCTCCCGAAGGGATCAACTTAACAGCACGTCGAGATCTTCCGGCCGCAGCGTTCTGAGCAGACTCACGTCGGCGCGGACGATCGCGTCCGCGAGGTCTCGCTTGGTCTTCTGGAGCTCGACGATCTTGTCCTCGACGGTGTTGGCCGCGAGCAATCGATAGGCGAACACGTGTCGTGTCTGGCCGATCCGATGCGCACGATCGATCGCCTGCGCCTCGACGGCCGGATTCCACCAGGGATCGAGCAGGAAGACGTATTCCGCGGCGGTAAGATTCAGGCCGAGTCCGCCCGCCTTCAGACTGATGAGGAAGATCCCGCACGACGGGTCCTCCTGGAATCGGCGCACGCGTGTCTCGCGATCCCGGGTTTTCCCATCCAGATACTCATAGACCACCTGCTCCGCGTCGAGCCGCTCGCGCAACAGCGCCAGCAGGCTGGTGAACTGCGAGAACACGAGGCACTTGTGCCCCTCGTCCCAGACTTCCGCGAGCTGCGGAATCAGCGCGTCGAATTTCGCCGACGGCCCTTCGCCGCGACGCTTGTCGACGAGACCCGGATGGCATGCCGCCTGCCGCAGCCGAAGCAGCGCCTCGAGGATCTGCATTTTCGATTTTTGCAGTCCATTGCGCTGGATACGTCCGAGCAGTGCGGCGCGATAGTGATCGCGAAGTTCATCGTACAGATCGCGCTGCGTGCCCTGCAGCTCGCAGCGGATTGTGAGCTCGCTGCGCGGCGGAAGTTCCGGCGCGACCTGCGCTTTCGTCCGTCGCAGGATGAACGGACGCACGCCGCGCGCGAGAATGTCGAGCGCCTCGGGATCGCGGCGCGCCGCCGCCGCGCCGTGCCGCGCGAACGAAGACGACGTGCCGAGCATGCCTGGATTCAGGAAGTCGAACAGGCTCCACAACTCCCCGAGATGATTCTCGACCGGCGTGCCGCTCAGCGCGAGCCGATGCTTCGCGCGCAGCAGCCGCGCCGCCTTCGATCCGGCGGTGTTCGCGTTCTTGATCGCCTGCGCCTCGTCGAGGATCGCGTACTCGAACTCGACGTCTTTCAACAGCAGCGCGTCCCGCCGCAGTGTGCCGTACGTCGTCAGGACGAGATGATGCCCTTTCACGCCCTCGACGGATCGTCCCGCGCCGCTGAAGTCGAGGACCTTCAGCTCCGGCGCGAACCGCGCCGCTTCGTCGATCCAGTTGAACACGACGGAGCGCGGGACGACGACGAGCGAGGGCGCTTTCGAGTCGCGCATAGCGCGCAGTCGATCGAGCCACGCGAGCACCATCACCGTCTTGCCGAGCCCCATGTCATCCGCGAGACAGCCGCCGAGGCCGAAGCGGCGCAGGAACGCGAACCATCCGAGCGCGTCGCGCTGATAATCGCGCAGGTTCCCGACGAACGATTTCGCGGCATCGAGCGACGACAATCCTCCGCCGAGCGTTGCGAGCTCGTCGCGCGCCAGCAGGAACTTCTCATCCATGCTGACGGCGGGCTCGGACGCGAGCGCAGCATCGAGCAGCGCCGTCTGCGAGATCTTGAAGCGCACGTGATCGCCGGACTCTTCGCCAGCGCTGACGATGCCGGCGAAGCGGCGAAGCCACTCCTCCGGCACCATCCCCTCGCTCCCATCATCCAGCGTGATCGTCGTCTTGCCCTGGCGCACGGCTTCCAACAGGCGCGGCAGCGCGGCGGTCATGCCGTTCCCGAAGTCGACGACGCCGTGGAGCTCGAACCAGTCGATGCCGGATCGAACTTCGGAGCGCAGCGACTGCGCCGGACGGAACGCGCGCCCTTCGGCTTCGACGCGCCAGCCTTCGGCCGCCAGCGTCCTGACAACGGCGGGCAACTGCGCCGGCGGAATGCTCAGCGCGTGCCGCGCGTAGCCGAAGTCCCACCGTCGCGTGAATCCCAGTTCCGTGAGACGCTTCAACGCCTCGTCTTCAAATGCGAGATCGCGGCGCACGAGGCGCCGGTTGTCGCGATCGAAGCTCGAAGTCCCGGCGCCCGGCTCGACGAGCATACCGTCGTATTCGAACGACACGGTCGCGAGGAGGCTCGGCGCGCCGCCGCGATCGTCGGCGCGTACCTGGACGATGGGTGTGGGCGGATTCGCAACGATCTCGAACTGCAGTTCCTCCGGCAGGTCAGATGGATCGACACCCGATCGCGCGAGGACGTCGACGAGCTGTCCCGTCGCGCCCGGCGGAATCGTGAGCGGACCCGTCCCGCGCAGTTGCGCGAGCAGCGTGAACGCGCCGCGCGCGTCGAGCCGCGCCAGGCGTCCGGCATGCACCAGGTATCCACTCGGCAGGATCATCGTCGGCTCGCGAATCAGGAGCCGCTCTGATCCACGGACGAGGGCGCCGTCGATCGACACGCTCTCGTCGCGCGTGACGTGGCCGACCTCCAATCGAAATACCCACGGCGGCCCGTCGTCCCAGGTCAGCGGAATGAGCTCGTCGGTTGGCGTGCGCCGGATGCGCAGTACGGCGCGGCCGGATTGCGCGATGAGCGGCAGGACGCGATCGACCAGCGGCCCGGCGAGCCGGAACGACGCGCGCCCCTGGTCGCCGACGTAGCCGCTGCCGTAGACGTCGCTCGCGCCGAGCAGCAACGGCACGATCTCGCGATCGATCGGATCGGGCAGCTGCGGCACGTCACGCGTTGCCACACCCGCCGGCTTCGGCCGTGCCCACTTGCCGCTTGCGCGCCGCTCGCGCGACATGAGATCGAGCGCGACCGACTGCCCCGCAAGGGATGCGCCGCGGTCGATGGCGTAGATGATCTCGGCGTTGCGATAGCGTGGCGGCCGCGCGTCGCGCTCCGCGCGCGCGATCTTTTCAGAGACCTCCGAGATGAACTTCTGCCACTCCCCTTGCGTGACGGGGCCTGGGGCTTCTGCGTTCAGGCGAAGGCGTGACTCATTCTCGGCGGTGACGCCGAGATAGCCGCTGTGCTCGATCTCGAGGATGACCGCCCAGATGTGTTTGCAGACGGACGCGCGGTCCTGGAAGTACTGGCACTCGCACGACACGTCGAGCGCGTCGCCGGCGCGAGCCACCCACACGCGATACGGGCGCGTGCCACGGACGATCGCGTCCACGCGATTCGCATCCGCTTCGGCGTGCACGACCGCGCCGTTCTCGTAATACGCGGCCCCCTTCGCCCGAATGGCCGGCGGGACCTGGCGCGCCACCGCGCGCGACAACGACATCCCTCCAGTTTACGGGCTCTGGCGGAACGCAGGGGTTCAGCGTTCCCGTTTGCAGTTTGCGGTCTACTGTCTACCGTCTACCGTCTACCGTTTACCGTTTTCGGCGCGCCGATTGCTGCAGCATTTTGACAGTCCCGCTAAGTGACTGAAGGAGTGTTTGCGTATGGAGATTCTGCGTACTGTGTGCCTGGCCGGCATTGCGGCAACAGCAACATTTCAATCGATCGTGAGACCTGAGGTCGTGATGGTCACCGCCGTAATCGACGGTCAGACGATCGCCATCTCCGGCCACGGCCGCGTCCGCCTCGCGGGCATCAAGGCGCCGCGGCTTGGCCGCGGGCTCGCGCCAGACGCGCTCTTCGGGCGTGAAGCGAAGGAGCGTCTCGAGGGAATTGTGATTCGACGTTACGTGCGGCTCGAGTTCGTGCCAGGCGGGCGACGCGCGTTCGTTCTGCTCGAGGACGGCACCTTCGTGAACGCGGCGCTCGTCCGCGAGGGACTCGCGGAGGCAGAGCACGTCACGGGAAGGCGCGGCGAAGAACTGAAGCGCGCGGAAGAACAGGCGCGCGCGATGCGCCGTGGCATCTGGTCCCCGCCTTCCCGCCTCCGCCAAGGCTACGGCGGGCAAGCTGACCTCTCGCCGCTATGGCGGGCAAGCTGACCTCGCTATTTCAGCCACGCCTCCAGGTGCGCTCGCTGTGCGGCCGTCGCGTTCTGGCGCGGCGTGAGCTGCCACGTGTTCGCGGGCTCGGCGCCGAGAGTGATCGGCAGGCGCTTCAACTCTTCGCGCCGCGCGATGAGCAGCGTCACCTTCTGGCCCGGCGCGTACGACTGCAGGCGCTCGGCGAGCTTATCGGGCAGCACGCGGAAATCGTCGATCGCGAGGATCTCGTCGCCGGCATTCAATCCCGCCTCGAACGCCGGCGTGCCGCGCGGGACGTTTTCGACGACGAGACGTCCGTTGTCGATCTTTGTTTTGGCGCCGATCCAGCCGTCACGATCCGCCGGCGGGCGTGGCGTCGCGAACTCCAGGCCATACCACTCGAGCGCGGGCGCGTAGTCGATCTCGTCGGTTGTCTCCAGCGCCTTCTTGAACCAGGGCGACAGATCGGTGCCGGCGACTTCGCTCGCGGTCTGGCGGAACTGCTCCGGCGTGAACCCGCGCGCGCCTGAATAGCGCGCGAATCCCAGGCGCATCACGTCATCGAGGGATTTGGCGCCGTTCGTCGCGACGCGGATGCGTGCGTCGAGAACGAAGCCGAGCACGTTCCCCTTCGTGTAGTAGCTGATGACCGTATTCACGCTGTTCTCGTCTGGACGGTATTGCTTGATCCACGCGTCGAATGACGCCGACTCGACGCTCTGCACGAGACGGCCGGGAGTTGTCTGCAGCGTCTTGATCGCGTCCGACAGCAGCCCGAGGTATTCCCACGGCGACGTCAGGCCGGCGCGGCGCACCTGCAGGTCGCCGTAATAGTCCGTCAGTCCCTCCGAGATCCACAGGCTGCGCGGATAGTTCTCCTTTTCATAGTCGAACGGACCGAGCTCGATCGGGCGGAGCCGCTTCACATTCCAGAGATGAAAGAACTCGTGCGAGGCCAGGCCGAGCCAGTCCACGTACGAGGCGCGCGTCACCATCTTCCATCGCGACGTCATCATCATCACGGAGTTGCGATGCTCCAGGCCGCCGCTCGCCTCCGTCATCAGGTTGAAGAAGACATACTTCTCGTAGGGCAGCGATCCCCACAACGCCTTGTCGGCGGTCACGATGCGCTCGAGATCCCTGGCGGCGCGGGCGCCGTCGAAGACACCCCCTTCGTTGATGTCGACCAGGTAATGAGGCTTTCCGTCGACGATAAAGGTATGCACAGCGGGATTGCCCGCCACGATGGGGGAATCGACGAAGATGTCGTAGTCCGGCGCAATGTAGTGATTCGGGGCGGCGTCTGGCGCGTTCGGCATCCCGGTAATCGATGTCTTCCATGCCGGCGGAAGCACGAGCGTGACCTCGTGCGGACGATCCATCGATCCCGCGATCGACATGAACGTCGGCGCGCCGTTGATCATCGCGAAGTCCGTTTCGACCCAGTTCGAACGAACCGTCATCTCGTGGCTGAACACGCGGTATGTCAACGTGATTTCACGGGCGCCGCCGGTTGTGATCCGCCACCGATTCTTGACGGGTTTCTCGACCGCGAGCGTATGCCCGCCGGCGGCGGCGGCCACCGCCTCGACGTTGCGCTCGTACTCGCGAATCAGGTACGACCCGGGGGTCCACACGGCCATGAACATCTCGATCGAGGGACGTCCATCCGTTGGTACGACCGCTTCGACGTCCAGATAGTTCGTCTGTGGCGCAGGGAATCTCACCGTGTAACGAATCGACGCGCGCGATTGAGCGGCGGCAGGAGTGCAGAAGGCAAGAAACGCGACGAAAAGAACCGCAGTACTGCCGAGCTGACGCGTGGACATCCGGCAAGTCTATGGCAAAGTAGACGGATGCAATCGGTTTCCGGTCTGAACATCAAGGGTGAGCTGAGCGCGAACGAGGACATTACGTTCGACGGAACATTTGAAGGCTCGATCGAACTTCCCCACAACAGCTTCGTTGCCGCCAAGAATTCCACCGTCAACGCCACTGTGAACGCGAAGACGGTCACGGTCGATGGCCGCCTCGAAGGCCACATCACGGCCGACGTCGTCGACATCGGCGCCACCGCGACGGTCGCGGCGAGCGTCGTCTCGGAACGGCTCGCGCTCGAGGACGGCGCGACGTTCAACGGCACCGTCAACACCGAGCGCGCACGCGCCGCGGGCAACGTCGCGCGTCATCGCCAGCAGACGGCGTAGGCAACGAACAAATTCCAGAACTCCCGAGCTGCGGAACTGCAGAACTGCCCGTACATAAGAAGAGGCGCCGCCCCGAAGGATGGCGCCCCTTGTGTTGCTGTGCCTGAGTCCCGGCTTACCAGCGGGGTTCGGACCGACGGCCCTTGCCGCCGCCGTAGCCACCGCCGCCACCGTATGCGCCAGCGCCGCCCGAGGTCTTCGGGCGCGCCTCGTTGACGGTGAGGCTGCGGCCGCCGAGCTGATGCTCGTTGAGCATCGAGATCGCCTTCTGCGCATCCTCGTCGGTCGCCATTTCGACGAACGCGAAGCCGCGCGCGCGGCCCGTGGCCATATCACGCATCACGTTGACGCTGTCGACCGTGCCCGCGGTCGCGAAGAGCGCGCCGAGGTCCTGGTCGTTGGTGTCGTACGGGAGGTTGCCGACGTAGAGTTTTCTTGCCATTGAGTCTGTTTCTCGCTTTCGCCCCGCTGCGCGGAGCATCCGACATGTTGAAGTGATGGGAGGCTGCGTTGCTAAGCGGGAACTGACGGGGGAAACGAGAACTGACGGGACTCGATTCGACTCGGGAGCTGGCTAGAGCAGGAAGCTGTCTTCCACCTGACAAATCAGTATAGCACGGATCGTGCGCGGAACTGACGAGGTATGGATCGACGACTTGCCGCACTCTTCGAGCGCCAGTCCGCGTGGCCATCGAGCCAGTTGACGAACGCACTGAAGCCTTCCGCACCCACCGCCGGAATTTTACGCGGCGCGTTCCGAGCTTCTAGATGAGCTTACTCTCACCGGGCCGTCACGAGCGGCAGCTCGACGAAGCTCGCGCGATCGGCTGAATGGTAGATCCGTTGCGTGGCCTTGCGATAGTCCCCCGCCTTCGCCCAGAAGATGTTCGGCACGAATGTCTGCGGATTGCGATCGTAGAGCGGAAACCAGGACGACTGGACCTGCACCATGATCCGGTGGCGGGGAAGGAAAACATGGTTCGCCGCCGGCAGCGCGAAACGATACGCGAGCGGCGTGTCCGCGGCGATCGGTTTCGGCGTCTCGAAGCTCTCGCGGTAACGTCCGCGGAAGATGTCCGCCGACACCATCAGCTGGTAACCGCCCGTCGACGGCTGCGCGGCGACTTCGTCCGGATACACATCGATCAGTTTTACTACCCAGTCGGCGTCAGTGCCGCTCGTCGAAGCGATCAGGTTCGCGATCGGCTGGCCGCTGATCTTCACGGGCTTCGTCAGCACTTCGGATGTGAACACAGCCACGTCGGGACGCCCTGACGCTTCGCGCTGATCGTCCACGAGCCACTGCGGCCACGTCAGCGGCGGATCGTAGCCCACCGGCTGGCTCGGGCGCGCGCGGAACGGGACAGGTTTCGAAGGATCCGACACGTATTCGTCGAACGGCGCGTCGCCCGCCTTCGGCGCGGAGAAGCTCGCGGTGAGTCCGGCGCCGAGATAGAACTTCGCCGGCTCGGACTTATCAGCCAGCGCGTTCAACCTGCGCCACGCATTCGTTCCCGTTTCAAACGCGGTGACCGGCGCGACGTCCGTCTTCGGCTCGTCGTCTTTCAGATAGTGCGCGAGAAACGGCGCGAGGACTTCCTGGCGGAAGTACAACGCCGTGTCGCTATTGAACTTCAGGGCGCCGAGCGTGCTTCCCTCGCTGATTTCCTGCCCGTGATGCCACGGTCCCATCACCAGGAACACCTTGTCGTTGTTCGTGTCCTTCGGCTCGAGCGCCTTGTAGACCGCAATCGCGCCGTAGATGTCCTCCTGGTCCCACAGGCTGTGCACGAGCATGACCGGGACTTTCAACGGCTGCGCGCCGAGCAGCTTGTCCATGGCCTGCTCGCGCCAGAACGCGTCGTAGCTCGGGTGCTCGAGCAGCTTTCGCCAGAATCCGATCTGCTCGAGGCCGCGCTGCCGCCCGAGCTCCCCCGCGGATCCCGCCCGCATATACAGATCGTAGTCGTCGAAATTGCCGGACCACCACCGCTGCGAGTTGTCGCGCGTCGCGACCTGCTCGTAGATGTAAGGCATCATCTGCTGCCGGAACGCGCCGTTGTGGAACCAGTCGTCCCCCATCCAGCCGTCCACCATCGGATTCATCGGCACCGACACCTTCAGCGCCGGGTGCGGATTGAACAGCGCCATCAACGGCAGGAACCCGTCGTAGGAAATGCCGAGAATCCCGACTTTCCCGTTCGTCTCGGCGACGTTCTTCACCAGCCAGTCGATTGTGTCGTAGGTGTCCGTCGCGTGGTCCACGCTGCTCGGATTCAGCGGTCCGCGGAGCGGACGGTTCATCACGTAGTCCCCTTCGCTGCCGTACTTGCCGCGAACGTCCTGGATGACGCGGATGTAGCCCCCCTCGACGATGACGTCCACGGCATTGTCGTAGCCGGCCAGGATCGGGCCGAGGTGCGGGCTCTGACGGTGCGTCGTCAGCGCATTAGCGTCATACGGCGTGCGCGTCAACAGGATCGGCGCGCGCGTCGCCCCCTTCGGCACGAGGATCACCGTGTGCAGCTTGACGCCGTCACGCATCGGGATCATGACCTCGCGCCGCGCGTAATCGAACGTGTCGGTGACCGGCTTGAATTGCGCCGGCATTTCGCTGGGCAGCTGCTGCGCCGCGAACAGGGTCGCGGCCGCGACGATAAGAGTACGTATCATGCGCGCATCCTACAACGGCAGGCCGGCGACGATCTCATACGACCGCAGCCGCTCCCGGTGGCCGTAGATGTGCGCGACGACGATCAGTTCGTCGGGCTGCATGCGGGCGACGAAGGCGTCGAGCGCGGCCCGGATGGTCTGTGGCGATCCCACCATCGAGACGGACGGCGCAGATTCGAGCTCTGGATGGAAGTACGCCATCAGTTCGAGCACATCCTGCGGAAAGAGATCCGGGTT
>DASPXV010000030.1:0-37540 GCA_035637115.1 Vicinamibacterales bacterium
CGCTGATCGTGCGCGCGCCCGGAATGCGCGAGCGGCGCGTGTCCGACCTGGCAAGCCTCGTCGACGTGTTTCCGACGGTTCTCGATCTACTCGGCGTACCGGCATCCCCTTCGACTGACGGACGAAGCCTGCTGCCGGCGATGCGCGGAGAGCGGCTTCCGGCGCGGACCGTCTATGCCGAATCCATGTATGCGAAGCGGTTCGGGTGGAGTCCGCTGCGGATGGTGCGCGATGCGCGGTTGAAGTTCATCGACGCGCCGCGGCCCGAATTGTACGACGTCGTGGCCGACCGGTTCGAGCAGCGGAATCTCGCCGCGCAACGCGGAACCGTCGCGGCGGCCATGCGCGCCGATCTCGCGGCGATCGCATCGGGTGCCACGCGCCCATCCGGGGTCCCGGCGCCGGACGCTCTACGCGAGCTCGCGGCGCTCGGATATGTCTCGCACGGACCGGCAACCGCCGCGGCGGGCGCCGACGGCGCCGGTCTCGATCCCAAGGACTACATTCACATTTTCAACAACGCCACCCGTGCGCGATCGATGTCGATACGATGATGCTACCGCGGCGCGCCGTACTGCGCCGAATGCTTGTGCTGTGCGTAATGCTGCCGCAGCAGATCCTTGCCGTAATCGTTGCCGTTCGGCGTCCGCACCACGACGTGAATGTGTTCGTGATTGGGAACGTTGGGATTGGCCGCGAGCTGGCGCAGATTGGCCGGCAGCTGGTGATCGAACTCGATCAGGATCACCGGGCTCTGGATCCGGTAATAGAAAACCGCGGCGGGATCAGTCTTGCCGATCCATGCGAACGAGGTGGATGCGAAGTGCTTCTCGACGTCGTTCATCTTCACTTTCGCGTGCCCGTCGTCCATGTTGCCGACGTAGAGCGCGATCAGATCCACGAGCTGCCGGCGCTGCGCGTCCGAGAGCTGCGCCGCCATGATGCCGGCCTGCGGGACAACCGCGTTGTCCTTCCACGCTTCGGTGAGATTGTCGTTGCGTGTCTTCTCGGTCGAAAGAATCGCCTTCCCGCGCTGCTCCTGGTCGAGCGCGTTCACGAACGCGAGGCCGCGGCTCTGCTCTTCCTGCAGCACTGAGGTCCCCTTGTATTTGCCCGACGGGGCGATCACCGGCTCGGACCCCGCGAAAAACGGCGTCATCACGACCTGATCGCCGAGCACGAAGTAATTGATGATCGCGTGGTGCCCATCGAGCTGCCAGCCCCACGGCTCGGTCGCTGACGGCTTCCCCATCACGGTGATGTGGTAGCGGAACTCGCCGTACTGCTGGAAGTCGTTGCCGTTCAACTCGCCGAGCGTCTCGTTCAGACGCATGATGTCGCGCGTCTGTTTCAGTCCGCGCGCGCTGAGTGCGGCTTTCAGCAGCGCGAACCCCAGGTCCCGTTGCGGTGGCGTCATCTCGAGAAAGCTGACGCCCTGCCGCACGTAGAAGTGCTGGTTCATCCACTTCCGCCACTCGTCATCATCGACGCCATAGGTGGTTTTCGCGCGCTGCTCCGCGGTCAATCCCGCGAGAAAGGCATCCGCGGCCTTCCTGACCGGCTCCGTCGAAACGCCGGTCGAACGGATGCCGAACAGGTTGGCGGCGATATGCCCGTCCGTCGTCACACCTTTGAACGGTTCGGCGAGTCCCTGCTTTTCGAAGGTCTGCGAGCGGGCGAGAAACCCCTCGGTCTGGGCCCAGGCAACGACTGACGTGAGTGCAACGGCGGCGGCCGCCCGGAAGGTCCAGCGCTGGATCTTGTGCATGGGCCGGATGATACACTTTGGCACATGAAATTCACCCGTCGCGAACTTGGAAAACTGGTCCTGACGGTGCCTGCTGCCGGGCTCCTTTCGAAAGACCTTTTCGCCGCGCAGGAACGCCCAAAACCAAACTCGACGTACGCCGGCGTGCAGGTGGGGATGAACGTTCCCTACAACTTCGGCGTACGGACGATGACGCTCGAAGAAACGCTCGACAAGACGGTGCAGCTCGGCATCAGCGCCGTGGAGCTCCGCTCGCAGCCGGTGGAACTCTTCATGGGCGTTCCGATGAACGTGCTCGAGCCCGGACGCGACAAGGCCGCGCAGCAGGCAGCCGCGAACACGCTCCGCGCCTGGCGCGAGAAGGCGGATCCGAAGGCCGGGGCAGGCTTCAGGAAGAAATTCGAGGACGCCGGCGTCAAGATCGACGTGCTGAAGTACGACGGGATTTACAAGTTCTCAGATGCCGAGATGGATTACGCGTTCAACCTCGCGAAGGCGCTCGGCGTGCGCGCGATCTCGTGCGAGCTCGAGCTCGAGGGCACCAAACGCGTCGGCCAGTTCGCCGACAAGCAGGGCGTGATCGTCGCGTACCACGGGCACACGAAGACACCGCCTGACATGTTCGCGACGGCATTCAGCTACGCGAAAAATAACTGGGCCAACATCGACATCGGCCACTGGGTCGCGGGGAACTTCGGCAATCCGGTCGACTACATCCGCGAGCACCACGATCGCATCACGCACGTCCACATCAAGGATCGCAAGGCGAACGAAGGGCCCAACACACCGTTCGGCCAGGGAGACACGCCGATCAAGGACGTGCTCCGGCTGATTCGCGACAACAAGTACCCGATCCAGGCGGCGATCGAATTCGAATACCCCGTACCGCCCGGATCGGACCGGATGGCCGAGATTGCGAAGACGATTCAGTACTGCAAGGACGCGTTACTCAGTTAGCACTGAGCACTCTCACATCCAGGGCTCGTCGCCGCTGGGACCATAGATCGACGGCACCCTGCCGCCGGCCATGCGAAGGTAAATCGTGAACTGGCCGCGGTGATGGATCTCGTCGCTCAGCAGGAACCAGAGCATCGCGATCCGCGGGATGTCCCCCATCGTCTTCGGTCCGGTAAAAAACCGAATCGTCTGGGACAGTTTCGGCTCCGGGGCCGAGCGGATTAGATCGCCGAACTCCTTGTGCGCTTTCTCGAGCGCGCTGAGCTGGTCGTCCCAGTTTTCCGGCGGCAATGGCGGCGTGCCAGACGGCGCTTTGGTCGCGAACTCGTCGTTGTACAGTTTCACGCCAAGGTAGCGCTCGCTCACAAAGACCCAGGCGAGCTCGCGGGCCGTCTTGCACAGTGCGGCCGGCCGCAAGTCGAGCTTGTCCTTCGGGTACGCACGCAACACCTTCATCGTCGTCGCGTGCTCGCGTTCGTAGCTGTCGAGGAACTGCTGCTTCTCGGTGTACATGCCCCTATGTTAGCCGCGTGTTCCGCGCATTCCGCGGCTAACTTATGCGCGTGTTCCTCGGCCGATCAGCAGAGCCAGTTTCATCACCGTGTTCCAGTTCCGCGCCGTCCCCCTCGCCGTGAGGAGCTTGTCGACGAGGCGCGCGGCCTTCGAGTTCCCCATGCCCGCGGGAAACGTCATGTAGAGGTGACGTCCGTCGGCAATCAACCGTTCTGGACCGGTGATCGCCGACCGCAGCGCCTTCACGCGCGTCTGATCGAGCGGCGCCTTGAAAAAGGAGACGAGCAGGTGGCTCGGATCCTTCTTCGCTTCCACGGCAAACGGATTCCCCTTCACGATCGCGTGCCAATCGGCCGCGGTGCGGACGTGAAAGTCCGCCTTCAATCCAAGCCGCTTGTCGATCTCCTTTTCGAGCAGCGCTTCCATCGTGGCGGGCGTGGTGACCGCAGCGTCGAACACGACGTTGCCACTCTGCAGCACGGTGGTGACGCTGGAAAAACCGATCTTCGTCAGGGCGTCGCGAAGATCGGCCATTGCGAGCATCTTGTTGCCGCCGACATTCACGCCACGCAGGAGCGCAACGTAGGTCACCGGAGGCGCGTCCCTTTCTCGCAGATCTCGATCAGCTGCCGCAGGCGCGCCATGCGTGTTTCTTCTTTTTTCGCGCTGAGGATCCACCACCAAATATTCTTGCGATACGACGGCGGCTGCTTCTCGAAAAAGGCGGACGCTGCCGCGTTCTTCTTCAGGAGGCCGGCGTAGGGTTCCTCGAGTGTGTCCTTCCGCTGCTCGTACGAGTAGATGCCTGACTTGTTTTCCGTGCGCGCCGCGAACGCCTTCAGTCCGGCCGGCTGCATCCGCCTCCCTTTCGTTAGCGCATCCACCCGGCGAATGTTCACGGCGCTCCAGATGCTGCCCGGCCGCCGCGGCGTGAAGCGGATCGTGTAGCTGTGGCCGTCGATGGACTTGCGAATCCCGTCAATCCAGCCGACGCACAACGCTTCGTCGACCGACTCGGGCCAGGTGACGCTCGCCTTACCCGAGTCTTTCTTGTAGTAGCCGACCCAGAGTTCCTGCGCTTTCGCGTGGTTCCCGCGGAACCACCGGCGCAGTTCCGCGGGCGTACGAAAGAAGACGATTTTCCCCGGTTCCGGCACGTTAAATATTGTGCTCCTGGATCGGCCGAACCTCGATGCTGCCCATCCGTGCCGATGGGATGCGCGACGCGATCTGGATCGCCTCGTTGAGGTCCCCCGCCTCGACAAGGTAGTAGCCGCCCAGCTGCTCCCTGGTTTCGGCGAACGGCCCGTCGGTCGTAGACACCTTGCCGTTGCGGACGCGGACCGTCGTCGCGTTCCTGATCGGCTGCAGGTCGTTGCCCCCCAGGTAGTTACCGCTGCTGCGAAGGTCGTTCGTGAACGCGAAGTATTCCCCCATCAGGGCGTCCATCTCGCTCTTGGTCATCGCCTGCAGCTTCTTCTCTTCGTCGTAAATCAGACACAGATACTTCATGGGTTTCTGGCCTCCACGAGATGGTCGCGGGGACCCGCGGCGAATCGACAGTCGCCCTGAAGATTATCCGGAGGCGGGCTTCGGCAGCATTTTCGCGTTCCACTCGCGGTACTGACCCTTGATCCGGTCGAACACGTCGGGGTGCGCCGCACGGAGATCGTTCTTTTCACCGGGGTCGGCGACGACGTCGAACAGGTGCTCGTTGCCGGATTCCTGCAAGTACTTCCACTTGCCGACGCGTGCCGCGTCGCGCAGGATCGTGCGCCAGAACAGCGTGCGGTCGTAAGGCGCACGCGCGCCGGTGCACACCGGCATCAGATCGTCGCCGTCGAGCGGATACGCCGAGTCCGCCATTGCTCCCCCGGCAGCCAGCATCGTCGCCGTCCAGTCCATCGTGACCGCCGGCTGCTCCGTCGTGCCCCCGGCAGGGACGACGCCCGGCCATCGGACGATCGCCGGCACGCGCAGCCCGCCTTCCCACAAATCCATCTTGTGGAACGAGAATGGCCAGTTGAACGAATAGCGCTCGCCGCCGTTATCGCTCGTGAAGATCACCAGCGTATTGCGATCGAGCTTCGCCTGGCTCAGGGCGCGGAGGACGCGTCCGATGCCCGCGTCCATGCTCTTCACCATCGACGCATAGATCTTCAGCGAGCCGCCGTTCGTCATCGGACCGCCGCCGTGATCCTCGTGTCCGATCGCCGCGTCTTCCGGTCCTTCCCATGGCGAGTGCGGCGCCGTGTAGTGGAGGCTCAGGTAGAACGGCTGCCGGTGCGGACGCCGAATGTACTCGACGGCGCGGTCGCTGAGGATGTCGGTCAGGTATCCGACGCGCTGCGTGGGCGTGAGGTTCTCCCACAGATCATCGCTGTGCGTGAAGTAGTCGGCTGCGCCGCTGAGAATGCCGAAGAACTCGTCGTAGCCATGACGGTTCGGACCGAACTCCGGCTTCCATCCGAGGTGCCATTTGCCGATGAGCGCCGTGGCGTAGCCGCTCTCCTTCAGCCGGGACGCCACGGTGGGATGGTTCGGCGGGAGGCCGATCTCAATTTCCGTCTGCCGATTCTTCAGCGGCTCGCGCAGGCCGACTTCGAGCCTCGCGGGGTAGCGTCCCGTCGCGAATGCGGTCCGCGTCGGCGTGCACACCGGCGCCGCCGCGTAGGCGCTCAGGAACTTGAGTCCCTGGCGCGCGAGTCCGTCGAGAATCGGCGTCTTGTAGTCGGGACGGCCGTAGCAGCTCAAGTCGCCGTAGCCAAGATCGTCGGCGAGGATGAACAGCATGTTCGGACGGGACGCGCTGCGCGCCGCCGTCGTGCCCGCGATCGTCGCCGCTGCGGTCGTGGCGACCGTCTGCCCGATGAACTCGCGTCGCGTGATCTTTCCGCCCATGGTTGCTCGGTTGTAGCACACGTTGGGGTCCAATACACCACAGGCGAACGCGGAGAAGAACGGCGACTATAATGCGCGTCCTGGAGTGTCCATGAGATTCAGGTTTGCCGCTATTCTGCTGGCGGTTGGGATTGCTGCGCCCGCGTTCATCGTTCGTGCGCAACAGACGACTGCGATTGATCTGGTGGTCAACGCTCTGACGTTCCGCAATATCGGGCCGTTCAGGACGGCGGCATGGGTGACGGAGATCGCGGTGCCGGAGACGCCGCTGCGAGATCATCTCTACACGATTTACGCGGCGACGCGGAGCGGCGGCCTGTGGAAGACGACCAATGCGGGGACGACGTGGACGCCGATCTCGGACAGCGTCGGCGCCGCCGCCGTCGGTGCCGTGGCGGTCGCGCCGTCCAATCCAGACGTCGTCTGGATGGGAACCGGCGATCAGGCCAACGCACGTTCGTCGTATTCGGGAAAGGGCGTTTTCAAATCGAGCGATGCGGGAGCGACGTGGGAGTTCATGGGGCTGCCAGACTCGCATCACATCGCGCGGATCGTGATTCATCCCACCAGGCCGGACATCGTCTACGTGGCGGCCATGGGGCACCTGTTTTCCAAAAACGCGGAACGCGGTGTGTTCAGGACGACCGACGGCGGGAAGTCGTGGAAGAAAGTGCTCTACGTCAGTGACCGTGTCGGCGCGATCGACCTCGTCGTCAATCGAAAGACACCCACAACGCTCTATGCGGCGATGTACGACAAGGACCGCCGCCCGTGGCAGATCGTCGAGAGCGGCCCCGAGAGCGGCATCTACAAGACCGACGACGGTGGTGATAAGTGGACGCGGCTCACCAGAGGCCTGCCGACGGGCAGGATCGGGCGCATCGGTCTCGATCTGTATCAGAAGAATCCGCTGATCCTCTACGCCCTTCTTGAAAACCAGAATCCGAAGAGCGGTACGGAATCGCGCGACGTGAACGCGATCAGTCCGCTCGCCGCCGGCATCATCGGCAACGAGCTGTATCGAACAGACGACGGCGGGAGGACGTGGCGCAAGGTGACGGACGTCAACGTCGCCGGCGGCAAGGCGCCGTATTCGTTCAACCAGATCCGCGTCAACCCACACGACGACAAGACCGTGATCGTGACGAGCGACTCCATGTTCATCTCGCGCGACGGTGGGAAGACGTGGAACACGAATTTTTTCCGCGGTGTATTCGGCGACTTCCGCGCGATGTGGTGGGACCCGCAGGACAAGGACCGCATCATCCTCGGCAGCGACGGCGGCGTGAGCGTCTCGGTGGACGGCGGCAAGACTGGTGACTACTTTCCGAATATGGGCGTCGGCGAGGTGTACGCGGTCGGAGTCGACATGGACGATCCGTACAACGTCTACGGCGGCATGCAGGATCATGATTCATGGAAAGGGCCGAGCAACAGTCCGACAGGACGCATCACGCTCGAGCACTGGGTGACCGTTGGGCCCGGCGACGGCATGTACAACGTCGTGGATCCGACGGACAGCCGCTGGGTCTACAACACGCGCGAGTTGAACCAGATGGGACGCATGGACCAGAAGACCGGCGTGCGCACGCCGATCGCGCCATCTCGGCCGCAAGGGCAGCCGCGCCTCCGATACAACTGGATTGCGCCGATCGCGCTCTCTCCGCACAATCCGAAGATCGTGTACGCCGGCGCGCAGGTGCTGTTCCGATCGCTGAACCAGGGAGACACGTGGGAAGAGATCAGCCCGGATCTGACGACGAACGATCCGGAGAAGATTGGCAGGAACGTCCCTTACTGCACGATCACGACGATCTCGGAATCGCCGCTGCGTCCCGGGACGATCTGGGTCGGGACAGACGATGGGAAGCTGCAGCTGACGCAGAATCATGGCGGTGCGTGGACAGACATCACGCCGTCGCTGACCGCCGCGGGTGCTCCCGCTGATCGATGGGTCAGTCGGGTCTTCGCGTCGCGGCATGATGCGGGCACCGCATTCGTGTCGAAGAGCGGCTTCCGCAACGATGATTTCGCGCCTTACCTGTACAAGACGACTGATTTCGGGCGCACGTGGACCGCGATCAAAGGCAACCTCCCGGAGGCACCAATCAACGTCGTCGTGCAGGACCGACGCAACAGGGATCTGCTGATCGTCGGGAACGATATCGGCGTGTTCGTATCGATCGACGGCGGCGCTGTGTGGACGCGGCTGAAGGGAAACCTGCCCACAGTCGCCGTTCACGATCTGACGATCCATCCGCGCGAGAACGACCTCGTGCTCGGCACCTACGGGCGCGCGTTCTGGACGGGTGACATTACGCCGCTGCAGGAGCTGTCGTCGCGCGTGCTCGATGCACCCGCGCACCTGTTCGACATCGAGCCGCGCGCCCGCTACGGCTTCAGTACGCAGGGCATGAACTACCACCTGTTCGGAGACAAGTACCTCGAGATTCCGAACGAGCCGGAAGCGCTGGTGATCAATTACCTGCTCAAGTCAGACGCGACGGGTACGGCAAAGATCAGCGTGAAGGACTTCACCGGAAAGGTAGTGCGTGAGATGGACGGACCCGCAAAGCGCGGTTTGAATCGTGCGCTCGTCCCACTTGGCGGAGGCGGCGGGCGCGGTCGCGGCGCCGCGCCGAGTGTGACGCCGCTTGCGATCGGTGACTACACCGTGACCGTCGACGTCGCAGGCCAGATGCTGACCAAACCCGCGCGCGTACGCGCCCGGATCCTGGGGTCAGGTCTGTAAATCGGCCCTGACCGGGGTCAGGTCTCCGGGTCGCCTGTTCCCAGAGACCTGGCACCCGCGAAGGTCATTTTGCAGACCTGACCCCCAGGGTCACCGCCATTCGGGCGGTAGAGACCTGGCACCTGCGAAGGTCATTTTGCAGACCTGACCCCCGGGGTCACCGCCATTCGGGCGATAGAGACCTGGCACCTGCGAAGGTCATTTTGCAGACCTGACCCCCCGGGGGTCACCGCCATTCGGGCGAGTAGCTGCGCCGGCGCCGCTTGTGCTCGACCCTGAGGCTCAGGAGAAACAACGCAATCACCTCGAACAGCGCCACGAATGCATAGATCGCGTAACGCGTGAACGCCGGCGGATTTGGAAAGCATGGCAGTCCGTCATCCAGGCACGCGTTCACGATGCGCTCGATCGTGAAATGCTCGCGCATGATCAGCGCGAATGCCGCCCCGAAGATGACGCCCGTTCCGGCCAGATTGCCAAAGATCGGCTGCTCCTTCCACCAGAAGGGAAACGCGACCAGCAGCGCGATGACGGGAGGGACGGTAGCCCCGAGGAGGATCCAGTTCCAGCTCAGCTCGTTCACGACACTCACATTGTAGGTTTCGGCGAGCAGGACACGAAGAGGCCGCGGATGTCCTTGGTCGAACGAATCGACCCGTAAAAACTGTCGATGTAGTTGCGCGCGTCGTCGCGCGACTGGCGATTGATGCCGGGAATGCTGTCGGGCAGCGCCCTGATGAGATCCTTCTTCGCGATGAAGTTCGCGATGATCGGATCGACCTGCTCCTGCCGGCGGCAGGGACCGCGATACATCCGATCCACCACGGTCTTGAGCATCAGTCCGCGCGCGGGCAACGCGTACGGCGCGTTCACGAGACCGGAAAAGTCGAAGTCGTACGGGACCGGATGCAGCGACTTGTCGGGGCGCTGGACGATGCGGACGTTGTGCAATGCATAGATCGAGTAGTCCGTGTTGCCGATCATGTACTCGAAGATCATCATCGGCATGAGCGTGTCGATATCGAGATCGTTGAACAGGAGACGCTGCAGTTCGACGATGCGTCCTTCCATGCGCCGCGCGACGTCGCCGTCATCCTCCAGGAACATGCCAATCCTCGTGCCGGCCGACTTGCCGGACGCGCGATCGACGTAGCTCACGCGCGCGAGGCGCGCGCGGTACGAGCGATGGCTCAGGATGTTGAAGATCCGGTAGGCGAGATACTCGCGCAGGATGTACTGCTCGAACTCGCCGCCGCCCGCGCACTGCACGACGAGCTTCAGGGCGTCCTGCTTCGCGAACACGGTGCCGGCGGTCGCCTTCTTCACGAACTCGAGTTTGAGCGGAACGTAGTCGCATGTCCTGGCCATGCGCCGGACGTGGCCGCGCGCGCCGATCTGGACGTCAATGCCCGGCGTGTCCGCGCCCGCCTCCAGCTTCAACGTTCCCGGAAACCGCTGCTTGCTGTTCGGATCGTGGTCGCGATTGATCGCCTTGAAATCCGCGACGAGCGTGACCGACAGCGGTTCAACAGACGCGAAGAGCGGACTCGCCTCCGCATCGAGTCGACGGTCGCGGAGCTTCTCCGGGCTGGGCCACGGCTCCACGAGCTTCAGCAGCGGATTCTTCTTCGCCGGCGGCGCGGACTTCTGCTGGGCCGCGAGCGGTGCCGACAATACCGTCAGGACGAGCGCCACACCAAAGCCAACGCCGCGCCGCGAATACTCGTTCATGCTGGACGTCTCCTGGACGCCGGCAGTATACGTCGAGCTACTGCCGGCGCAGTGTCAGCGGCACGGAGACGTTGCGTTGCGACCATTCGCCCGTGATATCCCCGCCGGCACCGAGCGTGCCGCGGTAGATGCCCGAGACGGCCCGCGACTCGAGCGTCAGCGCGTTGTCCTTGACCGTCACCGTCGAGAGCGGAATCTCCTGGATCGCACTGTCATTGCTGCTCACGAGCGTTCCCGTGGCGGTACCATCGGCGGCAGCGGTCAGCTTCGCGACAACGCGCACGGTACGCCCGTTCACGTCGAGCCTGCCGGCCCAAGTTCCGGCGAACTGCGCCGGTAAGGCGCTGCTCGGGGGAGGCACGTTCACGGCGGGCTCTCCCTTGCGTGCGAGCGTGAATGGCGCACTGCCGTCGATGCTCGACGCCAGGCCGGAGAGCGCGTTCCCGTCGGTGGACAACTTTCCTTCGAACGACGTCTTTCCAGGAAGGGTGGCGGTGAACTTCACGGATGCCCCTTCGATCGTGATGCCGGCCAGCGGCACATCGATCGATGTCGACATGGTGATGCTGACCGATCCGATCCAGACGCCGTCTTTCCGCTTGTCGAGATCGAGCGTGATACCCATCTCGTGTCCGGGGATTTCGATCTTGCCTTCCCAGTGACCGGCGGGGCTCGTGACGGCCTGGACAGCCAACAGCAGCGCGGTGATGAACATGGATCTTTCCTTTCTTTAGAAATCGCGATTGGCGAGATTGAAGGCGGCGCCGTACAGCATCGCGGCCGACGCTGCCGCGCTGAGCAGCAGCCCTACCCAGGGAACCTGGCCGGCGCGGAAGAACGCTTCGCCGCTCATGACGGCGAAGAGTCCATGTGATGCCGTTACGCGGGAGATCTGCTCGGCCACGCCGAGGGCAATCGCGACGAACAGCGCGAGCAGCGACGGACGCCATGGATCGGCAAACATCGTCGAGAGCAGCACGGCGAGGCTGAAGAAAGTCGCGCCCGCAACGAAAAGGCACAGGCCGTGCACGAGCGCGGCGACGACGTCATAGTGTTGTCCGATTGCGGGTGACAGGAGCGGAATCACGAGCGAGGGAACGAGCGCGAGGAGCAGCCATTCCCACAATCCGGTCGCCGCGCGCACGCCGACCAGCCGCTCGCGCGAGACCGGGAGGGAAAGCGTGAACAGCGACGAGGTCCCGGATACGAGTCCTCCTGTGCCGAGCAGCACCGCGAACAGCGTCCCGGTCTGTGCCAGGTTCTGCCGGAACGCCTGCAACCAGATGTATCCGCGATATTCACGCGAGAGTTCGACGGCCTCACGGACGCGCCGTCCAAGCTCGCCGCCGACGTCGACTGTGGGCACAAGCGGCAGCAGGCTGAGCACCTTTGGATAGGTCAGTACTGCGCCCGCCGCCGAGCAGATGAGCACCGCCAAGCCGATGAAGAAGCGCCACCGCGTTTCGAGCCACGCCTTGTACCAGAGCATGTCAATCCTCCGTCGTGACGGTGTCGAGGAAGATGTCTTTCAGCGAGACGGGCAGCACGTCGACGGACACGGGATTGAGCGCGCGCGCCTCCGCAAGAGGAAGGTCCGCGCCATCCGACGCAAGCAGCGTGAGCACGCGGCCCCGCCGGCGCACGCGCCGCACGCCGGGAGCCCGAAACGCAACCGCGGGCGCTTCGCCGTCGAACACCAGCTGGATCCGTTTGTACGACTCGCGCAGATCGTCGAGCGCGCCGGCGACAACGACGACGCCGCGATCGATGATCGCGACGCGATCGGCGATCTGTTCGACCTCAGCGATCTGGTGCGAGGAGAAGAAGACGGTGGTCTCGCCGGCGGCGACGTGGCCGACGAGCGCCTGCAGCATTTCTTCGGTCGCGGCGGGATCGAGCCCCGACGTCGGCTCGTCCAGGATCAACAGCTCGGCGCCGCGGCAGAGCGCGAGCAGCAGGGCGAGCTTCGTCCGCATGCCGCGCGACAGCGCCTTTACCTTTCTGTCGGCGGGGAGATCGAATTGCCGCCGGTATTGCTGCTCGACGTCCGTTCGCCACTTCGGAAAGAACGGCGAGGTAAAGCGGATCATCTCCTCGACGGTCATGTAGTCGTAGAGCTCCTTGTCCTCGCTGACGAATGCGAGGCGCCGGCGCAATTCGACCGCCTCCGGGCCGTCGGGCGCAACGCCGAGCACGCGGGCGCGTCCGCTCGTTGCGCGCGCAATCCCGAGCAGGATCTTGATCGTCGTCGTTTTCCCGGCGCCGTTGCGGCCGAGAAATCCAAACAGCGACCCGGGCGGGACCTGCAGCGTCAGCCCGCGAAGCGCCTCGGTTCCCTCGTAATTCTTCCGCAGGTCGTCCGCGTGGATCGCGAGCGCATCAGCCAACGTCCCCTCCTGTCTTTCTCGCCGCTAGTTCCGCTTCCACCAGCCGCCGGATCTCGTCCTCCGACAGCCCCGCCCGGCGCAGCTTGTCAACTGCCGAGGCGATCACCCCCTGGCCCGCGCGCACCTTGTCGGTGAGCTTCTTGTCGCGAGCCGCGCCGGCGATGAATGCGCCTGCGCCGTGACGGAGCTCGACGATGCCCTCGTGCTCCAGTTCGCGGTACGCCTTCGCGACCGTGTTCGGGTTGATCACGAGCTCCTCGGCCAGCGGCCGGATGCCGGGTAACTGGTCGCCGGGCCGCAGCGCGCCCGTCTCGACCGCGTGCTTCACCTGCTCCATCAGCTGGAGGTAAATGGGAACGCCGAGCGACGGGTTCGAATGAAACAGCATCAGCAGCCCAACTGTGCTACTGCTATAGCACAGTGTTACTGTGTGCCTGGTATCGACGACCCGTCAAGGGGAAAAGTTCCAGAGGGATTGACATCCTTATCAGGAGTCAATAAAGTCCTAATTAGGAGTCAGTCAGCCATGTCCCATCAGGGAAAACCGGTCCGGCGCTATCCCGCCACCCGCTACCAGCCACCGCCGCTCGTCGACCTCGGATCGCGCGAGGCGCGCGAGCGGCTCAGCCCGGCCGCGCTGAAGGCGTTCTTCAACACGATGACGCGATGGAAGGTGCGCGACGAGGACGCGCGCGCGCTCCTCGGCGGCGTCACCAACGGTCCGTTCTACGAGATGAAGCGCAACCCCGCGCGCACCCTCGACGCCGATCGGCTGACGCGGATCTCGTACGTGATCGGCATCTTCAAAGCGCTCGGCGTGCTCCACTCGGAGCCGCTCGCCGACGCGTGGATCCAGCGTCCGAACAGCAACCCGCTATTTGCCGGCCTGACGCCCCTCGAGTACATGATCCGCGGCGGCCTGCCCGCGATGCAGAACGTCCGGCGCCTGCTCGACGCGCGCAGGGCCGGTTGATACGCGTTCCGCCGACCACGCTCGTCCGTCAGTTCGACACGCATCGCCTCGTTCCGTCCCGGCATTCGATCGCGGGGGACAGCGTCCTCGTACGGATCGCGGATGACGACGAGCACCTGCAGGCGATTTTCGAGCTCGATGCCGCGACCAACGATCGCCTGCTCGCCGAGCACCAGCGGTTTCCGGGAATCGGGATCGAGGAGATGGTCTCCGGCGTCCCGCACGCGCACGTCGTCAACGCGGCGTTCTGCCATCCGCATCCGCTCGGCGCGCGCTTCAACGGTCCCGAGCGGGGTGCGTGGTATGCGGGCTTCGCCCTCGAAACCGCGCAGGCGGAGGTCGCGTTCCATAAGAGCGTGGAGTTGTCCGAGGTGAGCTGGACGGATGAAGAGATCGTGACCTACGACGATTACCTTGCGGATTTCAGCGCGGAGTTCCACGACCTGCGCGGCGCGCCCGCGTTTCGATCGTGCCTCGATCCGCGCAGCTACAAGGCTTCGCAGGCGCTCGCCGAACAGTTGCTGGATCAGGATGCGCTGGGCGTCGTCTACCCCAGCGTGCGGCACCAACGGGGAACGTGCGTGGCCTGCTTCCGTCCGGCGATCGTGGCGAACGTCCGGCGGGAGGCGACGTATCGCTTCACGTGGCCCGGCGGTGGCGCCGAGCCGCTTGTCACGCGAAGCGTGACTTGATGTTGTCACGCGAAGCGTGACTTGATCTTGTCAGGCGAAGCGTCACTTGATCTTGTCTCGCGCAGCCTTACTTGATCACGCCACGCACGCGAAGCCAGTTCGCAAGCAGCGCGGACCAGGCCGACAGCGCGGGATTGTCGTTCGCGAGTCCGACGCCGTGCGGTCCCTTCTCGAAGACGTGCATCTCGGCGGGCACACCGGCCTGGCGCAGCGCCAGGTAGTAGTGCGTCGCGTTCTCGGCCGGTACCGACGTATCTTCGTTCGTCTGGAAGATAAATGTCGGCGGCGTATCTTTCGTGACGGCGAGCTCACCTGACAACCGCTTCGCCAGCTCCGGATCCGGATCGTCGCCGAGCAGATTTCGCCGGGATCCCTTGTGCGTCCACGCCGCAGTCATCGAGATCACCGGATAACCGAGTACGGCGAAGTCCGGACGGCTCGCCACGCGATCGACGGCGTCGGAGGACGCTGCGCTCACGGGATCGAACCAGGTGCTCGCGGTCATCGCCAGATGGCCGCCGGCCGAGAATCCGATGATGCCGATGCGCGCCGGGTCGATCCGCCACTCGGCAGCGTGGGTGCGAACGGTGCGAATCGCGCGCTGCGCATCGCCGAGCTCGATCGGGTGGTGATAGCGCGGCCCGAGCCTGTAGCGGAGCACGAACGCCGCCACGCCGAGCGAATTCAGATAGCTCGCGACCTGGCGCCCCTCGTGGTTCGCCGCGAGCGCCACGTAGCCGCCGCCCGGGCACACGATCATCGCGGGCGTGTTCTGCGTCATCGTCCGCGGCAGAAAAACGGTGATGGCCGGCACGTCGGCGTCGGCGGTGCCAAGGGCGCCGGGCGCGCCGCCAGCCCACAGGGGCAGGACCTGTCCGTCCTGGATCGGCATCGGCGCCTGCTGTTGCGCGCTCGCGACCGCGGCCGTCAATGTTGCCGCCATCGCGAGTCCGAGAACTGAGGCTCCGATCACTTTCCCTCGTACGCGCGCTTCATCGCGGCGATGTCCGGTTTCTTCATGCGCATCATCGCTTCCATCGCGCGCTGGCCGCTGCCGGACGTCTGGTCGCGCAGCAGCTCGGGCACGATGCTCGGCACGATCTGCCACGAGACGCCGAACTTGTCCTTGAGCCATCCGCACTGCTGCGCTTTGGGATCGCCACTTTCGGTCAGCTTGTTCCAGTAGTGATCGACCTCTTCCTGCGTGTCGCAGAACACTGGAACGAGATCGCCTCGTTGAACTTGAAGAGCGGTCCGGCATTCAGCGCGGTGAACGGCTGGCCGTCGAGCTCGAAGGCGACGGTCATCACGGAGCCGGGCTTCTGCCGGTGGATTTCCTTTCCGCCTTCGCCGTAGTGAGAGACGTCGGTGATTTTCGAGTTCTTGAAAATCGACGGGTAGAACTTCGCCGCGTCTTCACCTTCCTTGTCGAACCAGAGGCAGGGAGCAATCTTGTGGGCAAACTTCATGGGGACAACATAGCATGGAGTACCGGAGCGATCTGCATGACTGAACCGCGGCGCGTTCTCGTCGTCGGGCTCGGCAACATGGGCATGAGCCACGCCCTCGCGTACTCGCGCATCGAGGGGTTCGACGTCGCAGGCGTCTGTTCGCGTGGAGCGGCGACGCTCGCGCTGCCGGCGCCGCTCGCCGACGTCCCGCGGTTCACCTCCTTCGACGAAGCGCTCCGCGCAACGGCGCCCGACGTCGTTTCAGTGAACACGCTGCCAGACACGCACGCGAGCTATGCGATTGCGTCGATGGAAGCAGGTGCGCACGTGTTCGTCGAGAAACCGATCGCGGAAACCGCGGCCGACGCGCAGCGCGTCGTCGATGCGGCCGTGCGGACCAGGCGGAAGCTCGTGATCGGCTACATCCTGCGCCACCATCCATCGTGGCTGCAGTTCGTGGAGATCGCGCGCACGCTGGGAACGCCGCTCGTGTTCCGCATGAATCTGAACCAGCAGTCCAGCGGTCCGCACTGGGAGACGCACAAGCGCCTCTTGAACAGTCTCTCGCCGATCGTCGATTGCGGCGTCCATTACGTGGACATCTGGTGCCAGATCACGCCGGCGAAGCCGGTGTCGGTGCACGCGGTCGGCGCGCGATTGGCCGATGATCTGCCGGCCGGGATGTACAACTATGGCCACCTGCACGTGACCTTCGACGACAAGTCGGTCGGCTGGTACGAGGCTGGCTGGGGACCGATGATGAGCGAGACCGCGTTCTTCGTGAAGGACGTGATCGGACCGAAAGGATCAGTATCCATCGTGCTTGCCGCGGGAGTCGATCCGGTGAAATCCGATGACATCAACGCGCACACGCAGACCAACCAGATCCTGCTGCACCATTCAGCGCTCGCCGCGGATGGGTCGCTCGCGCGCGCCGACGAGCGGTTCTCGACGCACGACGAGCCGTCACACGACGATCTCTGCGAGCGCGAGCAGCGCTTTCTCTTGAAGGCGATCGAGGACGACGTGGACCTGTCCGCCCACATGAACGACGCGGTCAAGAGTCTGAAGATAGTGCTCGCCGCGGACGAATCGGTGCGGACCGGTCGCGTGATTACGCTTTAGCGCGCAGGTACAGGCTTACCGCGGCCAGAGCCAGCCGAACGTCCCGGCCGTCAGCAGCGCGTAGATCAGTCCATCGACGGTCGACTTGAACGACGTCAGCCACGATCGGCGGTACCAGATCGACATCTGCCAGAGCGCCGCGGTATACCCGATGAATGCCGTCGCGCCGGCGAAGCGGAAGACCTGAAGGTAGTGCGCGCCGGGCGGCAGCGCGCGTCCCGCGATATAGGCGGCGAAGAAGCTGATCACCACGGAGTAGCAGAACCAGAGCACGAGATTGGTCGCAAACGAACCGCCGCCCGGAATCACGGTCAGCACGAGCACGGGGCCCTTCTTCATCTTCTCCATGAACGCTGGGGACCGCATGTCTTCGCGGCTCGACGGTCTCGGCGCCATGTAATCGCCGGGCGCGACTGACCACGATCGAAACGCGTCCAGCACCTTGTCTTCGGCCGGCAGAGCGCCGTAGTCGCTCTTATGCCAGGGCAGCATCATGTGCAGGATCGAACTGCCGACGAAGACGAATACGGCGGACACCAGGATGGGGAGCCACAACGCGGACAATCCGGTCATCTCGTCCTCCAGAGAGTTTTGTCGGTGCGCCAGTATACGCCGAGCCGGTTTCGTGCCTCAGCGGAGCGCGCGGCGCGCGCCGAGCGCGATCGGCGTGCCGATGACGAACATGTGCACGAGGACGCTCGTGACGATCACGATCGCCGCCGGCAACGGCCGCGCGCCGATTTTCGACAGCGGGATGACGATGAAGTTCATGACCAGATATACGCCGATGCCGAAAAGGGATCCGGCGATCACCGGGTGCCGCACCAGCGCGTGCTGCTGCCTTGCGGCGAGGAAGAAGATCAGTGTGATCGTGAACGCGATGAAGTAATGGAACCCGAGTCCCATGGCCGCGGTGCCGGCGCCACCTGCGAATGCGGCGTCACGTCCGAGCGCGCCGGCGGCCACGCCCTGGAGCAATCGTTGCGGAGTCGTCCCGCTGCGCCAGTACGAGAACCCGATCGCATAGAGGATATCGAGCGTTCCAACGAGCAGCCACGTAAGAATCAGTGTGAGCATGCCTTCCTAGGCTGGGGCACGGTCGTGACCATCGCGATGGCGAGCGCCGTGCTGTGCGCAAGGATATTCGCAGGGTCGCGCCTCCACAAGTCAGCGCCGGTTACGTGCCGCTCTTTCCCCGGAGTGCGTCGGTATGCGCAGATGCGCGTTCGAAGCGCGCGTTCTGGTTGTACGCCTGCGAGCGCCCGCGCGGGATGCTCAGACTCGTCCACCGGTCGCCGCGCAGCGACTTCGCCAGAAAAACGATTTGGCCGACGTGATACGCCGCGTGCGCGAGCGAGCGATGGAGCGCCTCGTGCACCTTTAGCGACTGGCCACGAATCGTGACAGAGGTGCGCAGGTGATCGTCGGTGAGGCCGTCGAGCGCGGACAGCAGGACGGCCCAGCCCTCGTCCCACTTCGTCATGAACTCGGCGCGGGAAACGGTGCGCTCGTCGAACTCCTTCTCGCGATTGCGCCACGGTTTTTCCCCATCGGACGTCAGGAAATCCGTGAAGCGCGACCGGAGGTTGCCGGATAGATGCCAGCAGATGATGGCGAACGAATTCCCGCCGTTCGGAACAGGCGCGGACAACTCGTCGTCAGTGACCTGGCGCAGCGCCGCTTCTGCGAGCGCCTTGTAGCGAAGGTATTCCGCCCGGATCGATTCAACCAGCTCGTTCATGTCGTTGCTCTTCGCGGCAGCCATCGGCGGGTCTGCCGGCAGTAGTCCTCATATTCGCGGCCGAACATGCGCCGGAGCGTCGGCTCCTCGTAGCCGATCACGAAGAGGTGCGTCACGATGAGGAACGCCGCAACGTAGCCGGCCAGCGCGAGTGACTGGTAATAAAGCGCGGCACCGGTCATTGCGATCGCGGCTCCAAGATACATCGGATTGCGAAGGATCGCGTAGGGTCCGCGATTGACGAGGCGTTGCGGCGGATCGAACGGCGCCGGCGTGCCGCGGCCGATGAAGACGAACGTCAGAATGCACGACGTCGCCAGCACTGCCCCGAATCCGCCGACGATGATGCCGGCGATGTGCCACGCGCCGGCCGTCACAGGTGCACTCACCCCGGATGCGTTGATGACGCGCTCTGGCAGCGCGATGAGGATGAAGCCCACGAAGAACGTAGCGTAGGTGATGGCCCGTGCGAGAACGAACATCGGCGCCTCCTGCGCAGTACAACGATCTTTCTCCGCCGATGTGACAGCCTATCTCGCGAAGGCGCACGCGATCGCGACGAGCCAGATGCCCAGGCGTCGCGGCCACACGTTCGCGACGTCCTGCAGGCACTCGTCCAGCAATTGTGCCGCCTCCGGCGCGAGGCGGCCCTGCGTCTTTTCCAGGAACACGCGCACCGCCAAGCCGATCGTTCCGACCATTTCTGAAGACGTGGTGTAGGCGCAGTTGAGCGAGGCTTCGAGCTCCGCCGCCGCGCCGTGCAGCCCGGCCTCTCGCGCAATCGCGGCGGCGCGGCGAATATTCGCGTGGGGATCCGTCATCTGATTCTCGCGCTACGCCCGGCCTCTCAGCTTGGCGACCCACCAGCGCAGGCCGACGAACAGAAACCGCCAGTCGTGGAAGAATTCCGGAGGCTTCCCTTCAATCGCGTGGCCGATGAACTGAAAGATCCAGCCGACGACGAACAACGTGACGGGAATTGGCCAGAACCCGCGGACGAACAGGGCGATGACGAAGAAGGGAACCGACAGTGCGATCAGCGGGATCCCGAGCGTGTGGCAGAAGCGATTGACAGGGTGCTGATGGCTCAACGCGTACTGCGAGATCCACTGGTCCCACGTTTTTCCGCCCAGCATATTGCCTCCCGTGCAGCCGGCCCAGAAGCGGATTTTACATCTTTCACGCCACCATAACGCGCTCTTAACAAGTCGCCGATGCGTCCTTGCTACCGTCAATACGCCGAAATAGAGATGACGTCGACGATTGGTCCGGGGCGATCAAAAGGGCACACGCAAGGGGTTTGCTCATGGCACGCTCCGTCGACACCATTATCGCTCCAGCGGCTTGAACTCCATCGTTGCCGCGCGGCGGCGTTTCGTGCGGAAACCACGAACGTAGCGCTGCGATCCGGGCGTCGGGTACTTCGCGCTGTATCCGCGCTCGACGGCATCCCGGATGCGTTCGGAACGAACAGGCACGGCGCGGATCGTGATCTTCCGATTGCCGACCTGGATCGTGCCTCGCGGATCTTCGAGGAACGTGCGATACCAGCCGCCCGGCTTGAGCGACCACGATCGGCCGAACACCCGGCCATCGAGAACGACCGGCCAGATGCCGATGAAACGATGCTTCGAGCGCGCGCCGGCCCGAATGCCAAGAATCTTGCTGGCGTCAATTGCCGCGACGATCGGACGCGGAAGTTTGCGCTGCACCAGCTACCGCGGCGTGATCTTCAGGTTCGCGAAGTCGCCGCCGGACATGTTGCCCACCCACAGGCCGACGAGTCCTTTCCCGCGCGCACTCAGCTGGTCGACGACGAGCGAGGGCTCCTTCCCGTCGTCGACGAAGACACTCACTTTCGGACTTGCGACGACGACGCGCACGTGGAACCAGCCGTTCGGATCCGGTATCGGGCTCACGGCCTTCTCGTATTGTCCTGGATGCTCGGTCCGCAGCTTCTGCCACGTGTTCGTCGGATGCGAGACGTATTGCACAGCACGGATTCGCCGCGCGGCGTCCTCGGTCTTGAAATTGAACGGGCGGAAATAGATCGCGTCGTAGGTCGTCGCGTCGACGCCATGAAACGCGACTCCGACGAAGCTCTGTTGCTGCACGTCCTTGCCGCGAATGTCGAGCTCGATCGTGCCGTCCGCGAGCTCCATTCCGGGAATGTACGCGACGGGTTCACTTTCATTCGCGCTGAGGCGCACACCATTTCGCGTCCCTTCGATGAGGGGGCTGACGGTGCGATTGCCTGCGGTGAGCTTGTTGGCCCGTGCGAGCGCTGCGAGATCGATCTCGATTGATTTCGATTGAGCGGCCGGGAACGTCGGCGCCGACAGCATGAAAGCGCACACGAACGCCGAGATCCAAGCCTGCGATATCACCATCTGATTCCCTCCGACGCAAACGCCATGGTCAGTTCCGTCCTGGCAGCATCGAGGTCCGCCACGGGCAGGGCCATGTTGTTCCCCCTGGTATCCCCACGCATTCTTGAGTTCCGCCATGATCACCGCACAGACTTGTCCGCGAGTACGTAGCCGACGTAGACCAGCTTCCACTTGCCGTCATGCCGCTCGAGGATGCGCGTTTCGTGGCTCAACCCGGGCATGTCGAAGCGCGCTTCGCCCGTGTCCAGACCGTGTTGATCGAATGTCACCCACGCGACATCCTGGTAGACGCGAACGTTGACGTGATCACGAACGAGCTTCGCCGGCGTCGGATTCGGCGTGGGATTGTCAGTCATGAGCTTCTTCATCGCCCCGCCGATGGCATCCCATCCTTCAACGCTGATGACGCCTCCGGTCGGCGACCAACCGACGCGGCGGACGTAGTCCGCGTGGACCCACGTGTCGGACCAGCGCGAAAAATCCTTCGCCCAGAAAGCCGACGCCTGCTCTTCGATCACCCGCATGATCGCCGCCTCGTCGTTCGTGTCGGCATTCGCGGCCGACGACGGCAGCAACAGGAAGGCGATCAGGCCGATTACCTCAATGATTCTTCGTCGCACTCCACGCTCCAATGGCTGTCCCGCAGCCTGTATACGCGCCAAAGATCACGGACCCGATGGCCGTGCTGCTGGAAGTAAAGGTGCCGTAGACCTGCGTGTAATTCGCGCCCTCGGGCGCGCCCGATCCGTAGCCGAAACTGGGACCGAGCGATGGCGATGACGGATTGGGAGGGTTGCCGATGGCGAGGCTCAAATTCGAGAAGGTGTTCGACCCGGAACAGCCATTGAAGCCGTATTCAACGGTGATGGAGGTCACCTGCTGGTCGGATGACACCGTAAACGTAATCGGCCGTCCCTGGAAAGTCGCGCCACTCCATTGTCCGTCGTAGCGCGACGCGTCCGACGAGCTCGGGTTCGTCGGGGTAACACCGCCGCAACTGCCGGCACCTGCCAGCAGCGCCAACGGGATCACAACCTTCATCACCGACGAACGCGAAGTCATGCGCATGCGGGTTTCACAGGCTTCGCAGAAACGCGATGAGCGCCGTCTTGTCCTCGGGCGTCAGTTTCGTCAGGAATTCCAGACCTGGAATGGCGCCTTTCGTGACGCCGGGCGCGCTCCATCCCTTCCGCTCGTAGTCGGGGCGCAGTCGTGCGGCGTCGAAAAGTTCCTCGAGGCTGACGATCGACGCGTCGTGCAGCAGCCGCGGGCGAGTCCATCAAGCTCATCTGTTTCCTCCCCCCGGCGTCGCTGGAAGGAGCACAGTTTAGCAGGGCGCGTCTCTCGCGGCGATTCGATAGAGAACGTGGCGGCGAAGGGATTGGGGAGCACCGGGATGATCGAAATCGTCCGCGGGATTGTGCGTCATTCCGATTCGCTCCATCACGCGCTGGGAGCGACGATTGTCCGGCGTGGTGAAAGATACGATCTCGGACAACCCAAGTTCTCGAAAGCCAAACGTCAGCGCCGCGCGCGCCCCTTCGGTTGCGTACCCGCGACTCCAGTGATCCGCGGCCAGTCTCCAACCGACCTCGACGCACGGCGTGAAGTGCGCCTCGAAACGTGGAATCGCCAGCCCGATGAACCCCGCGAACTCGACGACACTGGTAATTTCCACAGCCCACAGTCCAAACCCATGCTCGGCGAAGTGCTGCTCGATTCGATCTGCGAGCGCGGCGCTGTCCGACGAGATCAAGACCGACGGGAAATGTTGCATCACGAGCGGATCGGCATTCAGCGCCGCGAACGCCGCACGATCGGCGGCGCGCCATCGCCGCAGAAGCAATCTCGCCGTTCGAATTTCGTCCGGGAGAGCCATGCAACTACCCTCGCGCGGCCGCCTCAACGCGTCGAAGCGATGAACGCACGCATCTCCCGCAGGACGTCCGCCTCTTTCGTCAAGAAAACAAAGTGGCCGGCAGCGGGCAGATCGACGATTCGGGCAGTCGGCACGCCGCGTTTGAGATTCGCCGTCCACCGATCGAGGAACGCCTTGTGTGCAAGCGCGAACGTGATCAGCGCCTTCGCTTCCTCGTCGTTGCGCGGCTTCGGTTCATCGGCACGCAACTGGTCGAGCGAGGTTCGCGGGAATTCGTAGAAGGCAAGGACCGGGACGCGAATGCGCGAGTAATCACGCTTGATGTCGCCGTCGCCCATCGCGCGATGAATCCAGCCGGGCGTCTTGTGCTCACCCGCGCTGCCATCTCCATTCGTCGTGAAGACATTGTGCAGCTCGGACGCGGGAAGTTTCGTGCGGCACTGCAATGCCGTCCAGCTGCCCGCCGGCGTTCCATCGTCCGGACATGGTGGCGGAGGAGCTCCGGGCGGAAGCTTGCGCAGCAGCGCCATGTATGCGGGATCGCTGGCCGGCCAATCTCGCCCGTCGCCGAGCGCGTCGAGGTACACGAGGCCTGACAGCCGATCCGAATGCTGGTTTCCTATCGTCGTCAGTTCCCCACCCGCGGCCGAATGTCCCGCGAGCACCGGCCGCTCGATCTGCAGTTCGTCCAGGACGCGCACGACATCATCGGAAAGCCGTTGATTGTCGTAACCGGACGCCGGCTGGCTCGAAGCGCCATAGCCTCGCCGCGTGATGCCGTAGACGTGGCAGCAGTCCGACAGCTTCGGCGCAAAGTCATCGAACACGTGCGCGCTGTTGCCGGAACCGGCAAGCAGCACGACGGCGCGCCCCGTTCCTCCCCAGTCGAGCACCTCGAGCTGGACGTCCTTGTCGACCGTCACGAAGCGCACCTTATGGGGTGATTTGTCCGACCATGCCGGGGATTGCTGTGCGAGCGCGTCAGGGAACACGCTGCAAAAAATGACGAGAGCGCGAAGAATATGTTTCTTCATGCGCGCCCTGCCTGTCTAGCGCTTCGGCGTGACCTCGGCGTCAACCGAGTGGCGGCGAGGTGCAGCGGTCAATCGCCGCACGTGCGCCAGGAAGGAAA
This sequence comes from Vicinamibacterales bacterium, assembly GCA_035637115.1. GTDB lineage: Bacteria > Acidobacteriota > Vicinamibacteria > Vicinamibacterales > 2-12-FULL-66-21 > JAICSD01. Next base: position 24,393 of record DASPXV010000030.1, read on the forward strand.
CGAGGTTGACGGGTTTCGCGATGATCGCGTCAGCAACGGCCCGGCCAATGCGTTCCGGGGTGCCGGTCACGACCAGGACGGGGACGAAACGCAGCACGGGATCCGTCTGCACGTATTTGAGTAATTCGTCCCCGGCGAGATGCGGCATGCCGATGTCGACGATCAACAGGATCGGCGTGATACCGCGGAGCAGGAAGTTCATCGCCTCCTGGCCGTCGCGCGCAGGCACGACGCGGTAGCCGAACTCGGTGAGAAACTCCATCAGCCCGTCGAGCGTGGCGGCATCATCTTCGGCGATGAGAATCGGGCCGCGGCGTTTCGAGGGCACAGTCCCACGATACACCTGATCTGACGCGCTGGATCGGCGTCAGCTGGACCTCCCCGCGGACGAAACGGACGCATTTCCGGCCTTTTGGCTCCGTGGCCTACCGCGGCGATCCGACCACCTTCAAGTCGACCCGGATGGTGGCGCGCGTGGCGGCCGGCGTCTCCAGTTGCAGATGGTAGCCCCGCTGCTCCTGCGGTCCTTCGGTGATTGACCCGGGACGGCCGGGAGCGGTGAGGCGCGTCTTCTCAATACTGGTGCGCCCGTCGGTGGGCGAGGCGATCGTCGTCAGCAGCAACGGCGGCGTCCCGCCAAACGCGAATGAGCCGTCGCGTGGCTCGATCGGCGCATCCGAGTGCAGGAACCACTGGATCGTCTTCACTTGCCGTATCTCGATCGCATCCTCGATCGCAAATCGATCGCGGCCGTCGAAGCGAAACGTCCGGTGGAACCGCACGAGCCCTGTCGAGGGAAGGTACGCGCCCGCGGCGTCGGCCTCGATGCGCACGCCCGCCCCCTCGACCTGCACCGCGGTGATCCGGATGCTGTCGAGTGCAGCGTGGTCCATCGAGCGCCAGACGTCGTGGTCCCCCTCGTCCCCTTGCCCCTGGCCGCCGACGGTGATCGTGTTGTGGTGCCGGGCCTGCGGTTGGCCCGCGTAGCCAGTGTCGCCGGTCAGGTACCGGCCACCAGCCCAGATGATGAAGCTGCCCGCGTCAGGATGTGCATGCCCGCTGCTCAGCCGCCACTCGGGAACACTGGCGAGCAGACGCGTGGCGCGATGCCCCTCGGGTGGCCCGGCCTTCAGCGCAAACGCCGTCGCATTCCTGTCCCACGAGGTGCGGAAGAATGCGACTCCCGAGTCTTCGAAATGGTGCGAAGTCGGGATGGCCGACATCGGTGACGGCTTCAGCGCGGGATCGCGCCAGAGGAGCGTCCACCACTCCTCCTGATTGGTGTGCCCGAACGCCGCGCAACGACTCGCAATCGCCTGCGATTCCGGATCCTTCAGGCGCGCCGCGACGCGATAGAGCACGTTGAAGTTGCTCTTCAGCGTGCCCGTGGGGTACTCGCGCGCGAAGTCATCACCCTGGTTCGCGCGCGTCAGCGGCCCCTGCCACACGTCACCGAAGTCGAACACCCTCTGTCCGTCCGGCATGACGATGTGCGCGATCATGTACTTCCAGTTGCGGATCTGGCCGCTGTCCCACAGGTTCTCGCCCGTGCTGTGTTCCCAGACGTCGAGGAAGCGCACGAGCCACGTGGCCGAAAAAATCCAGTACTCCATTCCCTCGTAATAGAAGCCATCGGGACTGAGCAGCTGACCGGCGCGATGGTGGTGCGCGCGGGCAAGCGCCGCCCACTTCTCCGCATTGGACGACTCCCCCATCAGCGCCAGCGCCGCGACCGCGAGACCGGCGGTCGGAATGAAGTCGTGGTTCTGCGTGAAGTTGAACTGCCGGTCTGGCTTCGGCGCGAACGCCTCGTAAACCAGATCCGCGTGACGCTCGAGCGAATGCCGGATCCGATCGCGCTCCTCCGGCGTGAGCCGATCGTAAAGCAGATCGTACGCCCACCCGATCGCATACAGCAGATGGCCGGCCGCGAGATCCGTGTTGGGCTTGTTGAAGGTGTAGCCCCACGGCTCATAATCGACGGCCGCCAGCGTCCAGCGTTTAGCCGCCGCGAGATAGCGGGGATCCTGTTCGATCGCGTACGCGAGGCTCGTCCCGGCGATTTGGAGCGCGACGTCGTTCTGCGCGCGCCGCTCCTGCGATCCCGGCGGCGGCGCCGGCTCGCGGTTCAACGACACCAGCGTGCCGAGCGCGCGCTGCCACTCCGCGCGGTGCGTCGTCCTCGCCCGCTTCCGCAACGCCTCCAGTTCAGAGGCGGTCACAAAAACGCGCGGATGCACCCCTACCAGTTCCGGCTTCAGATGGACGGGGTGCGTCAGAAGCGACTCGAACGTCGGTATGGCCTCCCGGGCGAAGGCCGGCGGCGCGGCGGCCAGAAGTACCAGGGCGAAAATCACGATGAAACGGGGACAGTCCCCGTTTCCGGCGCCCTCAAAACGGGGACAGGTCCAGTTTCGCACGCCCTCAAAACGGGGACAGGTCCCGTTTTGGCCGATCACGACGCGCGTCCGGGCAGAAACTCGGTGCGCGCGGGGGTGAAGACGTCGATGAGCGCGCCGCCCTCGAGAGCAATTACACCGTGGGGCGCGTCCGGGGGCACGAACCAGCAATCACCGGCGACCATCTCGGTCTCTCCGCCATTCAACATGAACCGGAAGCGGCCGCGCTCGACGTAGGTCACCTGCCGCTGCGGGTGAGAATGGAGATGGCCCACCGCGCCCTTGGTGAAGGTGACTCGCACCATCATCAGTTCGGCATCGTGGCCGAGCACCTGACGAGTGACGCCAGGTTCCGCCGGCTCGGTCGGCGCTTCATCGCCTCGAACGATCATCGCGTATCTCAGAACGTCAGGCGCAATCCGAGCTGCAGCCTGCGCATCGCGTTCGCGCTGCGGATCACGCCAAATGTGGTAGACGTCGCGCCCGACGGCACAGCGGTGCCCGGCTGTCCGAGGTTCACGATGTTGAAGACGTTCGTCCCTTCCGCGCGGAACGTCAGCTTGGCCCCTGGCAGCCGGAAGTCGCGCGACAGGGCGAGATCGACGACGCGGTATCCGGGGCCATCGAGGAGATTGCGCGGCGAATTTCCGTCCGTGGCCACGCCCGTGACCACCTTGTTCTGGACGAACGCGGCGGTATCGAACCACTGCGCCGCCGTCGGGTGGTCGATGTGAGGATCGCCGACGAGCGCCGCACGATCGTTCGTATTGCCATCGAGATTCGCATCGACGTTGCCGTTGGTCACGGTGAACGGCAGACCGCTGCGTACCTTGATGATCGGCGAGATGGTCCAGCCGTTGAAGACGTTCTCCAGCACGGCGTTTCCGCCGCGGTAGTACTCGATCTGCCAGTTCACGCTGGTGCTGAACACGTGGCGCTGATCGGTATCGGCGCGGCCGTACTCGTCACTCAACTTGCTGTAGTTCTGCGCCAGCCCCTGTGTGGTGTTGTTCTGCAGCTGCGCACTCGTCATCGTCTTGCTCAGCGTGTAGAAGCCGTTGAAGCTGACGTGGTGCCAAGGGCGCAGATTGGCCGTGATCTGCAGGCCGTTGTAGTTCGAGTACTGGTCCGAGTCGAGCAGCAGCACGGCGCCGTACGCCGGATTGGGCCGCCGCGAGAGGATGTTCGCACCGGCCGCTGTCGCGGTCGGCGTCACGACCGGGTAGTTCACGTCACGTCCCAATGGCAGGTTGCGGCTGAACGTGCCGATGTAAGCCGCGCCGACCGCCAGCGCCCGGCCGATCTGGCGCTGCACGCCGACGTTGGTCTGATAGGCGTGCGCCCACTCGAAATCCTGCGACACGCCGAAGATACCGCCGCCAGTGGTGTACGTGCCTGTGTACGGAAACGGGGCGCCCCCGACGAAGGCGTTGTACGGATTGCTGAGCGATGCGCCCAGCGGTACACCGGTCGCGCTCGTCTTCGAGTTGATGTTGGTGAAAGTCAACCGCGTGGACCACGGCTGGAAGTTCGTCATCGTGTTCCACTCGTTGCCCGAGATGCTGCCGTAGAAAAGACCCGCCGCGGCGCGGACGGACGTCTTCCCATCGCCGAAGGGATCCCACACGAAGCCGGCGCGCGGCGACACGTGGTTCCACCGCGTCGCGATGACGCCGCGCTCGACGCCAGGGTCGCCGTAGAAAAGCTGTCCGGCGGGCGCCGCCGGGTTCACGGTGGATTTCTGGCCGGGCACGTAGGTCGTGAATCGGTTTTGCGGATCGGTGCCGGGCGTCTGCACATCCCAGCGCAGACCGAGGTTCAGCGTCGTCCGCCCGTTGATGCGGTAATCATCCTGCAGGAACGCCGCGCCGTACCAGCTGTTCCAGAGTGCAGTGACGGGAGCGTCCTGCGTGATCGCGCTGGGAATGCCGATCAGGAAATCCGCCAGCGCGTTCCTGGTCACGCTGTTGTTGAACGTGAAGACGCCGTAGTTGTTGAGCAGCGTGTCCTGGACGGTCTTGTTGTACGAGAGCTCACCACCCAGCTTGATGGCGTGGGGACCGGTCGTCCAGCTGTAGACATCGCGCGCGGAATAGAAATCGCCGCCGGCCTTGGGTCCGCCGATCGCGTTGGTCAAGGTGAAGAACCCGCTCACGGTGATCTGCGGCAGCGAGGGCGCGCCCTGGATGATGGCGGACGAGCCCAGATCGGTCAGCGATGTCGCGGGCAGATTGTTGCGCCCGCCGTAGTTGCGGTTGAACGAAAACCAGGCCTGATTGATCTTCTGCGTGCTGACGACCCAGGTGTCGCTCAAGTTCACGTTGTGCTGCCGCCACCTGAACTCCTGGCTGGCCCAAGGCAGGTTGCCCGTGCCGGCCTTCACCGTGTTCGAGCCGGTCGTCAGGAAATAGTTGCCGCTGAAACGATGCGCGGCGTTGATCTGGTGGTCGATTTTCAGCAGGCCTTCATCGGTATCGTACGGACTAGGCACGTATCCCTGCCAGATGTTGCCTGGGACGTTCGCGGTGGGGATGTAGGTGTTGATGATCTTGACTGCCACTGGATCGAGACGGTTCGCGCAGATCACACCGCTGACCCCGTTGCAGGCGAACGTCTGGCCCGTGGCCGGATCGGTCGGCAGCGTCCTCGAGGCGCTGAAGTCGCCGACCCGTTCGAGAGCGGTCGGCACGATCGCCGTATTCAGGAACGTGCTGGTGGTCTGGCGCAGTCCCGAGTAGGACGCAAAGAAGAAGGTTTGATCGTGCTGGATCGGGCCGCCGAGCGTCGCGCCGAACTGATTGCGCTTGAGGGGCGGCGTCGCCAGCACGGAGCCCCACTCTTTGGCGTTCATGTGCCCATTGCGCACGTACTCGAACGCCGACCCCATGTACCTGTTGGTGCCTGCCTTCGTGATGACGTTGATGACGCCGCTCGAGAAGCGGCCGTATTCCGCGTTGTAGCTGTTGGTCTGGACCTTGAACTCCTGAATGGCGTCGGGATTGGGCAGGATGTTGCCCGTGTTGCGCAATCCCGTCATGTTGATGCCGCCATCGAGGTAGTAGTTCACCGATCCGGTCCCGCCGTCGGCGCCGCCGTTGATCAGCGTGCGCTGCTCGGGAAAGCCAAGGACGAGCGAGCTGGTGCCCGACGACGCGGACGCCACGCCGTTATTGTTGGACTGCACGCCCGGCGTCAGATCCAGCAGCGTGTAGACGTTGCGATCGACCAGCGGCAGGCTCTGGATCGCGGCGGCATCGATGGTTCGCGAGATCTCGGACGTGGAGGTGTTGACGGCGGGCGTCTCCGCGTCCACGTTCACCGTTTCGGCGACCCCGCCGACCGACAGGGCGGCGTCCACGCGGGCCGTATCGTTGACGTTGAGAACGATCCCGCTGCGGGTAACCGTCTTGAATCCGGAGAGCGTGACCTCGACGACGTAGTTGCCGATCGGCAGGAACTCGAGACGGTAGGCGCCCACCTCATTGGAGGGCACGGCGCGGTTGAAACCCGTGTCCACGTTGCGTGCCGTCACGGTGGCGCCGGGTAGCGCACCGCCGCTCGAGTCCGTGATCGTGCCGACAATCGCGGCACTGGTGACCTGGGCTCTGGCGAGCGACGCCAGTGGGAACGCGAGGAGCATGGCGACCAGCGCAGGAATGAGCGTCGTCTTTTTCACAGCACACCTCGCAGTTTGTCTTAGCGAGAGACAATATAGGCAGCGTCGCCGGCTGTCAAATGCTTTCCTTCCCCATCAGGAGAGCCGCTCGAAGCGGTATTCGCACTTGACCGGCGCGGTTCGCTGCCGCATATTTGTCCTCTGAGCAGACAATCGGCATCCGCGTTGAAACGTGTGCATCACGCCCCCGTGCGCGTGGCGCATCGCGGCACGTCCAGGGAAATCAATCGGCAGATCCTGCTGAATCTCGTCCGCGCCTGGCAGCCCGTCTCCCGCGCCGATCTCGCGCGGCTGATGGGCACGCGCCGCGGCGCGATCAGCCTGATTGTCAACGACCTGATCGCTGACGGCATCCTCTACGAAGGGGCCAAAGGAGAAACGGCGCGCGGCCGCAAGCCGAAGTTCCTCTACATCGATTCCCGCAAACGCTCCGTCATTGCCGTGGACGTTCGGCCGACCCGGACGTTTGTGATGGTGACGGACCTGCTGACCGAGCCCGTGGTCGGCGTCTCGAGCTTCCCCACCCAGCGCGACGCGGGACGGTTCCTCAAGACGCTTGGCGCCCGCATCCGCCGCATTCTCGAGGATCACAAGGACCTCGGACGCTGCGAAGGGATCGGCCTCGTCGTGCCAGGCATGGTGGACTCCACTGGGGCGTGCATCTCGTTTGCCCCGCGCCTCGGGTGGCGCGACGTGCCGCTGCGCGATCTGCTCGAGAAAGAGAGCGGCCTGCCGGTGCACATCGAGAACTCCGGGCGCGCCTGTGCGATCGCGCAAGTCTGGGGCGTGCGGCGCGAGGCGGGGCGCAGCAGCGATTTCGTTTTTCTGTCCGTCTCGGACGGTCTCGGCATCGGCTTCGTCGTCAATGGCGAGATCGTCCGCGGCCGCCACAACGTGGCCGGTGAGTTCGGGCACACGCCGCTCGACATCAATGGCCCTCCCTGCGCGTGCGGCGCGAACGGCTGCTGGGAAGCGTACGTCTCGAACCTCGCCACGCTGTCGCGGTACTTCGGCCGCGACATCTCGCCGCGGATGCCGATCCCCGCGGAGATCGCATCGTTCACCGTGGAGGACCTGGTTGCGAGGGCCCGCGGCGGCGACGCCAAGGCGATAGCGGCGCTCCAGGCGACGGCGCGCTACCTGGGTCTCGGGCTCGCGTCGGTCGTCAACGCCGCCGATCCGGCGCGCATCTTCATCAGCGGCGAGATCATCGCCGCGTGGGACCTGCTCGAAGCCACGGTCCGTCAGGCCCTCTCGACGCGCGTGCTCGCGCCGGCCGCGACGAGCATCGAGATCACCGCGGTGCCGTCACCTGATCACCCGAGGCTGCGCGGTGCGGCCGCGCTGGTGACGGCGCCGATCTTTGCCGCGCCCCGGGTGGGATAGATCGCGCCGCAGTTACAAACGAGGAGAGATCGACATGAGTGCACTGACCGGTCAGGTTGCGATGGTCACAGGCGGCGCGGTGGGCATCGGCCGCGCGACCGCCATGGCGCTCGCGCGCGATGGCGCCGACGTCGCGCTGCACTACCGCGTCGATGAGGCCGGCGCGCACGACGCCGCCCGCGCCATCGAAGCGCTCGGCCGCCGCGCCGTCGTGCTGCAGGGGGATCTGACGAAGAGCGCCGACGTCACGCGCACGGTCAGGGCCGCCGAACGTGAGTTCGGCCGCATCGACATCCTCGTCAACAACGCCGGCGGGATCGTCGGCCGCCATTCATTGGTCGAGATGAGCGAGGCGTTCTTCCACGATGTCATGAACGTCAACGTGCTCAGCACATTCCTGTGCTCTCAGGCCGTCGCGCCCGGCATGATCGCGCGGCGCCAGGGAGCGATGATCAATCTCACCTCGCTCGCCGCGCACAACGGCGGCGGCCCGGGCGCGTCGGTTTACGCAGCTGCCAAGGCCGCCGTGCTCACGCTCACCAAAGCCTGGGCGAAGGAGCTCGCGCCGCATGGCATCCGTGTGAACGCGGTGTCGCCCGGCCTGATCGGCGGTACGCCATTCCACCGCGACTTCACCAGCCCGGAAGCGTTCGCCGCCGCTGTGAAGGCGATCCCGCTCGGCCGCGCCGGCGAACCAGAAGATGTGGCGAAGGTGATCGTGTTCCTGGCCGGCGATGCCGCGTCGTTCCTCGCCGGTGAAACGATCGAGATCAACGGCGGGATGTACACCAGATGAAGATCCCGCGCCTGCGCTGGGTGATGATCGGCTTGATCTTCCTGGCCACCGTCATCAATTACATCGATCGACAGACAGTGTCGGTGCTGAAGACGTCGATCAGCACCGACCTCGGTCTGTCGAACGCAGACTACGCGGCGATCCAGAACAGCTTCCTGGTGCTGTACGGCATCAGCCAGATGGTGTCCGGCCGCCTCTACGATCGGATCGGTACGCGTCTCGGCTTCATCTTCTCCATCGTCGTATGGTCGGCCGGCGCCATCGCGCACGCCCTCGCGCGCACGGCGGGTGAGTTCCGCGTCTTCCGCGCCGTGCTGGGATTCGGCGAAGCCGGCAACTGGCCGGGCGCGGCCAAGCTCGTTGGCGAGTGGTTCCCGGTCAACGAGCGCGCCCTCGGCATGGGGATCTTCAACGCCGGCGCCGCGGTCGGCGGTGCGGTATCGCCGCCGATCATTGCGTGGCTGGCGCTGACGTACGGCTGGCGCTCGACGTTCGTGGTCACCGGTGCGCTGGGCTTCGCGTGGCTGCTGCTCTGGATCGTTCTGTACCGCGTGCCCGAGCAGCACGCGTGGATCACCGATGCGGAGCGCGCCTATATCCTGTCCGATCGCGCCGGCGCCGGTCCGCAACAGGTGACCTGGCGTCCCGGCTGGATGACGCTTCTCACCTACCGTCAGTGCTGGGCCGTCGTCGTCGGCCGCTTCATCACCGATCCAATCTGGTGGCTGTATATCTTCTGGCTGCCAAGCTACTTCCAGGAGACGCGCGGGTTCAGCCTTCAGCAGATCGGCATGTCCGCGTGGGTCCCATTCCTATGCGCCGGCATCGGAGCACTTGGTGGAGGCTGGGCGTCAGGGTTTCTCATTCAAAGGGGCTGGACCGTTGACCGCGCGCGCAAAACCGTGATGGCATTCGGCGCGCTGCTGACGCCGGCCGGCATTCTCGCGATGCGCGTGGAGAGCCCGTATATGGCGCTGCTCCTGATGGGCGTCGTTCTCTTTGGCTTCCAGATCTGGATCAACAATCTGCAAACGCTGCCGAGCGACTTTTTTCCGAAGTCCGCCGTTGCGTCCGTCTTCGGCCTCGGCGGAACGTCAGCTGCCATCGCCAGCGTGCTCTACAACTGGGGCACGGGAAGGGTCGTGGACGCGATGGGATACACGCCGGTGTTTGTCGTCGCCAGCGTGCTCGGTCCTCTCGGCCTCGTCGCGACCATTCTGCTGGCCGGCCGCGTCACGCCGCTCGCGCAATCCGAGTTGCGCTAGACGAGGCTGGACGATCTCATGTCAACTATGCGCGGCGCGGCGGACGCCGCTGCAGTCGGCGTACCTCATGTGCGAGCCCAATTCACCTCGCGAGATTCATTCCCCGGAGCATTGCACGATACCTGGGCGTGTCGCGGAGCGGGTCATGGTGGCGAAATCTTCCGGTGTATCGGTCACGGCAGATGATCGCGCCACAAGCCTCTGACCTGCCAGATCGGAAAGCACTACAATTCCGGTGTCTTGACCGGCCTCTCGAGAGCCGCCATTCCGCTCTGCCTCGGCATTCTGCTGTCCGCGGCGCCCCGCGAGTCGACAAATCCGCCAGCGGTACCGGCGCTTGATTACCGCGCTCTTGTCTCGAAGGCGGATCTTGTCTACGACGGGCCCGTGGCGCGCAGCGAGGAAGGCATGCCGCTCGGCAACGGCCGCATGGGCAGCCTGGTGTGGACCACACCCGCGGCGTTGAAGTTTCAGATTAACCGCGTCGACGTGCAGCCGATGAACCGCGACACCGAGAGCTTCGTCGAGCGCAACACCGATTACATGGGTGGCTGCGGCTTCGTGGATATCGAGCTCGCCCACGCGGGAAACGACGTGTTTACGCCGAGCAGTACCAACCAGCGTCTCTCCGTGTACGACGGCCTACTCGACATGAAGGGACGCGGGATCTCGGCGCGCATGCTCGCGTGGCACGCACGCGACGTCATCGCCATCGAGCTCGACGATCGTCGCGCCGTGCCGGAGCCGATCCAGATCAACCTGCGGATGCTCCGCTTCGCCTCGCAGTACTTCGGCGGCGAGATCGAGAAGATGATCGCGGATCACATCGTCACGGTTCGCACGCGCAATCACACCGCCGCTTCACAGCTCCTGGTTCGGAACGGGCGGATCGTGCTCGCGCAGGAGTTCCGCGAAGGACGTCACGTCGCGAAATCGGCCGTGGCGATCGCGATGCTCGGGCGGGCCGCGCAGCCGCGCTTCGCCGACGAAACCGAGGTGCGGCTGGTCGCACCCGCCGCGCGCGGCCGGGCCGTCATCCTGATCGCGAGCAGTGCGACGCTCGACGCCAGCGAGGACGTCGTCGCGAAAGCGCTGCGCGAGCTGGACGCCGCCGCCGCGAAGACATTCACGACATTGGCCGCCGAGAACGCGAGCTGGTGGCACGCCTTCTGGGAGCGCGGCGCGGTCTCGCTCCACAGCGCCGATGGCGTGGCGGATTACGTCGCGCAGCACTACCACTACTACCTCTATTTAATGGCGGCGACGTCGCGAGGACAGTTCCCGCCGAAGTTCAACGGGATGCTGTGGAACACGGCGGGAGATCTGCGGACATGGGGTGCGCAGCACTGGTTCGCTAATCTGAGCTGCTACTACGAGGCGCTGTTCGCGGCGAATCGCCTCGATTTGATCGATCCGGTGTTCTCGATGTACTCGGGGATGTTGGAGGCCGCCGCGACCGCCGCGCGGCAGCAATGGGGCAGCGAAGGTATCTTCATTCCCGAGACAGTGTGGTTCGACGGTCTCGCAACGCTCCCGGATGACATCGCGGCGGAGATGCGTGACCTGTATCTACTCCGCAAGCCGTGGGATCGGCGAAGTCAACGGTTCGTGCAATTCGCCCAGAACAAGCATGGGCATTCCAGCCGCTGGAACTGGATCGGCGGCGGCAACTGGGTAAACGGTCAGTGGGTTCCGACCGAGCGGGGGTTCGGACCATTCGGGCCCGTGACGCACATCCTGGGCACGACCGCGAAGGTCGCCTATCTGTACTGGCGCCGCTACGAGTACACGCTGGACGAAGCGTGGCTGCGCGAGCGCGCGTATCCAATGCTGAAAGGCGCCGCCGAGTTCTACCGCGCGTTTCCCAACATGTCGAAGGGGGCAGACGGCAAGTACCACATCCATCACGTCAACAGCAACGAGGGGGTGATGGGCGCGAGCGACACGGACGAAGATCTCTCTGCGATGCGCGGGATCTTCGCCGCGGCGATTCGCGCGAGCGCCATTCTCGGCGTGGAGTCATCATTGCGGGATCAATGGCGCGAGCGGCTCGACTACCTCGCGCCGCTGCCGACGAGCGATCATCCCGACGCGCTGCGGCCGGCCGACTACGGCGGCCCGCGCGTGTTCGTGCGCGGATTGAAGCCGGTCGTCAACGGACGCGGCTTCACGCCCGATGGCAACAGTCTGCCGATGTGGTTCTTCGATCTCGTGACGCTCGAGTCTCCCGATCGCGATCTGCTCGCGACCGCGAATGCGACGTTCGATCGCGCCTTTCCCAACGGCATCCGGCGGGACACAGCAGTCGGCGTCCTCTCGAAGCTCGCGATCGCGGGAACGACGCTCGGTCGCGCGGACGCGACGAAGTTCCTGGTGCCCAATCAGATCCGCACGCTGAACGCCGAGCGGCAGACGGCGTATCGCGGCGGCCAGGTCCTGGCGAATCGGATGACGCTGCGCGAGGGCCCGCAGGCGCTCGATGCACAGCGACTCGGCCGCGCCGCGGAAGCGCTGCAGCTCGCGCTGCTGCAAAGCGTCCCCGCCGCGCCCGCTGGCGATCCAGTGCTCCGAGTCTTTGCCGCGTGGCCGGCGGACTGGGATGCGGATTTCATGCTTCGCGCGCGCGGCGCGTTCCTGGTTCGCTCGTCCAGCCACGGCGGCCAGGTCGCGTTCGTCGAGCTGCGCTCGCTCGCAGGAGCGCCGGTTCGTCTGCGTAACCCGTGGGGAGCCGCTCCAGTCACGCTCTATCGAAACGGCGAGAGGTGGAAGAGCATGGAAGGTCCGCTTCTCACGTTCGACACGGCGCGCGGCGACGTCCTTCTTGTGACGCCGGGCAAGGCATCAAACTGATCGGACGGATCATGGCGGACAGCGGCGAACGAAAGCTTTCACGACGCGCAATGCTCGGAACGGCGGCGGCACTCACGACAGTCCCGCGATGGGCCTCCGCGCAGGCGCCTTCTTCGAGTGGTGGTGCAGGCGTTCGCATTCACGACGTCACCGCGTACGGAGCAAAGGGAGACGGCACAATGCTCTGCACGACGGCCATTCAGGCAGCCATCGACGCGTGAAGGCGGAGACATTTCCAAGGCGGCAAGACCGGTTGAACTGTCCGCCGGAGTCCAGCGTCGCGCGGTCAAGTTCCGCAGCTAGAGGCCGCGCCGTTTCGGGCCGCTGCAGCGTTGCAAAAATTGCCATATTGAATCCTCGCCGCGACGATGCCATCGTCGTCGTCCTATGGCTCTCGCGTGCGATTCGATCGTCGATGTGATGGCGCGGCTGCAGACGCACTTCGGTCACAGGAACTTCCGGCCCGGACAGGAGGAGATCGTCGACGCGGTGCTGGCGGGACACGACGTCCTTGCGGTCATGCCAACCGGTTCCGGAAAATCCCTTGGCTATCAGTTGCCGGCCGTCATCCTGCCTGGGACGACGCTCGTCGTGTCACCGCTCATCTCGTTGATGAAGGATCAGGTGGATGAACTGTGCCGCCGAGGGATTCCGGCGGCCGCTCTCCACTCGATGCTGCCGGCGGAGCGCCGCCGCGAGATTTGCCGTGCGGCGCTTGCGGGTCAGGTCCGGCTGCTTTACGTCGCCCCGGAGCGCTTCGCGTCGGATCAGTTTGT